>JACORV010000139.1 GCA_016179225.1 Gemmatimonadota bacterium | reverse complement strand
GTGTACCATCGCCTATTGGCACCGGGCGCGGTTCAGCTCGGGCACGCACGGCAGCGATGCGGCGCTGCGCCGGATCTGGCATATCCTATACACGGCGGGCGCCGACGTCGTGGTGTCCGGGCACGACCACGACTACGAGCGGTTCGGGCCGCAGACCCCTTCCGGCGCCGCCGACTCCGCGCGCGGTCTCGTCCAGTTCGTCGCGGGCACGGGCGGCGCCCGGCTGCGTCGCTTCCACGTCTTCCCCGCGGCGCACAGCCTCGTCCGGATCGCCGGTCGCTTCGGCGTTCTCAAGCTCGAGCTGGGAAACAACGAGTACCAGTGGGAGTTCATCGCTACGGACGGGCGCGTCTACGACACCGGAAGGGCGGCATGTCACTGAAACGGCGCTCGGCGCCCCGGCGGCTGAAGCCGCCGCTCGGCAACTGCCGCTGAAGCGGCGATGCTAGCCGTCGCCTTGGCGACAGACGCCGAGCCGCGGTTTGAGCCGCGATGAGCAGCCGTTGTTACGTTCGCGGCGGCCGCAGCATATTGTTCGTGCTCTTTCGCCCAAGCTCATCGAGGAACCGATCGTGCCCTCTCTTTGGCAGGAAGCCGCCAACCTCTGGCAGTGCCCGCGCTGCCGTCGCCGCTTCGCGAAGAAGAGCCAGTGGCACTCGTGCCGCGCCCGGACGCCGGAAGACCATCTACGCAAGGCGAGCCCGTTGGTGAGGCGCACGTGGGAACGGCTGACCGCGCGGCTCAGGAAGCTGGGCCCGCTGCGGGTCGACGCGGTGCAGACGTCGATCAACTTCGCCAGCAAGTACCACTTCGGCGGCGCCACGGTGCGGAAGGACTCGTTGCGCGTGGGCTTCCTCTCCGAAACGCTGATCGAAGACCCCCGCATCGTCCACCGGGAGGTGCTCGGCCCCAGGCGGGTCGGGCACTCGGTGATCCTGCGCGAGCCCGGCGACGTGGATGCGCAGCTCATGAAGTGGCTCGAGCGAGCCTACATCATCCAGAAACGATGACGACCGCTGTGATCGCCCGGACGTGGCATGGCGTTGTTTCCGACGCCAAAGCGGATGCCTACTTCGCGTACCTCCAAAGGACCGGTCTCAGCGACTATCGCGCGACGCCGGGGAACCGCGGGGTGTGCGTGCTGCGCCGCCTCGAGGGCGGCCGCGCGCACTTCCTGCTGGTCACCTACTGGGACTCCCTGGACGCAATCCGCGCCTTCGCCGGCGATGACGTCGAGAGGGCTCGGTACTACCCAGAGGACGCCGACTACCTGCTGGAAATGGAGCCGACCGTAACCCACTACGAGGTGCTCGAGTCCTTCGGCCCATGAGGGACCGCGCCCCGCGACTCACCCCCGCGGCGCCTCGCCGAGCCGGCGGGCCCACGCCCGCGGCATCCGCCGCTCCAGCCGGCCGCACTGGAAAGCCAGCATCCGCACCGCCTCGTAAATGATGGCGTGCGGCACGGCGCCAACGCCGTGCTCGGCCGCGATCCACGACAGCTCCCGTGCCAGGTGCCCGAGGCCACGCGTCCAAGCCCCGCCCGCGACGCCCAGCTCTGCGAGCGAGGAGCCGCTGTCGAAGTTGCGGCGAAAGACGCGCGCCAACGGAAAGCGGTGTCCGTGGTAGACGGCCGCCTCGGGGACGTAGCGGATCTCGTGCCCCGCGCGCAGCGCCGCCATCCCCCACGCCTGGTCCTCGCTCATCACGATGTCGGGAAAGGGCTGACGCACCCAGACCGCCCGACGCACCGCTCCGAAGGCGCTGGAAAAGAATGTGGCGCCGGGGCCGAAGCGCCGATCCAGGTCTCTCGCGGTGAGACGGCGCGGCTCCCCACTGTAGTTCACGCCCGCGAGGAACGCCTCCTCGGGCGAAGCGCCGCGCGGGACCTGCCGGCCGAAGGCGCCCGCGACCACCGGCTCGTCGAACGCGGCCACCAGGGGCGCCAGCCATCCGTCGCCGACCGGCTCGACGTCCTGCGTCAGGAACAGCAGGATCTCGCCTGAAGCGGCCGCCGCGGCGCGGTTCCGCGCGCTGCCGTGTCCAAACCTCTCGCCGCCGAGGTCCAGCACCTGCGCGCCCGCGCCCACCAGAAGCTCGCGGGTGGCGTCGGTCGAATCCGAGTCGATCGCGACGATCTCCAGCCCGCTCCCCTCGCGCCCGAGCGCGGCGAGGAGCGGGGGAAGCGTCGCCGCGCCGTTCCGGGTCGGGACGATGACCGAGACGCGCGGCGCGGGGTTCATCCGCGAGCGTCGTCCCTCAGAACGCTTATGAAGAACGACCCGAACACGATCTGCGCGCCGACGACGAGCAGGGTGAGCCCGACCAGCGCGGGCCGCACCGCGAAGAGCTCGCCCCGCCCCGCGGCCAGCCAGTCGACCAGGATCTTCGCGTTGATGCCCAGGCCCGCCGCGAGCACGGCAAGGCCGGCGAGAAGGCCACGCTCCAGCGTGAACCACCGGTCGAGAAACGCCAGCCAGCGGTCGCCGCGGTCGAGATGCTCGGCGCGCGCGTACGCCTTCGCGGCGAGGCCGAGCACCACCAGCTGCACGCCTAGGATCGCGAGCGCGCTCGACACGAACATGAAGTGGAAGTCGAAGGTGAGCGCCGCCACGCGGATCGGCCCGGGCAGCAGCACCAGCAGCCCCGCGAGGCCGATCGCGACGGCGGTTAGCCCCGGCAGCAGGAAGAGCGGCGTGGGCGAGAGCAACAGCATGAAGCGCAGGTGCCGCCAGCCGTCGCGGAAGCTGCGCAACTTCGACTCCCCCTCCCTCGGGTGATACACGATCGGGATCTCGGAGACCTTGAGCCCCTGACGGAGCGCCATGGCCACCATCTCGGAGGCGAACTCCATTCCGCTGGTGCGCAGCCGCATCCGCCCGTACGCCTCGCGCGTCATGGCGCGCAGGCCGCAGTGCGCGTCCGAGACGCGCTGGCCGAAGCAGAGGCCGAGGATGCGGCTGAGCACGGGGTTCCCGACGTAGCGGTGCAGCCACGGCATCGCGCCGGGGAGGATGGTGCCGGTGAACCGCGAGCCGAGGACGACGTCGCTTCCCGCCTTCAGCGCGGCGACCAACTCGGGCACCGTCTCGAAATCGTAGCTGCCGTCGGCGTCACCCAGGACGAGGTAGCGGCCGCGCGCCGCCGCGATGCCGGCGAGGTAGGCCGCGCCATAGCCGCGCGTCGGCGCGTGAACCACGCGCGCCCCGGCCCGCTCGGCGAGCTCGACGGAGCCGTCGGTGGAGCCGTTGTCGGCGACGACGACCTCGCCCGCGAGATACCCGCGCTCCAGCGCTCGGCGCGCCGTCTCCACGCAGCGCGCCACCGACGCCGCCTCGTTGAGGCACGGCATCACCACCGAGACCTCGGGGACGTCGCTCATCCGCCGCGCGTCACCCGAAAGGCGGCCGTATCAGGTTGAAGCGCAGGATGTGCCAGAGCGCCGCGACGCCATCCTTCCAGTCAATCTTCTTGCCCTCGGCGTAGGTGCGCCCCGAGTAGGAGATCTGCATCTCGTAGATGCGCGCCTTGGCCTGCGCCAGCCGCGCCGTGAGCTCCGGCTCGAAACCGAACCGGTCCGACCTGAGGGGGAGCCGCTTCATCACATCGGACCGTACCATCTTGTAGCAGGTCTCCATGTCCGTCAGGTTGAGATCGGTGAGCATGTTCGACAGCAGCGTGAGGAGCCGGTTGCCCACCATGTGCCAGAAGAAGAGCACGCGGTGCGGCCCGCCCAGGAAGCGCGACCCGAAGACCGCGTCGGCTCGGCCATCGAGGATCGGCGCCATGAGGTCCGGCAGCTCCGTGGGGTCGTACTCGAGATCCGCGTCCTGCACCACCATGATGTCGCCGGTCGCCGCAGAGATCGCTGTGCGGATCGCGGCGCCCTTCCCGCGGTTCCTCACATGGTGAATGACGTTGTGGATCTTTCCGCACTTCTGGAGCGCGTCGAGCCTGGCGCCCGTGTCGTCGGTGGAGCCGTCGTTCACCGCGATGATCTCGAGCTTGAGCGGGACCTCGGCGAGCCGCTCGGCGAGGGCGTCGACCGTGGGCCCCTCGTTGTACGCGGGGATCAGGACCGACAACACTACTTCATGGTAGCCCTTCCAGCGCTGGCGGGCGCTCACGCCTCGCCGCCTTCGTAGCGGCTGAGCTTGCGGTACAGCGTGGACGGGTCGATGCCCAGGACTTCCGCCGCCCGCGTCTTGTTCCCCGCCTCGCTCTGTAGGACCCACATGATGTAGGCGCGCTCGACCACCTCGAGCGTCGGGTTCACCTGCACTCGTTCCGAGACGAGCGGCACGGCGCGGCGCTCGGTGACGCGGTTCGGCAGGTTCGCGTGGGTGATCTCCTCACCGCGGGCCAGCGTGATCGCGCGCTCCAGCGCGTTCTCCAGCTCGCGCACGTTGCCGGCCCAGTCGTAGGCCATGATGGCGTCCATGGCGTCGGACGCGATTTGCTTTGGCTCCTCGCTGCGCCCGGCCGCCAGGCGGCGCAGGAACCCGTCCGCCAGTATCGGGATGTCGTCTTTCCGGGACCGCAACGGCGGCAGATGGATGGCGATGACGTTGAGGCGGTAATAGAGGTCGGAGCGGAAGCGGCCGCTCTTCATGTCCTCCTCGAGGTCGCGGTTGGTGGCCGCGATCAGCCGCACGTCCACCGGGACCGCCTCGGTGCCGCCCACCGGGATCATCTCCCGCTCCTGGAGGACGCGCAGGAGCTTCACCTGCGTGGCCGGCGTCGTCTCGCCGATCTCGTCCAGGAAGAACGACCCACCGCGCGCCGCGGCGAACAGGCCCTGGTGGTCCTTCACCGCCCCGGTGAACGACCCCTTCACGTGGCCGAACAGCTCCGACTCCAGCAGGCCCTCGGGGAGCGCGCCGCAGTTGATCGAGAGGAACGGCATCTCGGCCCGCGTCGAGAGTTCGTGGATGTAACGCGCGATGACTTCCTTGCCCGTCCCGCTCTCACCCTGGATGAGCACGGTGCTGTCCGTCGGGGCCACCATCTCCGCGAGGCGCAGCACTTCCACGAACGGCTTGCTCTTGCCCAGCGGCTTCACGCTCTGCGACCGCTCGCGCCGGCGGATCTCCTGCTTGAGCGACCGGTTCTCGGTCTTGAGCTGCCGGTGCTCGGCGGCGCGGCGGCAGATCGCGAGCAGGTCGTCGTTGCCGAACGGCTTCTGGATGTAGTGGAACGCGCCCTCGTTCACCGCCTGGATCGCCGTCTTGAGCTCGGCCTGCGCGGTCATCAGGATGACCGGCATGTCGGGATCCTTCTGGCGCGCGGCGGTCAAGATGTCGATGCCGCTCACGCCCGGCATGCGCACGTCTGACAGGACGATCTGCGGCGGGCTCTTCTCCAGCGCCTCGAGCCCGGCGCGCCCGCCCTGCGCGACGCTCACCTCGAATCCTTCGTTCTTGAGCAGGATGCGGACGGTGTCGAGGATCGCCGACTCGTCGTCGATTACCAGGATCGAGGGCCGGCTCACGCAACCTCCTCCGCATTGAACCGGGCGGGGATGAAGATCGAGAACGTGGTGCCGTGCCCGCGCGTCGTGTCGCAGAAGATGAAGCCGCCGTGGGCGCGCACCGCGCGCTGCACGATCGCGAGACCGAGCCCGGTGCCGCCGGGGCGGCCGGTGACGAACGGCTCGAAGAGCCGCGGGAGTATGTCGGACGCGACGCCCGGACCGCGGTCGCGCACCCGTAGGATCCGCGGCGAGTCCATCGCCATCCCGGCCGGGATCAGCGACACGTCGGGGACCCCGACGTCCACCGTCACGTGCGCGCTCGCGGGCTGCGCCTGCACGGCGTTGAGGACGAGATTGAACACGACGCGATGCAGCAGATCCTCGTCACCCTCCACTGCGATCGGCCGCTCGACGGCTGCCAGCTCGATCGCCGCCCCCGCCGAGCAGTCGGGGTGCTGGCGCGCCAGTCGGATCCCCGCCTCCGCTACCGCGACGAGGTCGAGCGGCGCGGAGCTGGTCACCCGCACCCGCGAGAAGTCGAGGAACTCCGTGAGGAGCCGCGACAGGCGGTCGCTCTCCCGCACGATCAGGCCGGAGAGTACGCGCTCGTCCGCGCCCGGCGGCATCACGCGCGAGAGCTGCTCCACCGCGCTCCGAATCGAGGCGAGCGGGTTCTTGATCTCGTGGGCGAGCGAGGCCGCCAACTCGGCCACCGCCTCCAGCCGCTCGGTCCGGAGGTGCAGCGCCTCGAGCCGCTTCTCGTCGGAGATGTCCTTGAAGATCGCGGTCACCGACGGCGGGTGGCCGTCCGCGACGTGCACCGCGGTGGTCGAGACGCCGATGGGGAAGGTGCGCCCGGCCACCGTGACGTCGGCCTCCCGCCGCAGCACCCTGCGGCCTTCGCTCGCGGTGCGCCGGATCGCGTCGGCCAGCACCGGAGCGATCCGCTCGAGCCACTCCAGCGCCGGCTGGTCGCGCAGCTCCCCTGCCTTGAGGCCGAGGACCGCCTCGGCCGTCGGGTTGGCATAGACGAGGTTCCCCTCGCCCCCCACGGTCAGGATGCCCGTCTTGATGTTGCGCAGGATGTCGGTCGCCTCCAGGCGCACCCGTCGCAGCTCGGCGGCGAGGGTGTCGTGCGCCGCGCCCGCCACGCGCGCCCGGCTCGACAGGTAGCCCGTCGCGCCGGCCACGAGCCAGTACACCGCCACCTGGAGGAAGAGCGCGGCCGACAGCTCGACCGGGTGGCCGATGACCACGTCGGCCGTGTACAGGATGCCGGCCAGCAGTGCGATCAGCAGCCCGTTCGCCAGCGGCATCAGCACCGTGTTGAAGGTAATGACGAGGATGTACAGCGCGGCGAAGTAGGAGAACGGACCGCTGATGTGGACGAAGGCCGTCACCAGCGCCAGGTCGAACACCGCCTGCGAGTAAAGGAACGTGTGGCTGACCTCTCCGGCCCGCAGGTGCGTGTACCAGAACGACGCGGCGGTAAAGACGAGCGCGGTCGTGATGCAGAGCGAGGCGATGAAGAGCTGGGAAATGTCGGCCTGGAACCAAGCCAGCGCGGCGCCGAGAAAGACGCCGGACGCGATCGACAGGCGGCCGATGTAGAGCCAGCGCAGCAGCGTGCGGATAGGCGGCACCACCCCGGGCGCCGACGGGCGGCGCCAGGGCATCATCCGCTTCCCGGTCGCGGCGGCCACGGTCATGGTCGAACTATAGGGAACGCCAAGGTCTTGCACAATGCAAGACTCCTCAAAATACAGCGAGCCCGCTTGCGCGGGCTCGCCAGACGCGGGCTCGGTGCCGCCTACTGCACCGTGTTGATCATGCCGAAGATCGGCAGGTACATCGCGATGATCATGCCGCCCACGATCACGCCCAGCACCACGATCATCACCGGCTCCATGAGGGAGAGGAGCGCCTCGACCGCCGCGTCCACCTCTTCGTCGTAGAAGTCGGCGATCTTGGAGAGCATCTCGTCCAGGCCGCCGGTCTGCTCGCCGACGGCGATCATCGAGATCACCATGGGCGGGAAGACCTTCGACTTCTGGAGCGGCGCGGCGATGGTTTCGCCGCCCGCGATCGAGGCGCGGCTCTCCATGACCGCGTCGTGGATCACCCGGTTGCCCGCGGTCTTGGCCGTGATCTCGAGTCCGTCGAGGATCGAGACGCCCGAGGCGATCAGCGTGCCCAGGGTGCGGGTGAAGCGCGACACCGCGGACTTGCGGATCAGGTCGCCGAGCACCGGGACGTTCAGCAACAGCTTGTCGAGGTTCAGCTTGCCGCCGGGCGTCGCGTAGTAGCGCTTGATGCCGAAGAACGCGACGCCGATGCCGCCGAAGATCGCCCACCAAAAGCCCTTGAGGACGTCCGACGCCGTTATGACGATGCGGGTGGGCAGCGGCAGCTGCTGCCCGATGCCGGCGAACATGTCCTGGAAGACCGGGATCACGAACACCAGCAGGATGACGATGGCCATGCCGGCCACCGAGAAGATGACCCCCGGGTAGATCATGGCGCCCTTCACCTTCCGGACCAGGGCGTCGTTCTTCTCCATGAAGGTCGCGAGGCGCAGGAGAATCGTGTCGAGGATGCCGCCCGCTTCACCCGCCGCGACCATGTTGACGTACAGCTCGCTGAACGCCTTGGGATGCTTGCGCAGCGCGTCGGCGAGGGTGTGGCCGCTCTCCACGTCGTACACGACGGACCGCGTGACGTCCTTCAGCGTCTTGTTCTCGCTCTGCTCCGCCAGGATGTCCAGGGCCTGCACCAGCGGCAGGCCCGAGTTGATCATGGTCGCGAACTGGCGCGTGAAGATCACGATGTCGCGAGTGGTGATCCCCTTGCCGAAGGACAGCTTGATGTCCTTCGGCGCTTGCTGGACCTTCACCACGATCATCCGGTTCTTCCGGAGATGGGCGACGACGTCGTCGTGCGTCGGCAGGTCGATCTGGCCCGACTGCAGCTCCCCCGTCAACGTCCGGGCCGTGTAATTGAAGACCGGCATCCGTCAGCCTCCTGTGCGCGCGTTCAGCGCTTGAGCCCGCCCGTCAGCGGCCGGTCCTTGGGCGCCACCGGCTTCTCGTCCTCGCCGGGGACCGGCTCCCCAACCATCCGAAGAAACTCGTTGGGCTCCGAGGTGGCGCGCAAGCACTCCTCCAGCGCCACCTCGCGGTTCATGTACAGTACGTAGAGCGAGTCGTTCATGGTCTGCATCCCGAACTTCTTGCCGGCTTGCATGGACGACTGGATTTGGTGGACCTTGTCGTCGCGGATGAGCGCGCGGATCGCGGGGGTGATCACCAGGATCTCGCACGCCATGCAGCGCCCCTTCCCCTTCGCCTTGGGCAGCAGCGTCTGCGTGATGATGCCCTCGAGCACGAAGGCCAGCTGGGCTCGCACCTGCGACTGCTGGTGCGACGGGAACACGTCGATGATGCGGTTCACCGTCTCCGCCGCGGAGTTGGTGTGCAGGGTGGCGAAGGCGAGGTGGCCCGTCTCGGCGATGGTGAGGCCCGCCTGGATCGTCTCGAGGTCGCGCATCTCGCCGATGAGCACGACGTCGGGGTCTTCCCGCAGCGCGTACTTGAGCGCGGTGGCGAAGGACTTGGTGTCCGTGCCCACCTCCCGCTGGTTCACGATGCAGCCCTGGTGCCGGTGGATGAACTCGATCGGGTCCTCCACCGTGATGATGTGGCCCTTCCACTCGCGGTTGATCTTGTCGATCATCGCCGCGAGGGTGGTGGACTTACCCGAGCCGGTCGGCCCGGTGACCAGCACCAGTCCGCGCGGCTTCTCGGCCAGCTTGGCGACGACGGCCGGCAGCTTCAGCTGGTCGAAGGACTTTACCTGGAACGGAATCTGCCGCACCACCAGCGACACGCACCCCCGCTGCTTGAAGGCGTTGCCGCGGAAGCGCGCCAAGTTTTGGATCCCGAACGAGAAGTCCAGCTCGTCCTCGGTCTCGAAGCGTTTCTTCTGCTGCTCCGTGAGGATCGAGTACGCCAGCTGGAGGGTGTCTTTCGGGTTCAGCACGTACTCGATGCGGCTGTTGGTGATATCGCCGTCGATGCGTAGCTTGGGCCGCTCGCCGGCCGTGATGTGCAGGTCCGACGCCTCGCGCTCGATCATCTCTTCGAGCAGCGCGCGGAGGTTGACCGCTGTCTGCTGCGGTGCCTGTGGTGCCGTCACGACTTATCCCCCCGCGGTTTCCTTGACCACTTCCTCGAGCGTCGTGATGCCCTTCCTGATCTTCACGATCCCGTCCATGCGCAGCGTTAGCATCCCGTCCTTGACGGCCTGCTCCTGGAGCTCCGCCGTCGAGGCGCCGCGCAGGATCATGCGACGCAACTCGGGCGAGAGCGCCATGACCTCGTACAGGCCGGCGCGGCCCTAGTAGCCGGAGCCGCCGCAGGTGTCGCACCCTTTGCCCATG
>JACORV010000019.1 GCA_016179225.1 Gemmatimonadota bacterium | reverse complement strand
CGCCATCACCCTCTCACCGCTTGTTTCACGTCTCTGTCTCCCAAAAGCACGAGAGCCCGCGCCTGGGATCGCGGGCCTCGTGTCACCGGTATCAGCTGCGGGCCTACGGTGTGAGCCGGGCCGCGGGCTGGGTAGCGTACCGAGCCGTCCCTACCCTTCTTCAGCTGAATGAGCATCGCGCTTCCCCGCCCGGCCGGCTACGCCGACGCCCGAATGGGCAGCCTGCGGATCCGCCGGCCCGTGGCCGAGAATATCGCGTTGCACACCGCGGGCGCGATCGGCGGCGTCCCGGGCTCTCCCACGCCGCCCGGCGCCTCCGTACTCGGCACGATGTGCACCTCCACCCGCGGCACCTCGCTCATCCGGAGCGGCGCGTAGTCGTGGAAGTTGCTCTGCACCACCCGCCCGCGGTCGATGGTGATCTCACCGTGGAGCGCCGCGGAAAGCCCGTACACGATCCCGCTCTCCATTTGGGCCTCGACCGTGAGTGGGTTCACCACCGTCCCGCAGTCCACGGCGCACACCACCCGGTGCACGGTCGGCGTGCCGTCCGCCGCGACTGACACCTCCGCAACCTCGGCCACGTAGCTCCCGAACGACTCGTGCACCGCGATGCCGCGCGCCCGCCCCGCGGGAAGCGGGCTTCCCCAGCCGGCCCGCGACGCCGCCAGCTCGAGCACCCCCAGATGTCGCGGCTGATTGGCGAGCAGCCGGCGACGCAGCTCGACCGGGTCTTTGCCGCCCGCCGCCGCCAACTCATCGAGGAACGATTCCTTGATGAACGCGTTCTGGGAATTGCCCACGCTGCGCCAGAAGCCCACCGGAACGCCCGTTTCCCGCATGACGTAGTCCACCAGGATGTTCGGGATCGCGTACGGGAGATTGGCCGCTCCCTCGACGGAGGAGTCGTCGATGCCGTTGCGCACGAACTGCGGGAAGATGCGCGAGAAAATCGAGGGCCCGACGATCCGGTGGGTCCAGGCTACGGGCCAGCCGCCGTCGTCGAGCGCGCCGGCGAGCGAGTTATAGGTCGCGGGACGGTAGTAGTCGTGCTGGATGTCGTCCTCGCGCGAGTAGATCACCTTGACCGGTGCGCCCACCGCCTTCGAGGTCTCGACCGCGTCGCTGACGAAGTCCAGCTCGGCGCGCCGCCCGAAGCCGCCCCCCAGCATCGTCGTGTGGACGGCGATCGTCTCGGGACGGAGTCCCGTGATCTCCGCCGCCTTGCCCTGCGAGGCGGTCTGGAACTGCGTCGGCGCCCAGATGTCGCAGCCGTCGCGCCTAACGTGGGCGGTGCAGTTCATCGGCTCCATCGTGGCGTGGGCGAGGTAGGGCACCTCGTAGGTCGCCTCCACGCGCCGGGCCGCGGAGGCGAGCGCGGCGGCCGCGTCCCCCTCGTGCCGCGCCACTGCGCCCGGATTCCGCGCCAGGTCCGCGTACAGCTGCGTGATGCCCGCGCTGCTCACGTTGGCGTTCGCCCCCTCGTCCCACGTCACACCGAGCGCGTCGCGGCCTTTCTTGGCCTGCCAGTATCCCTGGGCGACGACGGCGACGCCGCTCG
Source organism: Gemmatimonadota bacterium (assembly GCA_016179225.1). GTDB lineage: Bacteria > Gemmatimonadota > Gemmatimonadetes > Gemmatimonadales > JACORV01 > JACORV01. The sequence continues at coordinate 11,193 of JACORV010000019.1, read as the reverse complement.
AGATCTGGACCACGTGCCGCACACCGGGCAGGGCGCGCGCGCGCGCGGCGTTGAAGCTCCGCACACGGCCGCCGAACACCGGACAGCGCGCCACCACGGCCACGAGCAGCCCCGGCAGCCTGACGTCGATCCCGAACTCGGCGCGGCCCGTGACCTTGAGCGGCGCGTCGAGCCGCTTCATTGGGCGGCCGATGACGCGCCACGCGCTCGAGGGTTTGAGGGGCACGTTCTCGGGCACCGGCACTGCCGCCGCCGCAGTGGCCAGCTCGCCGTACGTCAACCGCCGCCCGCTCGACGCGTGAACCACCGTGCCATTCTCGGCGCGGCACGTCGCGCGATCCACGCCCCACGCCTGCGCGGCCGCGGCGATCAGCATCTCGCGCGCCACAGCGCCGGCGCGCCGCATCGGCTCCCACGAGGCCCTCACCGTCGTGCTCCCGCCCGTTCCCTGCATCCCGAAAAGCGGGTTGTAGTACGCGCGCTCGCTCGGCGCGCTCTCGAAGCGGACCGTGGTCCAGTCCACCTCCAGCTCTTCGGCCACCAGCATCGGGACGGCCGTCATGATCCCCTGGCCCATCTCCGAGTAGCCGACCATCACGGTGACCGCGCCGTCCGTGCCGATGCGCACGAACGCGTTCGGCGCGAACGTCCCGGGCGAGGAGAAAGGCGCGTGCCGGTGGGGCAGGGACACGCCGAGCACGAGGCCGGAACCCGCCGCCGCGACGGCGCCCACCCTGAAGAAGTCGCGCCGCGAGAGGGCGCCGGGCGTGCTCACGGGACCTCCCCGGCCGCCCGGTGAATCGCCCGGCGGACGCGGTTATAGGTGCCGCAGCGGCAGAGGTTGCCGCTCATCGTGGCGTCGATGTCGGCGTCGGTGGGATGCGGGTTCGCGGCGAGGAGTGCCGCGGCCGCCATGATCTGCCCGGACTGGCAGTAGCCACACTGCGGGACGTCCTCCTCGATCCAGGCCTGCTGCACCGGGTGCCCGCCGTCGGGGGAGAGGCCCTCGATGGTCGTCACCCGCCGCCCCGCGGCGGCCGAGATCGGCGTGGAGCAGGAGCGCACCGGCTGGCCATCGAGGTGCACGGTGCACGCCCCGCACAGCGCCATCCCGCATCCGAACTTGGTGCCGGTGAGACCGAGGTTGTCGCGGATCACCCAGAGCAGCGGCGTATCCGCCGCGACGTTGACGCTGCGGCGCAGGCCGTTGACGGTGAGTGAGTACGCCGGCATATGCCTGCCTCCTGGAAACTTTCCCCTGCCATCCGCTGCAACTCTGCAACTCTGCAACCCTGCAACTCTGTCTTTTATCCCGCCAATCTCTCAAACACCTTCCCGTCGGTGAAGAGCTTGAACAGCTCCCCATCCAGCATCCCCTCTTTCACCTCGGCGGCCATGATGTCCAGCGCCCGTTGCAGCGGCACCGCGCGCTTGTATGGCCGGTCCGCCGCCGTGAGTGCGTCGAAGATATCACTGATCGTCATCATCCGCGTCTGGATGGGAATGTCGGCCGCCGTCACCTTCCTCGGGTACCCCCTGCCGTCCAGCTTCTCGTGGTGCCCGTAAGCGATGAGCGGGATCTGCGACAGCTCCTTGGTCCATGGGATCTGGAGCAGGAACCGGTAGGTGTGCGTGACGTGGCTCTCGATCTCGAGCCGCTCCGTCTCGTCCAGGCTTCCCTTGCGGATCGTCAGGAATCGCACCTCGTCGTCCGAGAGGTACGCCTGCTCCTGGCCCTCGATGTCCGCGAACCGCTTCTCGGCCAGCGCGAGCAACTCCTCGAAGCTCCCCTCGGGCAGCACCGACGGCTCGTTCGCCGTCAGCACCGTCTTGAGGAACGACTCCAGCAGCTCGATCTCCTCGAAGTGCGCCTGGTCCAGCTCGGCGAGGAACTGGCCGTAGCCCTCGGTGCCGTGCGCGGTGAGGTAATCGGCGCGCTTCCGGTGGTACTCGGTTTCGGCCGTGCGCTTGATGAACGCGTAGCGGCTCTTGAGCAGCGCGAGGTCCGGCGGGTAGAGCTTCTTGGCCTTCACCAGCACCTGCTCGCGCACCCCTACCTTCCCGAAGTCGTGCAGCAGGCCGGCGTAGCGGATCTCCTTGATCTGCTCGCGGTTGAAGTTGACGTGCCGGTACGGCCCATCGCCCGCGCGGTCCACCACCTCGGCCAGGCCCACGGTCATCGTGGCGACGCGGCCCGAATGGCCGAACGTGGTGGGGTCGCGCTGCTCGATCGCGGTCACCGCCGCCGTGACGAAGCCCTCGAACAGCCGCTCGATGTTCTCGTAGAGCAGGCTGTTCTCGATCGACACCGCCGCCTGTCCCGCCAGCGCCGTCACGATCTCCACGGTGCGCCGCGAGATCGGGATGACCTGCTGCTCGGTCACCTCGGGCGAGGTCAGCTTCGCGTCGGGGTCGCGCCGCCGGTTGATGAGCTGCAGCGCGCCGATCACCTCGTCACGGTGGTTCTTCATCGGGACGGTGAGCATGGACTTCGAGCGGTAGTCGTTGCGCTCGTCGAAGGAGCGGTTGAACGAGTACTCGACGTCGGGCGGAAGGAAGTACACGTCGTCGATGACCAGCGGCTCGCCCGTCGAGCACACGTACCCCGCGAGGCTCCGGTGGTCGAGCGGCATCGTGAACTCCACGAAGCCGGCGCTCTGGAGCGTGTCGCTCTGCGTCAGCTTGAAGCGGAGCTTCGGGCTCGGGGTGTCGCGCCCCTCCACCAGGTACAGCGAGCCGCCGTCGGACTGGGTGATCTGGCGCGACTGGGTCAGGATCAGCTCGAGCAGGACATCGTAGTTGCGCTCGGTGCTGAGCGCGACGCCGATGCGCGTTAGCTCGCTGATCTCCTTGGAGCGCGCCGCGATCTCGGCGCGGGCACGCTGCGCCTCGACCCGCGTCGCCGCTTCGCGGTACCCGGCCTTCAGCGCGGCGAAGAGCTGCCGCGGCCCGGCCGGGTGCGTGAGAAACGTGGAGACCACCTCCGCCCCGGGGAGATCCGCCGGCATGTCGCTCTCGCCCGGCGCGCCCAGGGCGACGATGCTCGCGCCCGCGTCGGCGGCGCCCCGTACCCCCGACGGTCCGAGGAGCCGGCGCAGCGTCTCGTCGAGCAGGAGCACGGTGGGTCGCTCGTCGATCGCGCCGGGGCCGAGCGCCGTGATGGCCTGGCGCTCGATCTCCTCCGCATCCAGCGTGGCCCCTGCGGCGCCCGCGTCCCAGGTCGGTCCGTGCAGGAGGACGAACTTCATCGTCGCTCCTGGGGCCGCCGCGTGGTGTCGCGCGAGGCGGCGGGGCGCGCGGAATCCGGCCGCGCGGTCGCGGCGGTCGTGTCCCGTGGGGCCGCGCGGGCGCGGCTGGTGTCGCGCCGCGACACGCTCAACGTGTCGGGCAGCTTCACGCCGGTGATGAGGCGCATCGGCCGCCGGCCCACCTGCTCCAAGACGAACTGCAGCTGCTGGGAGAGCTGCCGCAGGTTCACGATCATCGCGGCGACCTCCGGCCGGTTCTCCCCGCCCATCGCGACGAGCAGGCGGGTGAGGGAGTCCACACTCACCAGGAGCCGCCGGGACTGCACGATCGTCGCGTCCACCTCCCGGAAAGTGATCGCCGTCCGGGAGTTGGTGCTGTCCATGATGAGCCGCAGCCGGTCGAGGTTCACCGCCACGCCGGCCATGATCTTCTCGGTCCCGGGCTCGATCCCCACCATGAAGCGGCGCGCCGCGCCCGTAGCGATGGTAAGGCTGTCGGCCAGGCGGCGCGTCGCCTCGAGCGTCCCCGTCGCGGCGACCAGTGCTTCCTGGATCGTGCCCTTGAGGTCGGTGGCCAGCGCGCCGAAGGCCTGCATCGCTGCGGGTTGCCGGTGCATGTCGATCGTGTCGCCGGGGGCGAGGGTACCGCCGCTCTCCGAGTGCACGGCCAGGAGCACCGTCGAGCCGCCGAACAGCGCGCTCTCCACTTCCGCGTCGGTCCCGCGAGGGAGCCGGAGCGGCGTGCCGTCGGGGAAGGCGTCGAGGAGGGAGAGCCTCAGAATGAACTCGAGCCGGCCCGCGGCGCCCGGCGCCGGCCGCGGCGAGATCGCCGCCACCCGGCCGACCTCGAGGCCCTGCATGAAGATCTTGGTGTCGAGCGTGATGTCCTTGGCATCGTCGGTGCGCACGTACACGTCGTAGCGCTTCACCCCCCAGCCGCTGGTCGCGACCAGGGCCGCCACCACCAGGGCGACGGTGCCGAGTAGGAACACGCCGACGTAGAGATCGGTGCGCTGTACTTTCACGGCATGAGCGATCGGGTTCGGGTCACGGCGCCTCGTCCACCGCCTCGCCGTCCACCACCTTCACGACGCGGGTGAGCAGCCGCCGGACGGAGGGGACCAGCTCCTGCGCCGTGAGACAGATGGTGCGGCGCGAGCCGTCCTCGCGGCGGCTCGCGTGCTCCAGGAGATCCACGGCGGCCCGGCCGGTTAGCCCGTCGAACGGTGCCTCGAGCACTACCAGGTCCGGGTCGAGCGCGATGGCGCGCGCCACCGCGGTGCGGCGCCGGTCTTCCTCGTTCGCCTGCGCCGGCCTCAGGCCGGCCACCGCCCGGAGATGGAGATCGTCCATCAGCTGCGTCACGCGCCCTTCCACCTGGGCCAGCCGGTGGTCGGACGCGAAGCGCAACGGCAGTGCCACGTTGTCGCGCAGGGTGAGGTTTTGCAAGAGACCGTCGCCGACCTGAAGGTATCCCAGCCGCCGCCGGAAGACGAGGAGGTCGTAGTAGGGGAGGTCCACGATCGCCGCCCCGAAAACCACCGCCTGGCCGCTGATCGGTCGCCGGAGGCCGAGGGCGTAGCTCCCAAGGTCGCCCACCCCGCTGTCCTCGTCCCCGACGACCGCCATGACCTCCCCCGGCTCGATGGTCAGGTTGAACCGGTGGCTCGGGTGGTCGGGCCGGTCGCGCAGGTCGAGGTCCTTGAACACGAGGGGCGGCGCGGTCTCGACGCCGAACGTGAAGGCCTTGGCCAGGTACGACGCGCGGGCCGGGGTCATGCCGCGATGGCCACGAAGGCGGCCGACATGATGAAGATCGCCACGATGGTGCCGACCACGCCGCGCGTTACCGCCTGCGGAATCTCCGTGGGGCCCGCCTTCACCGCGAGGCCGTGGTAGCTGCAGAAGAGCGCCACCGCCGCGCCGAAGGTGATCCCCTTGGCCACGGTGAGCCAGACGTCCTTGGCCGACAGGGTGCTGAGCACGATGTCGCTGTAGTGCCCGATGCTCATGCCGCCGGACCCGACGTTCGCGCCGATGTATCCCGAGACGAGCGCCACGCCGTCGAACAGCACCATGAGGCAGGCCACCGACACGATCGCGCCGAGCATGCGCGGGAGCACCAGATAAATGTACGGGTCGATGCCCATCGCCTCGAGCGCCGTGACCTCGCCGAGCACGCGGTTGGTGGCCATCTCCGCGGCGATCGCGGTGCCCGAGCGGCTCACCACGATGAGGGCGGTGAGCAGCGGCCCCAGCTCGCGAATCACGGCGACCACCATGATCGTGCCGAAAAAGTTCGGGGCGACCGCGCCCAGCTGCCGGCTGGTCTGGGCGATGACCAGGAACGAGAGGATGGCGGCCAGCAGCGTGACGAGCCCGACCGCCTGGAGGGCGGTGAAGCGGATCTGGTTGATGAGGACGCGCAGGGTGACCCAGCGGCCGGTGCGGCTGAGCCGGCCCGCCGCCGCCAAGGCCCGCAAAGCGAAGCGCGCCAGCCCTCCGAGAACGGAGAGCCGGCGCGCTCCCGATTGTCCGATTGCCGCGACGACCGCCGTCACGGCCTCAGCATATCACGTGCAGGCACCCTGCTGCAAGCGGTTGCAATCGGCGCGGGCCTGGGTGTATTGCGGGAACGCGGCCAGGGCCGCTCGGTACTGCTCCACGGCGCGATTGGTGTCGCCACGGTCCGAGTAGAGGACGGCGCGCGAGTAGGCCATCACCGCCTGGGTGGGCGGCGTGCCCTGGCGCTGGCGCTCCTCCTGTACCCGGCGCCCTAGGGGCGGGAGGTTGGCGTCGCGCATCAGCTGGCCCGACAGGCGCGAGATCAGGTCGAACACGTTGTCGAGCCGGCCCTGGACCCGCTGGGTGCGGAGGATCTGGCCAGTCTCCGCGTCGAAGAGGCGCGCGTCGATGCGGAAGTCGCCGCGCACGTCGAAGAGCGTGCCCGTGACCATGTACTTGGCGCCGATGAGGCGGCCGATCTGCACGATCGTATTCGCCTCGACCCGCCCCTCGCGCCCCAGGTTCTGCTCCTGGAGGATCTGCTGAAGCTGGGCGCGCTCCACCACGCGGACCGCGGGGTTTACCGCGAGCTCGGAGATGGTCATCGCGGCGAGGCCCCGCCGGAGTGCCTGGTAGTCGTCCGCGTCCTGGCCGATCGTCGCGCCGATGTCGAAGTCGAGGACGGCCATGCCCGGGCGCGCATCCTGCGCTCCCGCGGCTGGCGCCGAAGGCCGCTCCTGCGCCGAGGCCGGCATCGCGCCGACCAGCGCCGCCAGCGCCAGGGCTGAGGTTCCCGCTGCCAACCGCTTCATACGTCTCGACCTCCGATGAAAGACTAAAGTACGGGCGCCCCAAGCGCCCCTGGCGCCAGGGCGAAGCCGACACTACAACCTGATCGTCATTCCCTCTGCCGCGGCACAGACTTCGAGCGCGCCGCTCTTCTTCCCGGCCTCTTCCCGCGCGCGCGCCACGATCACGTCCATCGCGTCGTCGCTGTGCTCGGGATCGTGGTGGAACAGCGACAGCCGCTTCACGCCGGCCTCGTGCGCCAGCTCCACCGCCTCCACGAAGGTCGAGTGCCCCCATCCGGCGTGGGCGTCGTACTCCTCCGGCGTGTACATCGCATCGTGGATCAGCAGGTCAGCGTCGCCGATGAACGCCACGAACCGCTGCCGCCAGTTCGGCCCGACATCGTAGTCACCCCCCGGGCCCAGCTCGTCGTCCGTCACGTAGACGACCGAGCGCCCGCCCGCCATCGTCAGCTTGTACCCCAGAGTGACCGCCGGGTGACGCACCCGCATCGAGGTGATGGTGCAGCCTGCGGTCGTGATGGGGTCGGCGTTCACGTGCAACACCTCGAGCGTCGCGGCCAGCGCGTCCAGCGGCACCGGGAAGACCACCGGCTGCATCAGCTGCCGGAGAATGGTCTCCATCTCCACGTCGCCCTGCTTGGGTCCCCACACCCGGAGCACGTTGCCCTTCATGAAGAGTGGGGCGAAATACGGCAGCCCCTGAATGTGGTCCCAGTGCGCATGCGACAGCACGATGTCCGCCCGGAGCCCGCTCGTCTCCTTCCGGCCCAGCAGATGCTTGCCGAGGGACCGGATTCCCGTGCCGGCGTCGAGGATGACGAGGTTCCCGTTCCCGTCCTGCACCTCGACGCATGCGGTGTTCCCGCCCAGCCGCGCCGTCTGCGCGCCGGGGGTCGGCACCGTTCCGCGGGTGCCCCAGTAGGTGATGGAAACGCTCATCGCCGGGGCATCGCGGGCGGCACGCCGAAAACTACCCGAAAGGGGGCCGCCGGGACTAGGAAACGGGTCACTCGCACCTCGTGATGGCCCTCACGTCTTGGCGCCGGTCAGGGACAAGAGGGCGTCGCGCTGCCTGATCGTGATTTCGCGCCGGCTCACCTCGATGTAGCCGCGCTCGACCAGCTCCCGCATCGCGCGCGAGACCGTTTCGCGCGAGCTGCCGATCATCTGGGCGATCGTGTGGTGGGTCAGGCGCCGGGTGATCTTCGGCCCGCCCACCTCCTCGGCCAGATCGAGTAGAAGTTGCGCCACCCGGCCGTTCACGTCCAGGAGCACCAGCCCGCCGATCTTCTCGTCGGCCCGGCGGAGCCGCTGCACCAGCACGCGGAGCACCTTGAGGGCGATCTGCGGGTGCTGCTCGAGCTGGGTCTGGAAGTCCTCGCGACGCAGCACCAGCAGATGCGAGTCCCTCATCGCGATCACGTGCGCGCTGCGCGGCTCGTCATCTATGAGCGCCATCTCGCCGAAGAAATCCCCGTCGTCCAGCACCGAGAGGATGACCTCCCGGCCGTCCTCGCCGATCAGCACGACCTTCACCTGCCCGGTGGAAACGATATAGAGCGCGTCACCGGGGTCGTCCTCGAAGAGGATTACGCTGTTCTTGGGGTACTCCCGCTCGCGCGTTACCTCCGCGAAACGTGCCAACTCCGCCTCGCTGAGGTCGGTGAAGAGAGGTACCCTTTTCAGCACGGCGGTCGCTGACATGCCGTTCCGGCGCGAGATGGGCGTAAGTAGGTGTTTGCGCCAAGTTTACCGTTAGCCCCGGCGGGTGTCAAATGGCAGGCCAGGGCTCACCTTGTCGCCAAGTTGTGGTCCCGGTTATATTTGCGCCCTGTTCGACCTGACCTTCAGCGTGCGGAGACGCGGTTCGTGAAAGCTGGCATCCATCCCGAATATCATACGGTGACCGTGGTGTGCGCCTGCGGGAACTCCTGGAAGACGCGCTCGACTGCCAAGTCGATCCACCTCGAGATCTGCGCCAAGTGCCACCCCTTCTTCACGGGTAAGCAGAAGCTGGTGGACACCGCGGGCCGCGTCGAGCGGTTCCGTGCTAAGTACCGGAGCTCGGCCGAAAGCTGACCTGCGCGGTCGCCTCGCGGCCGCGCTCGCACGCGCCGAGCAGGTCGCCGCCGAGCTGGCGGACCCTGCCACGGCGCGGGATTCTTCCAAGCTGAAAGCGCTTGGCCTGGAACACGCCCGCCTCGAGCCCATCGTGCGCTCGGGGCGGCGTTTCTTGAAGCTCGAGGAGGAGCTCGTCGCCGCCCGCGAGCTCGCCGAGTCGGGCGATGCCGATCTCGGCGCCCTGGCGCGCCAGGAGGTCGCCGCGCTCGAGCCGGAGATCGCGCAGCTCGAGGCCGAGCTCGGCGAGCTGCTCACCACCCGCGACCCGCTGGACGACCGCGACGCCATCGTCGAGATTCGCGCCGGCACCGGCGGCGACGAGGCGTCGCTCTTCGCCTCGGACCTGCTCCGCATGTACACCCGCTACGCCGAGCGGCGCGGGCACCGGGTCGAGATCATCTCCCTCTCCCAGGGCAACGTGGGTGGCCTCAAGGAGGCGATCTTCGCCGTGCGCGGCGCCAACGCCTATGGCGACCTCCGCAGCGAGGCCGGCGTGCACCGCGTGCAGCGCGTACCCGCGACGGAGTCGCAGGGGCGCAACCACACCTCGGCGGCCTCGGTGGCCGTTCTCCCCGAGGCCGAGGAACTGGCCATCAGGATCGAGGACAGGGACCTCCGCATCGACGTCTTCCGCTCGCAGGGCCCGGGCGGGCAGAGCGTGAACACGACCGACAGCGCGGTGCGCGTGACGCACCTGCCGAGCGGCATCGTGGTCCAGTGCCAGGACCAGAAGTCGCAGCTCCAGAACAAGGTCAAGGCCCTCCAGGTGCTGCGCTCGCGGCTGCTCGACAAGATGATCGCGGACCAGGAAGCCGCCCGCGCGCGCGAACGGCGCGCCATGGTGGGCACCGGCGACCGGAGCGCGAAGATCCGAACGTACAACTTCCCCCAGAGCCGGGTGACCGATCATCGCATCGGGCTCTCGGTGCACAATCTGCAGGCGGTGCTGGATGGGGAGCTGAACGAGTTCGTGAAGGCGTTGAAGATGCGGAGACAGGAAGAGCGTGATGCGTGATGAGGCGATGAGGTGAATGGGTGATGAGTGATGAGGTGAATGAGTGATGAGTGATGAGGTTGCTGTTGCGGGCCTGGTGACGGTCGGGGAGGCGCTGGAGCGTGCGCGGTCCGTCCTGCAGGCGGCGGGCGTGCCCGACGCGCGGCGCGAGACAGAGGAGATCTACGCCGCGGTGGTCTGCGGCGCGACCAGCGCGGCGTGGCTCGACCGCCAACGGGAGTTACCCGTCGCGGTGCGTGACCGCTTCGAGCAGGCAGTTTCCCGGCGCGGGGCCGGCTGGCCCCAGGCATACGCCGTTGGCCGGGTCAACTTCCGGGGACATTGGCTGAGCGTGGACCCACGCGTGCTCATTCCGAGACCGGAAACCGAGGGGTTGGTCGAGTTGGTGATGCGTCTGGCGGTCAGGCGGTCCGGCGGCCAGGCGGACGGAGACGCGGACCGCCTGACCGCCGGTCCGCCTGACCGCCTTCCCGTCGTCGCGGACGTCGGCACCGGCTCCGGCGCCATCGCCATCGCGCTCGCGCTGGAGGCGAGCGTCTCGGGGGTGATCGCCATCGATTCATCGAACGAGGCACTCAACCTCGCCATCGAGAACGCCACGCTCCTCGGCGCCAAAGAGCGGATCAGCTTCCGCCGGGGCCACCTCCTCGAGCCGCTCCTCGGCGAGCCGGTGGATGCCATCGTGAGCAATCCGCCGTACGTCGCGACGGACGAGTGGGAGGCGCTCGAGCCGCCGGTTCGCGACTACGAGCCGCGACTCGCGCTGGACGGCGGACCGGACGGCATGGGAACGGTTCGAGAGCTGATCGGGCAGGCCAAGGTCGCGCTCCTGCCGGGCGGCCTGCTCGCGCTCGAGGTGGATGCGCGCCGGGCCAGCGCCACGGCGGAGGTGGCACGGAAGGCCGGCTTCGAACGCGTCGAGGTCGCGATGGACCTTTTTGGGCGGCCGCGCTACGTGCACGGCCGCCAATCCGGGGCACTCTGATGATCGTTGAACGGGCGCTGGAGCTGGGCCGACTCCTCGGCCAGAGCGAAGAGTACCAGGCGCTGAAGCGCGCCAACGACCGGATGATGGCGGAGCAGGAGCTGCGCGACGCGCTGGACCGCCTGCGTGGACTCCAGCTGGGGCTCGCGGAGCAGGCCGATCGGGGCGAGGCGCCGAAGCCGGAGCAGCAGACGGAGCTGGACCAACTGATCGGCCGGGTGCAGGTCCATCCCCTGTATCAGGGCGTGGTCACGGCGCAGGCGAACTTCGACAAGCTCATGTACAAGATCAACGAGCAGATACTCGAGGGCCTGAAGCGGGGCGCGGAGAGCCGGATTATTACCTTCGGGTGAGACGTGAGACCAAAGGCGAGAGACGTGAGTTGCGAGACGTGAGACGTGAGTGAGCGGGGGATCTTCATTGCGCTGGAGGGGATCGAGGGCGCGGGAAAGACCACGCAGGTGGCGCGGCTGGCGGAGAGGCTCCGCACGGCTGGTCGCGCGCCGG
>JACORV010000137.1 GCA_016179225.1 Gemmatimonadota bacterium | reverse complement strand
GCGAGCCGGAGAAACTCCTCGTACCGCAGCGGCCGGTTGTCGAGCGCGGACGGCAACCGGAAGCCGTACTCGACCAGCGTCTCCTTACGGGAGCGGTCCCCCGTGTACATAGCGTTGAGCTGGGGCACCGTGACGTGCGACTCGTCCACGATGACGAGGCAATCCTTCGGCAGGAAGTCCACCAGCACCGCCGGCCGCTCGCCCGGCGCGCGCCCGGAGAGGTGCCGGCTGTAGTTCTCGATGCCGTGGCAGATACCCACCTCGAGCAGCATCTCGAGGTCGAAATTGGTCCGCGACTCGAGCCGCTGCGCCTCGAGGAGCTTGCCCGCGGCGCGCAGCTCCGCCAGCCGCTCGGCCAGCTCGGCACGGATCGCGGCCACCGCGCGCTGGAGGTTGCCGCGATCGGTGACGAAGAGCGTCGCAGGATAGATCGCGCAGCGCTCGAGCTGGGCCACCGCCTTACCCGTGAGCGGATCGATCTTGGTGATCCGCTCGACCGTGTCGCCGAAGAGCTCGATGCGGACCGCCTGCTCCTCGTAGGCGGGGAAGACTTCGACGACGTCGCCGCGCACCCGGAAGTTCCCCGGCTCGAACGCGACGTCGTTGCGCTGATACTGGATGCCGACCAGCCGCTCCAGAATCGTGCGGCGGCCCAGCGCTTCGCCCGCGCCGACGCGGAGCATCTGCTCGCGGAACTCGACCGGGTCACCCAGCCCGTAGATCGCGGAGTCCGTCGCCACCACCACGACGTCGTCGCGCTCCATCAGACTGGAAGTCGTGCGAAGCCGGAGTCGCTCGATGTCCTGGTTGATCGAGGCGTCCTTCTCGATGTAGGTGTCGGACGAGGGGACGTACGCCTCGGGCTGGTAGTAGTCGTAGTACGAGATGAAGTACTCGACGGCGTTGGAGGGGAAGAACGACTTGAGCTCGCCATAGAGCTGCGCCGCCAGCGTCTTGTTGTGCGAGAAGACGATGGTCGGCATGCCCAGCTGAGCGATCACGTGCGCCATCGTCATCGTCTTGCCGGAGCCCGTCACGCCGAGCAGGACCTGGTAGCGGTCGCCGCGGCGGAACCCCCGCACCAGCTCTTCGATCGCCTGCGGCTGGGCGCCCGCGGGCTCGAACGGCGCCTGAACCTGCAGACCGGTCACGCGTCCAGACGTTCGCGGCGACCGACTTCCGTGACGCCTTTCACACGGCGGATCGCCTTCATGACCTTGTTGAGGTGGGAGAGGTTCTCGACCTCGACGATGACGTGCCCGGTCGTGCCGCCCTCACCGCTCTGCAGCTCGATGTAGCGGATGTTGGTGCCCGCCCCGGCGATCGCCGTGCAGATGTCGGCGTACAGGCCGCGCCGGTCCTCGCCCATCAGGCCGAGGCGGACCATGAAGACCTCGCCCTCGACCTCCTGCCAGTCGAGGTCCATCCGCCGCTCCGGCTCGTCGCCGAGGGCGAGCAGGTTGGGACAGTCCACCCGGTGGATGCTGATGCCGCGGCCGCGCGTGACGTAGCCGCTGACCTTGTCGCCCGGCACCGGCTGGCAGCACTGGGAGTAGCGCACCATCAGCCCGTCCACGCCCTGGATCCGGACGCCCTTCCCCACCCGCATCCGCTGCACCAGCCGGCCTATGGCGCCGGGGGCCGGCGCCGGCTGCTCGGGTTCGTCGGCGGAGAGGTCCGGGAAGAGGGCGCGCAACACCTGGCCCGTGGACACGTCCCCCCGGCCGAGGGCGGCCTCGAGGTGGGCACGATCGGGGAACGAGAAGCCCTGCGCCGCCTTCAGCACCTGGCCGTCGTCCGGCATCGTGAGGCGGCGCCGCCGCAGCTCGCGCTCCAGGATCTCCCGGCCCAGGGCGACCGACGCGGCCTGCTCCTCCTGCTTGATCCACTGGCGGATCTTCTGGCGGGCGCGGGCGGTGCGCACGTGCTCGAGCCAGTCGCGCGAGGGGCGCGCGGAAGGCGAGGTGAGGATCTCGACCGCGTCGCCGTTCTTGAGGGTGCGATGCAGCGGCGCGATCCGGCCGTTCACCTTCGCCCCCTGGCATCGGTAGCCCACCTCGGTGTGGATCGCGAAGGCGAAATCGATCGGCGTCGCGCCCTTGGGCAGCTGCTTCACGTCGCCCTGCGGCGTGAAGACGAAGATCTCGTCCTGGTAGAGGTCGATCCGCAGGAACTCCAGGAATTCCTGCGGCGTCTGCGCCTCCTGCTGGCGGTCGAGGAGCTGCCGGAACCACGTGAGGTGCCGGTCCAGGTCGTCGCGCGGGCGGCCCTCCTTGTAGAGCCAGTGCGCCGCGATGCCATACTCGCCGGTGTGGTGCATCTCCCGGGTCCGGATCTGGATCTCGTAGAGGTGGCCCGCCGGCCCGAAGATCGTGGTGTGCAGCGACTGGTAGCCGTTCGACTTGGGCTGCGCGATGTAGTCCTTGATGCGCTCCTGGAGCGGCGTCCAGTGCGCGTGGATGACGCCGAGGGAGTGATAGCAGTCGGGCACCGTGTTGACCAGCACCCGGATCGCCATCAGGTCGTAGATTTCCTCGTATGGCAGGTTGCGGGTCAGGATCTTCTTGTTGATGGACCAGAGGTGCTTGGGACGGCCGGTCACCTCCACGTCCGCGATCCCCGCCTTTTGGAGGGCGCGCTGCAGCGGATCGCGCATGCGCTCCACCAGCTCCTCACGCTCGGCCTTCTTGGCTGCGACCTTCTTGGCGAGCGCGCGGTAGTCCTCCGGTTCCAGGAACTTGAACGCGAGGTCTTCCAGCTCGGCGCGCACCTTCCCCATGCCGAAGCGGTGGGCCAGCGGCGCGTAGATCTCGCGCGTCTCGAGCGCGATGCGCCGCTGCTTGTCCTCGGGGAGGTGCTCGAGCGTCCGCATGTTGTGGAGCCGGTCGGCGAGCTTGACGATGATGACCCGCGCGTCCCTGGCCACCGACACCAGGAGCTTGCGATAGTTCTCGACCTGTTCCTCCGCCGTGGAGCGGAACGTGAGCGTCGAGATCTTCGTCAGGCCGTCCACGATGGTGGCGATCTCCGCGCCGAACTCGCGCTCGAGGTCCGGAATCGTGACGTCGGTGTCCTCGACGACGTCGTGCAGGAGGCCGCACGCCACGGAGACGGAGTCGAGGTGCAGCTCGATGAGGATGCGCGCCACCGCGATGCCGTGCGAAACCGCGGCCTCCCCCGACCAGCGCTTCTGGCCGCGGTGCGCGCGGGCCGAGAGGCGGTAGGCGCGCTCGAGGAGGTCGAGGTCGAGCCGGTCCGCGAACGGCTCGAGGACGTCCGAGAGACCAGGGATCGCGGGGACGCGGACGGTGGTCACAGGAGGCCCGACTCCGCGAAGCTGACGTAGCGGCCGTGCCCGACCACGACGTGGTCGTACACCGGCAGGTCGATGATCCGGCCCGCCTCGACGAGCTGCCGGGTGACGGCGCGGTCGTCGGCGGACGGCGTCGGATCGCCGGATGGGTGGTTGTGCACCACGATGATGCCGGCGGCTGCTTCCGCGATGGCACCGCGGAAGACTTCGCGAGGATGCACCAGCGAGCTGTTCAAGATCCCCCGGGTGATCAGGAGGTCGCGCAGGACGGCGCTCTGGCTGTCCAGCGCGAGCACGTGAAACTCTTCGGCGACGAGGTCGGCCAGGCGCGGCGCATACCACCGGTATACGTCCGCCGCCGACCGGATCCGCGGGCGCTCGCCCCTTCCTTCTTCCTGCAGCCGCCGGCCCAGCTCGAGGGCCGCCGCGACGCGGGCCGCCTTCGCCTCGCCGACGCCCGGCACCTTGGCCAGCTCCGGCGGGTGGCGGCGCGCAAGAGACCCGAGCGCCGGCCCCCCTTCGGCCAGGAGCGTGCCTGCGACGTCAATCGACGATCGGCCCGAATGGCCCGTGGAGAGAAGGATTGCGAGGAGTTCCGCCGTGGTCAATGC
>JACORV010000135.1 GCA_016179225.1 Gemmatimonadota bacterium | reverse complement strand
GGCGAAAACCGCGTCCAGGAAGCGCTGGCGAAGCAGGAGGCCTGGCCCGGCGCACCAGTCCGGTGGCATCTGATCGGCCACCTCCAGCGCAACAAGGCCAGATTGGCCGTCGGGCGCTTCGCGCTGCTCCACTCGCTCGACTCGATCCGCCTCGCCGACGCGCTGGAGCAGGAAGCGGCGAAGCGGGAGTTGGTGCAGGACGTGCTGGTCGAGGTGAACGTCGCGCGCGAGCCGCAGAAGAGCGGCGCGATGCCGGAAGAGGCGGAGGCGGTGGTGGCGCACGCGGTGGCGCTCCCGCACCTCAGGGTGAGCGGCCTGATGACGATGGCCCCGTTTACGGACGATGTGACGGTTCAGCGGAAGGTGTTCGCGGGGCTCCGGTTGTTGAAGGAACGCATCGCCTTCAACCTTCAACTTTCAACCTTTAACTGTCTGTCCATGGGCATGTCCAACGACTTCGAGATCGCGATCGAGGAGGGCGCCACGATGGTCCGCCTCGGCACGGTCCTCTTCGGGGAGCGGCAGCCATGAGCGATGACGTCTTTCGGCTCACGCCACTCGACGTGCGGAAGCAGGAGTTCAAGAAGGCCATGCGCGGCTACGACCCACTGGCCGTCGAGGACTTCCGCTCGCGCGCCGCCGACGAGCTGGAGCGCGTGGTGCGCGAGCGCATGGCGCTCGAGGCGCGCCTCAAGCACGTCGAGGAACAGCTCAGGGACTACAAGGCCCGCGAGAAAGCGATGAACGACGCCCTGGTCGCGGCGCAGCAGCTGCGCGCCGAGACCCGGGAGCAGGCCGAGCGCGAGGCGCAGATGATCATCCGCGAGGCGGAAGCCGACGCCGAACGGCGACTGGAGCGCGCGCGGCGAGAGCTGGAGCGGCTCGAGGCCTCCGGCCAGCAGCTCTCGCAGAAGCACCACGCGTATCTCGCGTCGCTCCGTGCCCTGGTCGAGCGCCAGAAGGCGGAGCTGGAAGTGCTGGCCGCGAGCGAGGGCGCCAACTTCGGCAAGGTCGCTGGCTCGATCACCCCTGCCGACGAGGCGCAGCGCGCCCGCGACGCCCGGAAGTCCTCCCCCAAGTGGATCAAGTCGATCGTCGAGGAGTGAGCGACGAGTCCGTAGCTCAAGCCGCGGCCGCCGTGCGCGCACGGTGGCCGAAGCGGCCCGAGATCGCCGTCATCCTCGGCACCGGCCTGGGCGGTCTCGGGCGCGAGATCGCGCTCGAGTGCGAAATCCCCTACGCCGAGATCCCGGGCTTCCCGCTGTCCACCGTCGAGACCCACGCGGGCAAGCTGCTGCTGGGGACGCTCGAGGGACGTCCGGTGGCCGCGATGCAGGGGCGCTTCCACCGCTACGAGGGCTATGGCCTCCAGCGCGTGGCCTTCCCGGTCTACGTGCTCCGCGCCCTCGGGGCGGGCACACTGGTCGTGTCGAACATCTCCGGCGGGATGCACCCGCTCTGGGCCCCGGGAGACCTAGTCCTCATCGTGGACCACATCAACCTGCTTGGCGACAACCCGCTGGTCGGTGAGAACGACGACCGCCTGGGCCCGCGCTTCCCGGACATGTCCGAGCCTTACGATCCCGCACTACGCGCGCTCGCGCGCGCCGTCGCGCTGGAGCAGGGGGTGACGTTGCGCGAGGGCGTCTACGTCGCCGAGGCCGGCCCCAACCTCGAGACGCGCGCCGAGTACCGGATGCTGCGCGCGATCGGCGCCGACGTGGTCGGGATGAGTACCGTCCCCGAGGTGATCGCCGCCGTGCACGCCGGCATGAAGGTCCTCGGCCTGTCGATCATCACCGACCAGTGCCTGCCGGACGCGCTCGAGAAGGCAGACATCCAGCGCATCATCGCGACCGCTATGCGCGCCGAGCCGAAGCTGACCAACCTCATCCGGGGCGTCGTTCGCCGGATGGCCGCGTGAGCACCTCCCGGTATCCGGCGATCTCCGTGGACGAGCGCGCCGACGCGCTCGAGCGGGCGCTGCTGCACCAGTGGAAGGCCGAGGACCTTTTCCACGAGACGCAGCGCCGGACGGCGGGCGGGAAGCCGTTCGTGTTCTACGAAGGCCCGCCCACCGCGAACGGTCGGCCGGGCATTCATCACATTTTCGCCCGGACGATCAAGGACCTCATCTGCCGCTATCACGCGATGCAGGGCCGCCGCGTGACGCGCATCGCGGGGTGGGACACCCATGGACTCCCCGTCGAAATCGAGGTCGAGAAGCAGCTCGGCATCAGCAGCAAGACGGAGATCGGCGACCACCCGGGCGCGACCCTCTCGGTGGCGGAGTTCAACCGCCGCTGCAAGGAGAGCGTGTGGAAGTACAAGGCGGACTGGGAAAGTCTGTCCGACCGCATCGGCTACTGGCTCGACTACGAGCGCCCCTACGTCACGTACAGCAAGGCGTACATCGAGTCGGTGTGGTGGCTGCTCTCGCGGCTCCACGAGAAGGGATTGCTCGTCCGCGGTCACAAGGTGCTGCCTTACTGCCCGCGCTGCGGCACCGTGCTCTCGAGCCACGAGCTGGCGCTGGGCTACGACACGGCGAAGGATCCGTCGGTGTATGTCCTGTATCCGGTCGAAAGCGCGGGAGTGGGGAGTGGGGAGCGGTACCTTTTGGTGTGGACGACTACCCCTTGGACGCTGGTCTCCAACTTCGCTGTCGCTGTGCACCCGGATCTCGACTACGTCGAGGTCGAGTGGAAAGGGAAGCTCATTATCCTCGCGGAATCCCGCGCGCCGCACATCATCCCCGGCGGCGACACGGCGCCACTGTCTGACCGCCTGACCGCCGGCCCGCCGGTCCGCCGCTTCAAGGGAAAGGACCTCGTCGGCCTCAAGTACCGCCGGCCCCTCGACGTGGCCCCGTGGCCGGAAGGACGCCGCTGGGAGGTCGTGGCCGGGGACTTCGTCACGGCGGAAGAGGGCTCGGGGCTGGTGCATATGGCGCCGTTCGGCGCCGACGACTTCAATGTCGCGCGCACGCACGGTTTCGCGTACGCGGTGCCGGTCGACGTCGCGGGCAAGTTCCGGGGCACCACCTGGCCGGAGATCGAGGGCGTCTTCGTGAAGGACGCCGACGACGCGATCATCCGGCGGCTGAAGGCCGGCGGCCTGCTGCTCCGGCGGGAGACCATCGAGCACACCTACCCGTTCTGCTGGCGCTGCGACACGCCGCTGCTCTACTACCCGCGCGAGTCGTGGTTTGTCCGGACCACGGCGGTCAAGGACCGCCTGGTCGAGATCAACCGCGGGATCGGCTGGCACCCGCCGGAGATCGGCTCGGGGCGTTTCGGCGAATGGCTCGAGAACAACGTGGACTGGGCGCTCTCGCGCGACCGGTTCTGGGGCACGCCGCTTCCGGTATGGATCTGCGATCAGGACGCCTCGCACGTCGAAGTGATCGGGTCGTTCGCCGCGCTGGCGGGGCGGTGGGGCAAGGCGCTCCCCGCGGACTTCGATCCCCACAAGCCGCACATCGACGGATACACCTGGGGCTGCAAGCAGTGTGGCGGCACGATGCGCCGCGCCAGCGAGGTGATCGATACCTGGTTCGACTCGGGCGCGATGCCGGTCGGCCAGTGGCACTACCCGTTCGAGCACGAGCGGGAGTTCCTCGAGCACTTCCCGGCTGACTTCATCGCCGAGGGGGTGGACCAGACCCGCGGGTGGTTCTACTCGCTGCTCGCGATCGCGACGACGGTCTTCGACCAGACGGCGTATCGCCATGTGATCGTCAACGAGCTGATCCTCGACGCCACGGGCCAGAAGATGTCGAAGAGCCGTGGCAACGTCGTGGACCCGGCGGCGGTCGTGGAGAAGCACGGGGCGGACGGCGCGCGGCTCTATTTGCTGCTCTCCAGCCAGGTGTGGCTGCCCAAGAAATTCGACGAGCGGGCCATCCCCGACGTGGCGGGCAACGTGCTGGAGAAGCTCCGGCACACCTACCATCTCTTCCACTTGTACGCGGAAGACTGGGCGGCGTCGGGGTCGGATCCCAAGCCGAGCGAGCGGCCGCTCGCCGACCGCTGGTTGCTGGGCCGGCTGGCGCAGACGGTGCGGGAGGTGCGCGCGGCGTGGGACGGGTACGACGTGACCGTCGGGACGCGCGCCATCGTCTCGCTCGTGGTGGACGACCTCTCGAACTGGTGGGTGCGGCAGAGCCGGGCGCGCTTCTGGGTGCCGGGCGGGAAGGCGGATCCCTCCGCCCTCGCGACGCTGCACGAAGTGCTCTGCGTCACCGCCCGGTTGTTGGCGCCCGCCGCACCGTTCCTCTCCGACCTGCTCTATCGGGCGCTGACCGGGATGTCCGTGCATCTGGCGTCCTTCCCGGCGGCTGCGGAAATGGAGGACGCGGCGCTCCACCGCGCGATGGACGTGGTGCGGCGGCTGGCCTCCCTGGCGCGCAGCGCGCGGGAAAAGGTGTCGCTGCGGGTGCGCCAACCGCTGGCGAGGATGCTGGCGGCGATCCCGGCGGACGTGGACCCGGGGCTCTTTGACGCTCTGGCGCCGCTACTCATGGGTGAGGTGAATGTCAAGCGGGTCGAATTGGTGACCCAGGGGACGGACCTTGTTTCCCTGGAGGCACGGCCTAGCTTTCGTGCCCTCGGAAAACGCTTCGGCAACAGGACCCCCGAGGCGGCCGAGGCGATCAGGAGGCTCACGCCGGACCAGGTGGTCCGCTTCGAGGCGGGCGAGACGGTCGAGATCGCGGTGCAGGGCGCCTTGCACCCGTTGCAGCCGGACGACTTGGTGCTGCACCGGCAGGCGCGGGGCGACGTGGTGGTCGAGACCGACGGCGAGGTGGTCGCGGCGATCGACCCGACCCTCACCGACGAGCTCCGGCAGGAGGGCCTGGCCCGCGAGGTGGTGAGCCGGGTGCAGCGGCTGAGGCGGGACGCGGGCTACCAGGTGACGGACCGGATCGAGTTGTGGGTGGACGGAGACGAGGCGGTCCGGGCGGCGGCCAGGCGCCATGCTGAGTACATTGCGGGGGAAACCCTCGCGCGGGAGGTGGTGGTGGAGGCGGCGGGTCCGGCGGCCGACCTAGTGCAACAGGTCGACCTGGACGGCTTTACGGCACGACTCGCGGTGAGGCGCGCCGGCTAACCCCGGAGAAGGCGGAGAAATGCAGAGGGCGTGGTCTGCAACTCGGCGCCTCTGCAACGCTCGGAAGGGACTGATCTCGCTATGACAAAACGACAACTCGCGTACTTCGAGAAGCGGCTGCTGGAGGAGAGGGCGCGGGCGTTGAAGGAGATCGGTCATTACGACGAGAGCTTCAACGCCACGCTGCAGGCCTCAGACGGCGACCTGTCGTCCTATTCGTTCCACATGGCCGACCAGGGCACGGACGCGATGGAGCGCGAGAAGGCGTTCCTGATGGCGTCCAAGGAGGGCCGCTTCCTCTGGCACCTCAACGAAGCGCTCCGCCGGCTCTACAAGACGCCGGAGAGATTCGGCAAGTGCGAGAGCTGCGGGCAGGACATCGGCTACGACCGGCTCGACGCGCTGCCCCACGCCCGCCTTTGCATCAGCTGCAAGGAAAAGGAGGAAGATGGTAAGCGCCGCTGAACAGCGCCGCTTCGTCGGCGTCGTCTCAACGGTGATCGTCCTCGACTTGGCCACCAAGCTCCTCGCCGAGACGGTCCTGCCCCGCTACGTCGGGGTGCCGGTGATCGGGGAGCTCTTCCAGCTTCGACTCGTCTACAACCCTGGCGCCGCCTTCGGCCTCCACGTGGGTGAATACTCGCGCTGGATCTTCATGGGTCTCTCCCTTGCCGCGCTCGTGGTCCTCGGCTCGATGCTGAAGACCACGCGCCCCGGTGACTGGCTCCGTCTCTACGCCCTGGCCTCGATCTGCGCGGGGGCGGCGGGCAACCTCATCGACCGGGTCCGCTCCAGCAGGGGCGTGGTGGACTTCCTCGACTTCACGGTGGGCTCGCTCCACTGGCCCACCTTCAACGTGGCGGACATGGCCGTCACGTGCGGCGCCTTCGCCCTCGCGCTCTCGCTTTGGGGCGAAGGGAAGCAGCAGCCCTCCAGCATCCCGGCCCCCGAGGCCGCCCCTCCCACGAGCTCCTAGGCTCCGTGGCCGTTCCCCCGGCGACCCGTTTCTGCGTGGCGACGGATGGCGCGGAGCGGCTCGACCGGTTCCTGGCCGATCAGCTGCAGCTCTCACGGACCGTGGCGGCCCGCTTGATCGCCGACGGCGCGGTCAGCGTGGCGGGCGAGAAGGCGCGCCGTTCGCTCGCGCCGCCCCGCGGCACGGAGATCGAGGTCGTCTTTCCCGAGCGCCAGCCGCGCCAGGTCACGCCCGCTGACATCGCGCTCGCCATCGTGTACGAGGACGAGGAGCTGGCCGTGATCGACAAGCCGGCCGGGCTCGTGGTGCACCCCGCCCCCGGCCACTGGGACGACACGCTGGTCAACGCGCTGGCTTCGCGCGGAATGCATCTCGGGGGCGGCGCGGAGGGCCGGCCCGGCATCGTCCACCGCCTCGACAAGGACACCTCGGGCCTGCTGGTCGTCGCGAAGACCGCGCGGGCGCACCAGCGCCTCGGGGCGGCGCTCGCGGCGCGGCGTATCGAGCGGCGGTACGCGGTGCTCGCCTGGGGTCACCTCGGCCCGAACGAACGGCGCATCGAGGCACCGCTGGCGCGGCACCCGGCGGACCGCACGCGAATGCACATCCCGCGCGGAGTGGGAGGCCGCCTCGCGCTCACGCGGGTCCGCACGGTGGCGCGAGGCGGGCCGGCGGATCTCCTCCATGTAGCGCTCGAGACCGGCCGCACCCATCAGATCCGCGTCCACCTCCAGTCCATCGGGCATCCCGTGGTCGGCGACCCGGTCTACGGGGGCGCGGACGTGCGGCGGTCGGATGCCACGAGGCACCTGGCGGATGCCCTCGCGCGCGCGACACCGCGTCAGGCGCTGCATGCGGCGTGGCTGCGCTTCCCCCACCCGGCGACCGGCGAGAGCCTCGACATCCGATCGGAATGGCCGGCCGATTTGCGTCAGGCGCTGGCGCTCGCATTGGACGACGCGGTTTTGCTTGCCGATTCCAAACCCTTGCAGTATCTTGGCTTCTTCGCATGCGGCGCGCCGAATGACCGCCCTTAAGCTGCTCCTTTTTCGCGCCGGAGGGCAGGTGTTCGCGCTCGAGGCGGGGGCGGTGCAAGAGATCCTCCCCGCGACGCCGCCGACGCGCATCCCGGGTGCTCCGGAAGCCGTGCGCGGTCTCGTCAATGTGCGGGGCACGCTGGTGACCGTCATCGATGCCGCCGAGGCGATCGGCCTTCCCTCCGGCCTTGCGACCGGAAGCGGCACCGTCATCCTCGTCGAGCGGCGATCCCGACCGGTCGGCCTGGCGGTCGACGAAGTGCTTGATCTCGTCTCCGTCGCGTCGGCCTCCCTGGACGACCGCGCGTCTTTGCCCGGTGTCCGTCCCGATCTGGTGCGCGCCGTCGGGTCGGCGGCCGGTCAGACCTTTGTGCAACTCGAGACGGACGTCCTGTTAGAGCCATTGCTGCCGTAGGAGGAAGGTGTGGGTCATCGAGTCCTCGTCTGCGACGACGCCATCTTCATGCGGACCATGATCAGCGACATTCTGACGAGCGCCGGCTACGACGTGGTGGGTGAGGCGGAGACGGGGGTGCAGGCGATCGAACGGTATCGCGATCTACGCCCGGATCTGGTCACGATGGACATCGTGATGCCGGACATGGGGGGCATCGACGCCGTCCGCGAGATCGTCAAGGACGATCCCAACGCGAAGATCTTGATGTGCAGCGCGATGGGCCAGCAGGCCCTCGTCGTCGAGGCCATCCAGGCCGGCGCGAAGGACTTCGTCGTCAAGCCGTTCCAACCCTCGCGCGTGCTCGAAGCGGTGCAGCGCGTTCTCGGCTAGGATGGACGTCCGCCAGTACGCGGACCTCTTCCTGACCGAGAGCCGCGACCACCTCACCGCGTTCAACCATCTCCTCCTCGAGTGGGAGCGCGATCCCGCCGCACCGGAACCCGTGGGCGGGATTTTCCGCGCGGTGCACACCATCAAGGGGATGGCCGCGACGATGGGGTACGGGGCGGTCGCTGACCTGTCGCACCGGATCGAGAACCTGCTCGACGTGCTCCGCCGTGGCGAGAAACCGGCCACCCCCGCGACGCTCGAGCTGCTCTTCAAGTCAGCGGACGCGCTGGACCGCGCGATCGCGGATGCCGTCGCCGGCAAGGACGCCGCCGCGCCGCTCCAGGCGCTGATCGCGCAACTGGACCGCGAAGCGGGAACGGGCGCCGCGCCCGCGACACCGGGCCGGCAGCGCCCCTCGGCCCCGGTCATGATGCCCGAGGCGGGTCCGGGCCGCGGGCGCACGGTGCGGGTGGCGCTGCGCCCCCAGGCCGCGCTCAAGGGCGCGCGCGCGATCCTGGCCATCAGGAAGGCGGAGGCGCTGGGTGCGGTCTCCGCCGTGGCGCCGGCGCCGGCCGCGATGGAGACGGAGGGCTTCGACGGGACGTTCTCCTTCCGGCTGGACTCGGAGGCGGACGCCGTCGTCGTCGAGGAGGCGCTCCGCGCGGCCGGTGACGTGGACACCGTGGAGGTCGCCGAGGAGCTCCACGAGGTCGTGGCGGAAGGCGTGCGGGCGCGCCACATCCGCGTGGACCTCCGGCGCCTCGACGAACTGATGAACCAGATCGGCGAGCTGGTGATCGCGCGCGGCCGGCTCGCGTCCCTTACGTCCCGGCTGGCCGAGCCGGACCTCGATGAAGTCGCGCTCCAGATCGGCCGGCTCGCGGGCCGGCTCCAGAGCGAGATCATCCAGGCACGCATGACCCCGGTCTGGCAAGTCTTCGATCGCTTCCCGCGCATGGTGCGGGACCTCGCGAAGCAGATGGGCAAGCAGGTCGCGTTCCGGGTGGAGGGGAAGGAGATCGAGCTGGACCGCACGATCCTCGACGAGCTGGCGGACCCGCTGGTGCACCTGCTCCGGAACGCGGTGGACCACGGCATCGAGCCGTCGGAGGACCGGGTGGCGCGCGGCAAGCCGGCGGTGGGGCAGCTGGTCGTGGCCGCGGTGCGCGAACGCTCGTCGGTCGCGATCCGCGTCAGCGACGACGGTCGGGGCGTGAACCGCGCGGCGGTGCTGGCCCGAGCGCGCGAGATGGGGCTGGTCGCTGCGGACCAGCAGGAGTTGGGCGAGCAGGAGCTGTTCCGCGTGCTCACGCGATCCGGCTTCAGCACCGCGCGCGCCGTGACCGACGTCTCGGGCCGCGGCGTCGGGATCGACGTGGTGTCGACCGCGGCGCGCGCGCTCGGCGGCTCGCTCGAGATCAGGACGGAGGAGGGGAAAGGGACGACCTTCACGCTGCGGCTGCCCGTCACCCTGGCGATCGTGCGGGCGCTGCTCGCGCGCGTGGGGTCCGAGCTGTACGCGCTGCCGCTCACTCACGTGGCCGAGACGGTGGACCCTAAGCCGGAAGAAATCCATCGGGTGCAGGGACGGGAAACGGTGCTGCTGCGCGGCCGCCTGTTGCCGTTGGTCCGGCTGCACGAGGTGCTGGGTGGCAGCGCCGCCGCGCCGGCGGCCCAGCGGCTCCCGGTGATCGTGCTGGAGATGGGTGAGCGCCGCACCGGCGTCGTGGTGGACGCCCTGGTAGGGCAGCAGGAGATCGTGGTGAAGAACTTCGAGGCGCCGCGGGGGATGCTGCCGCTGTTCAGTGGCGCGACCATACTGGGTGACGGGGTGCCGGCGCTGATTCTCGATGCGGGCGGGTTGATGTGAGAGACGGGTTGAAAAGTTGAAGAGTTGAAGAGTTGAAGGCTCTTCGACTTTTCAACTCTTGAACTCTTCAACCATCGGACAGGACCATGGACGACATCCGGGATCTCAAAGAGCTCCAGCTCGACGCGCTGAAAGAGGTCGAGAACATCGGCGCGGGGCACGCGGCCACGGCGCTGTCGCAGATGACCAACCGCCGCATCATGATCAGCGTGCCGAAGATCGCGGTCTCGCGCCTCGAGGACGTCGCCGAGCAGCTCGGCGACCCGGACGAGGTCGTCGCGGCGATCCTTCTCCACATGCTTGGCGACCTCACCGGGCGGACCCTGCTGGTCTTCCCGGAGAAGGCGGCCAAGCGGCTCTGCGACCTCCTCCTCGGCAAGGCGATCGGCGCGACGGAGAGTTTCGGGCCGCTCGAGCAGTCGAGCCTCAAGGAAGCCGGCAACATCCTTTGCGGCGCCTACATGAACGCGCTGTCGTCGTTCATGGGCATGATGTTGCTGCCGTCGGTGCCGAGCCTCGTGATCGACCTCTCCTCGGCGGTCCTCACGTCGGCGTACCTCAACTTCGGCAGCGACCGCGACTACGTCTTCTGCGTCGAGACGCAGTTCATGTTCGTCACCGAGGACGAGACGCTGCGCGGGCACTTCCTCCTCGTTCCGGACTTCGCCTCCCTCCGCGCGATCCTCCAGGCCGTCCGGCTGACCTGACGGCGGAGGGACGATGCCGGCAGCCGTGGCCACGGAGCGCGACCTCGCCGTCCTGAGGTCGTTCGCGCGCCGGATCGACCCGTCGGACGCCGGCGCGCACAACAACCTCGGTGTGCTCTACTATCAGCGCGGCCTCTACCAGGAGGCCGTCTTGAGCTTCACCCAAGCGCTCGAGCTCGACCCCCGGATGGCGGTAGCGCAGCGCAACCTGGAGATCGTCTACTCCAGCACCGGCTACTACGACCGGCGGATCGCCGAGCTGCGCGAGCGGCTGCGCCACCGGCACGACGACCGCGACGCGCGGTGGGAGCTGGCGCGCGCCTACGCCTCCGTCGGCCAGCTCGACGACGCGATGGCCGAATTCGGCGCCTTGCTAGCCGAGCAGCCGCGCGACCTGGGCGTGCTCCTGCAGCTCGGGCTGTCCGAGCAGCGCCGGGGCAACCTCGAGCAGGCGGTGGAGTGGTTCAACCGGGCGAGGGAGCTGGACCCCGAGTCGTCCGTCGTCGAGTTCCACCGCGGCGAGGTGCTGTACAACCGCGGCATGAACGACGAGGCCCTGGCCGCGCTGGAGCGCGCCGTCGCGCTCAACCCGGCCAACGCGGAGGCGCACCACCTCTTGGCGTTCGTCCTCGGCGACCTGGGCCGGCACGCCGAAGCGCGCCAGTCCAGCAAGCGCGCGGTGCAGCTGAACCCGACGCTCGCCCGCGCGCAGAGCAACCTCTCGCTCGAAGAGCCCGCCGGTACCCGGCCGGCGCCGCCGCTGGCGCGGGCGGACGCCGGCGCGCCGGTGGCGCCGCAGCGCCACCTGGCGCACTACGAGCTCGGCCGCGCGTTCCGCCAGAAGGGCTACTACGCCGAGGCGCTGCGCGAGTACCGGCTCGCGCTGGAGCGCGGCGAGGACCGCCAGCTGGTGCGGCAGGCGATGGCGGAGGTGCACCTGATTCGGCACAACCTCCCCGCCGCCCTCGAGCTGTACGAAGACCTAGTCATCGCGGAGCCGGGGCGGCCGAAGGTCTGGAACGAGCGGGGCGTCTGCCTGCACCAACTGGGGCGCCGCGACGAGGCGCGGGCCTCCTACCGCCGCGCCATCGAGGCCGACGCCGCTTACGCGCTCGCCTACAATAACCTCGGCGTGGCGCTTGCGGCCCTCGGGCAAATGGACGAGGCGGTGGACGCGTTCCGGGACGCCTTGCGCCGCAAGAGCGATCTCACCCACGCGCGGCTCAACCTGGCGCTGCTCCTCTCGCAGCTGCACCGCTACCAGCTCTCGCTCGAGGCGTACCGGCAGGCGCTCGAGGTCGCGCCGACCTCCTGCATGGCGTGGAACGGGATCGGCCTGGTCTTGATCGAGCTCAAGCGGTATCCGGACGCCAAGAACGCGTTCGCCCGGGCCGTGGAAGCGGACGCGGAGAACGCCGCCGCGCACTACAACCTCAGCTTCACGCTCTCCAACCTGGGTGACTTCGAGGGCGCGCTCCGCGAAGTGCGGCGCGCCCTCGAGCTCGACCCGTACTACGTGGCACAGAAGTTCCTGCTTGCCATCGAGCTGCAGTACGAGGACCCCTCGCTCACCGTGGTACCCGAGCTCTCGGGCGAGCGGCCCTTCAGCGAGGCCGGCGAGGTCTTCCAGTTCGACGCGCGACTCCTCGACGATCTGTTCCGGGAACTGAAGCCGGCGACGCCGGCGCCGGAGCAGCCGAAGTCGGGCGACGATCCGTTCAGCATGGCGCGCGACTACCTCTCGAAGTCGCTCTTCGAGCGGGCGATCGCCGAGGTGACGCGCGC
>JACORV010000133.1 GCA_016179225.1 Gemmatimonadota bacterium | reverse complement strand
GCTTCGCCGACATGGCCGAGTGCCAGTACGCATAGAGGAAGTACGCCGCCATGCCGATAACGAACCAGATGATCAGCCGCTCCCAGGTGCGCCACGGCAGCGAGATCATCAGGTAGAGCGCCGACAGCGCGCCCGCCGGCGCCACAAACCACACCCACGGCGTCTTGAAGGCCCGCGGCAAGTCCGGCTCCCGGATGCGCAGCACCAGGATGCCGACGGACACGATGACGAACGCCAAGAGCGTCCCGATGGACACGAGGCTGCCCGCCTCGCGGACCGTGAACAGCGCCGACGGGACCATGACGGCGAGCCCGGTGACGATCGTCGTGATCCATGGCGTCCGGAAGCGCGGATGGACCTTGTTGACGAACGCCGGCAGCAGCCCGTCCTTCGACATGGTCCAGAAGATGCGGGACTGCCCCAGCAGCATCACGAGGATCACCGAGGAGAGACCCGCGATCGCCCCGATCTTGATCAGCGTGGACATCCAGCCCAGCCCCGCGCGGTCGGCGGCGACGGCGATCGGATCGGGGACGTCGAGCTCCCGGTAGGGCACGACGCCGGTGGCAATCGCCGAGACCAGGATGTAGAGCACGGTGCAGATGAGCAGGGAGCCGATGATGCCGATGGGCATGTCCCGCTGCGGATTCTTCGCCTCCTGCGCGGCGGTGCTCACGGCGTCGAACCCGATGTAGGCGAAGAACACGATCCCCGCCCCCGTCATCACGCCGGTCCAGCCGAACTCCTCGCGCACCCCGGTGTTGGGCGGGATGAAGGGATGCCAGTTGGCGGCACTGATCGCGCCCGCCGCGCCCACGATGAAGAGCAGCACCACGGCCACCTTCACGAAGACGATGACGTCGTTGACGGTCGCCGACTCCTTGATGCCGATGACCAGCAGCGCGCTGACGAGGGCGATGATGAAGACGGCGGGGAGATTGAAGATCGCCGTCACCGTAGAGCCATCGGCCAACGTCACGAGCGTGCCTCGCGCGGCGGTGAGGGCGGGCGGGATGTGGACGCCGATATCCCTGAGCAGCGAGACCACGTACCCGGACCATCCGATCGACACCGTCACCGCCCCCAGCGCGTACTCCAGGATCAGGTCCCAACCGATGATCCAGGCGATCAGCTCGCCGAGGGTCGCGTAGCCGTAGGTGTAGGCGCTCCCGGCCATGGGTACGAGCGAGGCGAACTCGGCATAGCACAGGGCGGCGAAGATCGAGGCGATGCCGGCCAGCACGAACGAGAGGATCACGCCGGGGCCGGAGTTCTGCGCCGCCACCGTGCCGGTCAGCACGAAGATGCCGGTGCCGATGATCGCGCCGATGCCGAGCATGGTCAGGTTGACGGCGCCCAGCGCGCGCTTCAGGCTCTGGTCGGTCTTCGCCTCGTCCTGGAGTTCCGTGACAGACTTGCGGGTAAAGAGACCCATCCCGTGCTCCTGCGCTGTTCGGATTGTGGGGGAAGATCGGGCCCAGAGGGGCGGCGCCCGGCAAGACACGCAATGCTAGGCCGGGCTCAGGCTCCTGTCAAGCAATCGGCGGAGGGTCAGACGGAGTAGTTGGGCGCCTCGCGCGTGATGACGACGTCGTGCGGGTGCGACTCGCGCAGGCCGGCCGCCGTGGTGCGCACCATCGTGGTGTCGGTTTGCAGCTCGCGGATGGTGCTGACGCCGCAGTAGCCCATGGCGCTGCGCAGTCCGCCGACCAGCTGGTAGAGCACGTCGGCCACCGGTCCCTTGTAGGGGACGCGGCCCTCAATGCCCTCCGGCACCATCTTGGAGGGCGACATCTCCCCCTCCTGGAAGTAGCGGTCGGCGGAGCCGTCCTGCATGGCCGCCAGGCTCCCCATGCCGCGGATCACCTTGAAGCGCCGCCCCTCGAGCAGGAGCGACTCGCCGGGGCTCTCTTCCGTGCCGGCGAGCATGGAGCCCATCATCACGCACGAGGCGCCCCCGGCGAGCGCCTTCACGGCGTCGCCGGAGTACTTCACACCCCCGTCGGCGATGACGGGGACGTCGCCCGCGCCGCCCACGGCGTCGATGATCGCCGTCAGCTGCGGCACGCCGACACCGGTGACCACGCGGGTGGTGCAGATGGAGCCCGGGCCGACGCCGACCTTCACCGCGTCCACTCCCCGCTCGACGAGGGCGCACGCCCCTTCCTTCGTGGCGACGTTCCCGCCGATGAGCTGCGCGTCGGGGAAGGTCTCGCGCAGCTCGGCCACGACGCCGAGGACACCCTCGCTGTGGCCATGGGCCGAATCGATCACCAGGACGTCGCAACCGCCGTCCAGGAGCGCGGTCGCGCGGGCCACCGCCTCTTTCGAGGCGCCGACCGCCGCGGCCACGCGCAGCCGGCCGTGCCGGTCCTTGTTGGAGATCGGAAACTGCTGCCGCTTGAAGATGTCCTTGACGGTGATGAGGCCCTTAAGCGTGCCGTCCTCGGCGACGACGGGGAGCTTCTCGATCTTGTGGCGGCCCAGGATCTTCTGCGCCTCATCGAGCGTCGTGCCCACCGGTGCGGTGACGAGGTTCGACGACGTCATCACCTCGCGGATCGGCCGGTTGAGGTCCCGCTCGAACTGGAGGTCACGGTTGGTGATGATGCCGACCAGTTTCCGCCGTTCGTCCACGATCGGCACGCCCGAGATCCTGAAGCGCTGCATTAGGTGCAGCGCGTCGCGGATCGGGCGGTCGGGCGGGAGGGTGATCGGGTCGAGGATCATCCCGCTCTCGGAGCGCTTGACCCGGTCCACTTCGGCGACCTGCCGGTCGATCGGCAGGTTCTTGTGGATGACCCCGATGCCGCCCAGGCGGGCCATGGCGATCGCCATGTCCGCCTCGGTGACGGTGTCCATGGCGGCCGAGACGAACGGGATGTTGAGCGGGATCTCGCGGGTCAGCCGCGAAGCGACGTCTACCTGCCGGGGATGGACGGTCGAGTGGCGAGGTACGAGGAGGACGTCGTCGAAGGCCAGCCCATCGTGCGGGCGAATCCGGCTTTCCATGGCGGAAGATACCGGGCGCGCGCGCGGAGCGTCAAGCAGACTGCCCGCTCTGGGGCGGCGCCTCGATCTCCTTCTTCGGCTCCGGCTTCGGCTCGGCCGGCGCGCCGCCGCCGGCGACCTGGTCCACCACCGCCTTCCCCGCGGCCGCGAGCCCCGACATGATGCGGCCGGCGCCCGACATCACGTCCATCGTGCCCTTGATCGCTGACACAGACACCTTGCCGGCGCGTAGCGTGTCCTCGACCGTCTCGGCCAGCTTCTGGAAGGGCGACGGCTCCGCAGGGGTGCGTGCCGCGTACTTCGATTCCAGGAACTCGATGTAGTCGAGTACCTGGTAGACGCGCTCGTCCGGGAGCGTCTCCAGCTTGCGCTCGATGCGCTTTCGAAGGAACTCGTTCATTGGGAGATGTCCACCAGCTCGAGGATGGGATTGGCCAGGTACGCGCTGCGCCCGTTCACGACGCGCGCCACGATGTCCACGCGGGCCAGCGGCTCGAGGCGCGAGATCTCGTCCAGCTTCCCGGGCGGCACCACCACGTACACGAAGGCGTACTCGGGTGCGGGGCCGCGCGCGAGAATGTATTTCTGGCCCGGCGTGAAGTCGGGCCGCAACTCGTCGGCCGTCTGGAGCGCGATGAACTGGATCGTCCACCGGAGCAGCTTGCCGCGGAACTCGTCGGGCTCAGCGCGCAGCTCCGCGGCGGACACGCCGGTGAGGATACCGCTGTCGGAGAGGCGGATCTCGTTCTCGCGCACCCAGCCCTGCGCCTCGACGCGCACCCAGGGACCGGCGCGCGCCGTGATGCGCACGGGGACGCCGGCCTCGAGCACGCCCGAAGGCGCCGCGTCGGGAGCGCGGTAGAGCTGCAGCCGGCGGCGCGCGAAGGCGCGCCGCGGATCCACTTCCTCCGTGGCGGGCGGCGGGGTCTGCGCCGCCGTGGTATCGGCGCGCGTCGCGCTCGCCGTGATCGCCCGGCCCGCGAACGCGTCTGACGCCACCCAGCCGGTGCGGCGCACGTGCACCCACTCGCCGCGACGCTCCACCTCGTCGAGCAGACACCCCTGGACGAGCCGCGCCAGCACGCGGCCGTTCGCCGACTGACGGAGGTTCTCCCCGGCGCTGCGCGCGACGGCGAGCGTGTGCCCGTCGCGGGCCGCGGGTTGGAGCGATCGGCCGAACACCCATCCTTCAAGGGTGGTCTCAGTGTGTCCCGAACGCACCCGGCCCGTTGTGACGGCCGAGCCGGTGTAGATCCGGCCGAGCCGGGTACCGCCCGGAGCGCTCAGAAAGGTCTCGTTGTCGCGCTGCACGACGGCGGCCTGTTGGGCGCGCGCCGATCCGGCCAGCGGCCACACGAAAATGCCGAGGACGGCCAGGTTGAAAAGGGCGCGTGCGGCTGGTAGGGGACGCCTGGCGGCGGTAGATTGTGCCGTTCGATCCCGCACGAAAGTCATTGTAGAACATGGGAGTAGCGATGTCAAACGAGATGGCGCTGAGATGGTCAGACGGTCGGGTGGTCAGGCGTTGCCTCGCCGCAGCGGCTTTCCTTCTGACCGCCTGTCCGCCGGTCCGCCTGTCCGCCCAGGTCGGGCACGATCCCAGCCGCTCGCCGTTCCACGACCTCACCACCACGCAGGGGTTCTCGTTGTCCTTGGGGCGGTTCGCGGGCAACCGGACGGTCGCGGGCGTCGGGGCGAGGCCGGGGATCCTGGTCGGGGTGCGCTTCGATACGCGCCTCTCGGGGCCGGCGGACCTCTGGGCTTCGGTCGCCCGCATCGCGAGCAGCCGGCGCGTCGTGGACCCGACGGACACCGTGCTCGAGGTGACCGGCCCGGTCGACATGCCGCTCATCGCGGCCGACCTCGGTATCGCGCTGAACCTCACCGGGGCCAAGACCTGGCACGGGATCGCCCCCTTCGTGGGGATCGGCCTCGGGATCCTGGCCCCGACCAAGGCGGCGACCGATCCCGGCGGTTATCGCGCCGCGTCGAACTTCAGCTTCGTACCGACGCTCGGGACGCGCGTCGTTCTCGGGCGATCGCTGGCCATGCGCCTCGACGCGCGGGACTACTACTTCCGGTACGAATGGCCGTTGGCGTACTACGGCTTGGACGCCGACGGCAACCCCCTGCTCCTCGATGAATCAACCCCGGACAGGCAGTGGACCCACAACGTCGCTCTTTCCGTGGGCCTGACGTACACGTTCACCTTCTAGTGCCGTTCCAACTATTCGCGCCAACCTACCCAAATCACAGCCATCCACGGGCTGGGGCCGGTGTTCCCGGCCGTTCGGGGAAACAATTTGGAACGGCACTAGCCGAACGCCGATGACCTGGCCGCTCGGCGAGGTCGCCCTGATCGCGGCGCTCTCGCTCAAGGTCGCGCTGACCGCGACCGCCGTCGCGTGCGCGCTCGGCATCCCACTGGGGTTTTGGCTCGGTGGAACGAAGTTCGCGGGGCGGCGTGGCCTCCTCCTCGTGCTCAACACGGCGCTCGCCTTCCCCACGGTGGTGGTGGGGCTGCTGGTCTACCTCCTCCTCTCCCGTCACGGTCCCCTGGGCGGCCTGGGCCTGCTCTTCACGTGGCAGGCGATCGTGATCGCGGAGGTGATCCTCGCCCTTCCCATCGCGGCGGCGCTCACGGCGGCCGCCGTGCAGGCAGTGGACCCGCGGGTGCGCCGGACGGCGCTCACCCTCGGGGCGGGGCCGCTGCGCACCGCGTGGGCGGTGGCGCGCGAGGCGCGGTTCGCCATCGCCGCCGCGGTGGTGGTCTCCTTCGGCCGCGTGCTCTCGGAGGTGGGCGCCGCCATCATCGTGGGCGGCAACATCCGCCACCAGACGCGCACCCTCACCACGGCCGTCACCCTCGCGACGTCGCAGGGCAACTTCGAGCTGGCCGAAGCGCTAGGCCTGGTGCTGCTGGCGCTCGCGCTCACCGTGAACGTCCTCATCCAGCTGTTTCAGGGCCGCGGCGATGCTTGAGCTCCAGGGCGTGCGTCACGCCTACGGGGGCCGCGCCGTGCTCGACGTGGACGCGCTCGCCATCGGGCGGGACGAGCGCTTGGCGGTGGTGGGACCGAACGGGTCGGGAAAGAGCACGCTGCTTCGTCTCCTGGCGTTCCTCGAGGCGCCGACGGCCGGCACAGTCCGCCTCGATGGGGAGGCGGTGCGCAGCGACAGGGCGCGGCGCGCCGCACGCCGCCGGGTGACACTCGTCGAGCAGCGCCCGTACCTGTTCCGCGGCACGGTGCGCGAGAACGTGGCGTTCGGGCTTCGCGCGCGCGGGGCGCCCGCGGCCGAGGCGGCGCGCCGCGCGGACGAGGCGCTCGCGGAGCTCAAGGCGCGGTCGCTGTCAGGCCGCGACGCCCGGGCGCTCTCGGAGGGCGAGATCCAGCGCGTGGCCCTAGCGCGCGCTCTCGCGATGGAACCCGCGGCGTTATTGCTGGACGAGCCGGTGTCGGGGGCGGATCGCGCCGCACAGCACGCGCTCGCGGCGGCCCTCGCCGAGGTCCAGGCGCGCCGGCCCCTCGCGGTCGTCGTCGTCTCGCACCTGCTCGAGAACGCCTACCGCTGGGCGGACCGACTCCTCGCGCTGCACGAGGGGCGTCCCTCGGCGGTCTCGCCGGAGAACCTCTTCCGCGTGGATCTCCAGGGCGGCGCACCGATGCAGCGCGTCTCGCTCGGCCCGGTGGCGGTCGAGGTCGTCACGGACAAGGGCGGTCCCGCCACCCTGGCGATCCCGCCCGACGAAATCGTGCTCTCGACCGAGCCTTTGCACTCCTCGGCCCGCAACGTGATCCACGGCCGGATCGTGCGCGTGGCCGAGCATGGGGCGGCGGTGCGGGTGACGATCGACGCCGGCGTGGAGCTGGTCGCGCTCATCACGCGCAAAAGCTTCGAGGAGATGGGACTTGCGGTCGGCGGGTCGGCGTACGCGTCGTTCAAGAGCGTGGCGGTGAGGGTGTTTTAGCCGCTATCTTGCGGGCGTGTCCACCGTCTATCTGACGCGGGTCGTCCAGTTCAGCGCCGCGCATCGCTACTTCCGGCCGGAATGGAGCGTGGAGCGGAACGCCGAAGTCTTTGGAGCGAGCGCCTCCCCGCACGGCCACGGTCACACCTACCAGTGCCGTGTGACGGTGAAAGGGACGCCCGACCCGGTGACGGGAATGGTGCTCGATCTCGCGCTGCTGGACCGCGTGCTGGGCGAGGAAGTCGTGCAGCGCTTCGATCACCGTCACCTGAACCACGACGTGCCGGAATTCGCCTTCGGCCAGAGCGTGCCGACGGGCGAGGCGCTCTGCCTCGAGATCTGGCGTCGCGTCGCGGCACGGCTTCCGGCGGGGTGCGCGCTCGACACGGTGAGGGTGCAGGAGGAGCCGGCGCTCTTCGCGGAGTACCGGGGGGAGGCGTAGCGGATGCCGCACGTCACGACGTCCGAGCTGGCGGCGGTCGAGGAGTCGCCGGTCTGGCTGGAGGTCAACCACCAGCCGGCCGTGACCTGGATGTGCACTCCGGACCTGCTCGAGGAGCTGGTGGTGGGCTGGCTGCACGGCGAGGGCTACATCCGCACGCTGGAGGACCTGATCTCGCTGCGCCCGTGCGCCACGGATCTCGGGTTCTGGGCCGAGGTGCCGGAGGAGCGCGTGGCCGCGATCCGGGACGACGAGCGGCGGCGGGTGCTCGCCTCGGGGTGCGGCGCGGTGAGCGTGGCGCTGGCCGACCCCGAGTCGGTGCCGAAGACCGCCGCGCGCGGCGAGGCGCCACCGGTCGAGCAGATGCGGGTGCTCTTCAAGGAGATGTTCCACCGGGGCAAGCGTTATCAGGAGACGGGCGGGATCCACGCGGCGGCGGTCACCGACGGATCGGCGCTGCTCGCACACGCCGAGGACATCGGCCGTCACAACGCGGTGGACAAGGTCATCGGCGGCATCCTGCTCGAAGGCCGGGGACCCGCGGGCCACGGCCTCCTGGTGACCGGGCGCATCTCGGCGGAGCTGGCGTTCAAGGCCGCGCGCGCGGGGCTCACCTACGTCGCGACCATTTCGGTGCCTTCGACGCTGGCGCTGAGCATCGCGCGCCGGGCGGGCGTGCTGCTCGTGGGGCGCGCCGTTTCCGGCTCCCCGCAGCTCCATCGCCCGGACCAGTAGCCGGCGCCGCCGGCCCAGCCCTCTCGACCTGGAGCGTTCGTGACACGTGCGATGATGCGATTGTGCGCGGCGGTGCTCATGTGGGCGGTTCCAGCGAAGTGGGTGTGGGCCCAGTCGGGTTACCAGCCCAACCTCATCTTCTCCATCAGCGGCGGCTACACGACCGGCGGGGCGCTCTGGACCCTCGACAAGCAGGCCGTGGCGGCTCCCAACGACCAGTTCGACACGCTCGCGCTCGCGCGCCGCCTGCGGCCCGGGTTCTCGGCGGTGCTGAGCGCCACGCTGTTCCAGTCGCCGCACCTTGGCTACGGGCTGGAGGTCGGCCTCTTTGCGCTCGGCACGGAGTCCCGCTGCGCGCCCATCGACTCGTCGTTCCGAACCGACCCGGATCGGCGCAATGAGCAGAAATGCGGCTCGATCCAGGGCAGGCACATCCCCACGAGCGTGGTCGCCTTCCAGACCGGACTCACGTACCGGGTCGGAGCGGATGGCGCCGCGCAGCCATACCTCCGGGCCGCCGTCGGGTTTGGGATCCTCGGCAACTCGTTCATCCAAACGGCCGGCGAGCTGGTGGCGGCGAGTCCACCGAGCTGCCAGACGGGCTGCTCGCTCATCGTGCTCGACGCGGCGGAGCGGAAGGAGTTCATCTGGACGGCCACCCTCGCCGCCGGCGTGGCGCTGCCGATGGGGCCGGGCTACCGCTTCCGGGTCGAGGTCCGTGACGCGATCACCGCCCTCCCGGTGGTGACGGGGCCGGCGGACCCGAGCGCACTGGTCGCGGAAACCAGCACGTCGGTGCGGCACGTGCCCGCCCTGACAGTCGGCCTCGACGTGGTCCTCGAGCGCCGGCGGACGCGCCGCTACTGACGAGCGTTCGCGGCGCGGTGATCGCCGGCGGCGGGGCCACGCGCTACGCGGGGGCCCCCAAGGGCCTGCTCGAGGTCGGCGGTCGCCGGATCATCGACCGGGTCGTGGACGCCCTCGCCCAGGCGACCGGCGCGCCGCCCATCCTGATCGCCAACGCGCTCGACGCCGCCTCATGGGTGCCGGGGCTCGAGGTG
>JACORV010000132.1 GCA_016179225.1 Gemmatimonadota bacterium | reverse complement strand
GGTGGACGAGGATCCGTCCGATGTGGTGCGATTCGCGCAGCCCCATGTTGGTCCACGTGCGGCCGCCGTCGGTGGACTTGAACACGCCGCTTCCCGGCGAGATCGAGTTGCGGGAGTCCTCCTCGCCGGTGCCGGCCCAGACGGTGTTGGTGTCGCTTGGCGCGATGGCGAGCTCGCTCACCGAGTGCGCGCCCGTGTTGTCGAAGATCGGCTGCCAGGTGGTGCCGGCGTTGACCGTCTTCCACACCCCGCCGGTCGCGTAAGCAACATAGAAGACCTTGGGGTTCCGCGGGTTGGCCTCGATGTCGCTCACCCGGCCGGCCATGTTGGCGGGCCCGATGGAGCGCCACCTCAGCGCGGTGAGAAGGGCGGAGTCGGGGCGCATACGCTGGGCGAAGGCGAAGCACGGAGTCAGGAGCGCGAGCGTGAAGAGGGCGAGCGTACGTCGCATGGCGGAGTCCCGGGTTGAAGCGCTATGGGGTGAATATGCGCGCCGAGGCCTCGGCGTCCATCTCCTGGTTACGGTCGGGGGACCCGGGACGTTGACGTCGCGCCCCGCCGGTGCTAGTCCTCCAAAATGAACCCTACCGAGACTTACGACTTGCTGCGCAACCTGACGTCGCCCATCACGGCCATCACCTCGCGCCGGGGCGACAAGTCAAACGGCATGATCTCCGACGGCGCCATCCGCGCGTCGATCGTCCCCGACATCCCGCGCCTCATGGTCTTCGTCCACAAGTTCAACCTGAGCCACGATCTCATCTTCGAGACCGGGAAGTTCGCGCTCCACATCCTGCACAAGGAGCAGATCGACCTGGTCATCAAGCTGGGCTTCGTGAGTGGGCGGGACCGCGACAAGCTCGGTGACGTGCCGCACCGCCTCGGCAGCACGGGCACGCCAATCCTCGAGGACTGCTACGCCTGGTTCGAGTGCAACGTGATCAACGTCATGGACACCGGCTCCTCCACGTGCTTCCTTGGCGAAGCGGTGGACGTGGGTCGGGGGCCCGGCCACGAAGTGCTGACCCCGGCCTATCTCCGGGCCAGGATGCCCGAGGAGTGGCGCGACCGCTATCTCGCGAACCTCGGGACAGCCCAGGAGCGGGCCCGCGCCGCGTCGCGGAACATTCGGGCCGTCGTCTGGCGGGGGTTGCCGAACTAGCGATGCTGATCTTCTGGGTGCTGCTCGCGCTCGTCGCGCTCCGCGTGATCTTCGTGGTGGGCTTCGCCTACCTCCTGATCCCGCGCGGCCGGCGGTGCCCTGCCTGCGGCGCCGAGACGGTCCCGATCCGGGGCACCGGCCTGATGCGGCTGCTCCCGGGCATTGACCGGCGCTGGTGCATGGAGTGCGGCTGGAGCTGGTACCGAAAGCGCCCCGTGCCGCAGCCGGCGGCGCGCGAGGCGACGCCCACTCACACCCTGAAGTAGTAGACCAGCTTCCCCACCAAGGCCCCGCGCAGCGGCCTCTGCCACGGAATCCCGCGGCCCAGGCCCGTGGGCCACGCGCTGTTCCAGACGAGGTAGGCGTCGCTGCCCGGTCGGGGGATCCAGTGAACCCGTGCGTTCACGGCGAGCCGCTCCGACTCGTTGTCCCATTGCAGGAACGCCGCGCCCGCCAGGCGCGGGTTCGCTGCCACGTCGAGCCGTACGCTCACGGCCTGCGCCGTGAAGCGGCCCGTCGCGAGCCGTATGCGCTGCACCGCCCACTCCGCCGCGCCGATGAAGTGCGGCGCGACCTTGACCGTCACCTGGCTCTCCACCTCCGTCGCCGTCCCCGAGAAGTAGTCGCCCGCGCTAAACTGCACCTCCGCCTGCACCGGCCGCCCGGTCGAGCTTTCCAGCGACAGCTCGGCGCGGCTCCACTCGTACCGGCCGGGCAGAACGACGGTTCCAGGAAAGATCTCGAAGCTGTCCCCAGGCGTGACGATGGGCGGCACCACCTCCTCGAAGCGCTGGAGGGTGAGCGCGACCTCGCCCCCACCCTCGAACTGCGCACCGAAGGGCCGCACCTGGTAGCTGGAGTTGTCGAGCTCGCCGTTCAGCGTGGTGTTGATGTCGAACTGAAGGACCGTGAAGAGCAGACGGCGGATTCCCCAACGGTGCGGTCGAGGGAAGAACCGGAGCGCCCCGGTGTGCCGCCAGATACCGTCCTGTCGCACGAAGCCCAGCGCCGGGTCGAAGCCGTTCTCAATACGGCTCACCGCGAGGAAGTGGTCGGCATGGTCGTTGGGGTAGTCGAGGAAGACCCGCCACGCGCTGCGCGCCGGTGCGCCCGCGCTGTCCCGGCTCCACGCCATCAACGCGGTCGGGATCAGGTTCTGGCCTCGCACCAGGAGGGGGAACTCGAAGTCCGCGCCGCCCGCGAGGCGTGCCCCCCGCACACCGGGGCCGCCGTGGGCCGTTATCATCCCGCCCACGTACCCTCGGGTGAAGGCGTCGTGCTTGAAGCGCGTCGCGAGATCTAGCGCGTCCTCGTCGCCCGCCGTGCGCGTCGCGAGCAGCCCGATCCGTTCGGGCCCAGCCCGCCCCGTAAGGCGCGCGCCCCAGCTGATGGGGATCGGCGTGCCGCCCGATGCGAGCCCGATCCGCCGACTATGAAAGAGCTGCACCCGCTCCTCCTGGCCGAAGTCGAAGATGTCCGACGCCTCCAGGAAGAACGGCCGCTTCTCGGGGAAGAAGAGCGGGAAGCGGGTGAGGTTCACTACCTGGCGGTCCGCCTCGACCTGCGCGAAGTCGGTGTTGACGGTGAGGTCGAGCGTGAGCGTAGGCGCCACGGCCACCTTGGCGTCGAGTCCCAGCGCCACCGCCGCCGCCGAAGCCGCCGTGACGCTGTCCGTCCCCCCCGCGCGGTACACCCGCTCGGCGAGCGATCCCGTGGACGAGATGTAGGGGCGTGTCTCCACAAGCCTCCGGCGCGGCAGCTCACCCAGCCCTTCGAGTGTGCCCTCTTCGGGGAGATAGAAGAAGCCTCGCTGGCGCTGCCACGAACGCCACAGCACGTACTCGTTCCTGTGCCGGATTCCCCGAATGACGTTGAACCCCCAGGCTCCGCCGCGGTGCCGGTATCGCAGCGTCTGCCAGGGAACGAATATCTCGGCAACCCAGCCGTCGTCGGTGATGAGGGCGCGCGCGTCCCAAATCCCGTTCCAGTCGAGAGCGACGTCCTCGGGGCCCTTCACCTCACCGTCGGCCATGGAGCCGTTGGCGTTGACCGCGAAGGCATAGGCCGAGCGGTGGTCCCGCTGCGGGTCGAAGAGGAAGGCGAAGAAGTCGTCCTCCTCCAGGTCCGCGTCGCGCCGGAGATGCGAGCGCACGATGCGCGACGGGTCCTGGTAGGCCCATAGGCCGATGTAGATGCCCGCGTCGGCGGTGAGCACGCGCACCACCGTGCGCTCGCGCGCCGGGGCGCCCTCCTCCGGTTCCTGTTGGCGGAAATCGGTGATCGAATCCGCCGCGAGCCAGGCCGGCTCGTCGAGGACGCCGTCCAGCCGTATGGGCTCGCTCGCGCGGAGCGCGCGGACGGACGCGCCCGCCGGCGCCGGCGTCTGCGCGCTCAGCGCGGCCGGAATGGCGGCCGCGGCGAGCAACACCCTGGAGCTGCGCCTCAATTGGCGGGGTTGAACAAGAAGTAGTCGTGCACCGCGCGGGCGATGTGGGCGATCGCGCGCTCGCGCTCTTCCAGCGGACGCGTCGATCCCTTGACGAACACGGCGATGGCGACGCGCCCGCCGTTCTGGGGCAGCGGCACGATGCCGATGTCGTTGGTCACGCTGCCGATGGTTCCCGTCTTGTGCGCCACGTGGGCGTCGGGCGTCAGCATGCCACGCAGGCGCCCAGGCCCCGTCGTCGCCCGCCCCATGATGTCGAGCAGGAGGTCGGTGCTCGCCGCGCTCAGGAGCTCGCCGCGCCACAGCCTCACCAGGAGCGCCGCCATCGCCTCCGGTGTCGCCGTGTCCCGCGGGTCCCGATCGAAGAGGGCGGCGGCCGAGTCCTGACGGGCCTGCGCGAGCGTGGAGAAGACCGCGCGACCGCGCGCCGGGGTCCAGTTGCTCTCGTTGATCGAGTCGGCCGCGCCGAGCCAGTCGGTGATCAGCATCAGCGTCGAGCGATCCACCCGGATCGCGCCCAGCCCCAGCGACCGCATCTTGGCCGTCACCGCCTCCGGGCCGCCTGCCACACGGAGCAGGACGTCGGTCGCCGAGTTGTCGCTGATGATGAGCATCAGCTCCATCAGATTGCGGATAGAGAGCGTGACGCCGGGGTCGTCGAAGAGGTCGCTCAGCGTGCCGCTACCGGGACGCAGGTCGCCCGGTTGGAGGGTGATCATACTGTCGAGCCGCAACTCGCCCCGGTCCACACGCTCGAGGAGCTTCACCGCGAGCGGCACCTTGAAGGTGCTCGCCATCGGGAAGGCTTCGGACGCGTTCATGCAGACGCCGCGTCCGGACTCGATGTGGAAGGCCGCCACGCCCACCCTGCCGCCCGCCGGCTGCGCCAGCCGGCCGATCTCGGCCTCGAGTCGCGCCAGACGCGCATCGCGCGTGCCACGGCAGACGCTCTGCGCGACGAGGGGGCCGGAGGGCGCGAGCGCCATCAGGCCCCACACGAGGAGCCCGTCACACCCCACACCCCGCACCTTACACCCCGTCTTCCGCATCACCCCCTCAGCCACGCGCCGCCGCCGCGCGGACCAGCTCCCAGGCCTTGGCGACGTGCTCTCGCGCCGTCCGAAGGTTGCCGACGGAAAGCCGGAGGACGATGCGGTCGCGCAGCCGGGTGTGCGAGAGAAAGACCGGGCCCGCCGCATTGACCTCGGCGAGGATCCGCTCGTTGAGCGCGTCCTCCGAGGCCGTCGCGCCGCCCGTCACGGCGCGGAAGCACACCGTGCTGAAGGGATGCGGCGCGCAGACCTCGAACCCGCGCTCGGCCAGCACCCACGACGCGAACTCCTGCGCCAGGGCGCAGTGCGCACGGATGCGATCCTGCAGGCCCCTCACTCCGAAGGCCCG
The DNA here is from genome assembly GCA_016179225.1 of Gemmatimonadota bacterium. Lineage (GTDB taxonomy): Bacteria > Gemmatimonadota > Gemmatimonadetes > Gemmatimonadales > JACORV01 > JACORV01. Next base: position 9,374 of record JACORV010000132.1, on the reverse strand, counting down.
GATCACGAACCACAGCTTCAGCGCGCGGAACCGCCGCCCCAGCTGCGGCCCGTAATCCATCAGGTTGGTGACGCCGCTGTCGCCGGTGCGGAGGTACTCCGGGGTGAGGGCGAACGCCGCGCGCATCGCCTCCGGATCGCGTAGGAGCAGCACCGAGCAGTCCACCGGGGTGAAGAGCCACTTGTGCGGATTGAGGACCACGGAGTCTGCCTCTTCCAACCCGTCCAACAGCGCGCGGTACTCGGGGCAGATCGCGGCGCTCCCCGCGTACGCCGCGTCCACGTGCAACCAGAGCCCTTCCCGGCGCGCGACCGCCGCCGTGGCGCGCAGCGGGTCCACACTCGTCGTCGAGGTCGTGCCCGCCGTCGCGACGATCGCGATGGGCCGCTTCCCAGCCGCGCGGTCCTCGGCGATCGCCTGCTCCAGCGCGGCGACATCCATCCGGAACTCGGCGTCCACGTCCACCTTCCTCAGGTTCTCGTGGCCGAGGCCCAGCGTGATCACCGCCTTGTCGACGGACGAGTGCGCCTGCTCGCTCGCGTACACCGTGAGCGCCGGGAGATCGCTGCGCCCCGCCATACCGCGCGTCCGCACGTCGCCGCCGTTCACGCGGTGCCGCGCGGCCGCGATCGCGAGGAGACTCGAGATGGACGCCGTGTCGTTGATGTGCCCGCGGAAGGCAGCCGGCAGGCCGATCATCTGGCGGAGCCAGTCCGTGACCAGCTCCTCCAGCTCCGTGGGGGCGGGGCCGGTGCGCCAGAGCATCGCGTTGACGTTGAGCCCGGCCGCCAGCATCTCGCCCAGGATCCCGGGCGCCGAGCCGGTGATCGCGAAGTAGGCCATGAAGCCCGGGTGGTTCCAGTGGGTGACGTTGGGCTCGATGATCCGGCGGTAGTCGGCGAGCAGGTCATCGAGCGCCTCGGGCGCCGGCGGCGGCGAGGCAGGAAGGGCCGCGCGGACTTCGCCCGGTGCGATCCTGGGCAGCACCGGGTACTCGCCGACCCGATCGAGGTAGTCAGCCACCATGTCGGCGACGCGGTGCATGGCGGCTCGGAAGGTGGCGGTGGGGACGTCGCCGAGGGGAGTGGGGAGTGGGGAGTGGTTCGTCATGGTGCGGCGCAAGATGGTCGCCGTCGTCGCGCGCCGCCAGTACATCGCAGACCGAAGGTCCTACTCCCCACTCCCCACTCCCATTGCCGTTGCTTGACACCCATCACGCCATTCCAGTCAGTGATCCTCCGACACCAAGTACCGCGCCGGAATCGTCCCAGCGTCGGATTCTCCCTCCCAGAAAATCGTCACGATCCACCACCGCGTGCCGTCATAGTAGAGCTGGAAGCTGTTGATGCCGCGCTCGAAAGGTTGCGCGTCGCTCGGACCGTGTCGCGACTCGTAGGTGCTGAAGAGATGGACGATCTGTCCGTAGCGCTCCGAGCGGCGCGCGACCTCGCGCTCGAAGAAACCCTGGCGCTGGAAGAACGGCGTCGCGGAGGCGATGTACTCTTCCACCGTGAGCGTCCGCACGCCGTAGCCGCTCCCGTCTCGCCGCCGGAAGGTGGGGATGAGCCGCGCGCCCGGGGCGAAGAGCGAGCGCATGCGGTCCCAGTTGCGCGCCACGCCGGAGTCCCCCGAGATGACGTCGTACACCGCGCGCATGATGCTGTCGAGGGTGGAGACGTCAGCCGGGTTGGCCGCGGGCGGCGGCGCGGGTGCGGCGGGCTGCTGAGCCCTGAGCGGGATCGCGCACGCCAAGGCCACGAGCGCCACCGTCGTGAAACGAGCGGGTCGCATCAGTCAGAGCCCTCCGTCGAGTAGGAACCGGTGATCACCTGGAGCAGCGGTCCGATGGACCGCGCGGCACCAGCGCCTGGATCGGTCCGAGGCGCCGGCGGCTACCGGCTGTCGACCAGCGCCAGCCGACCGCCCTGGACGCGGAGCATCGTGAAGCCGCGGGTGACCGGATCCCCTCCGGGGGTGAAGCGGATAGCTCCGGTCACGCCGGGGAACGCGGTCGCCTCATCGAGGGAGGCGAGGTAGTCGCGCACCGCCCGGCGGTTCATGCCTCCCCGCTCCAGCGCCCTCGCCACGAGCCTGGTGGCGTCGTAGCAGAACGCCGCGAACCCGTCGGGGTCGAGGCCGAACCTCGCACGGAACGCGCGCACGAAGGCCATGACCTCGGGCCGCCGCTCCAGGGGGCTGAACCGCGTGGCGATGTACGCACCCTCGGCGTCCGGGTCGCCCGCGAGCGAGACCCACGAGTCGGTGCCGAGCACCGCGCCGCGGAAGCCCTGCCGCCTGGCTACGCGGAGGAACGCCAGCCCGGACGGCGCCACGCCCGCGACGAAGACCAGGTCCGCGCCGCCGGCCTGGTAGAACGCGGCGAACGGCCCGAGATCGGTGTCGCCCGAGCGGATCGGGTCGGAGCTCACGATCGTGCCCCGGTAGTTACGGTGGAAGGCCTGCGCGCCGCCGCGGCCGAAGCTGTTGTTGTCGTACAAGACCGCCGCCCGGCGCCCCAGCCGGCTGGCGTATCGTCCCAGCGCGATGCCGAACACCGAGTCGTTCGTGATGACCCGGAAGACCCAGCGCGAGATGCCGCTGAGCTCCGGGGAGGCGGCGGTCGGGGCGACCGCGGCGAGCTTCCCGTCGAATACCCGGGCGGCCGCGAGCATCGCCCCGGAGTTCAAGTTGCCCAGCACCGCTACGATCCGCCGATCGGCGACGAAGTCGCTGGCGACGGACGCTGCTCGCTCGGCATCCGCGCTGTCGTTGCGGAATACGACCTCGAGGCGCCGGCCTCCGATCCCGCCCGTCCGGTTGATCTCCTCCACGGCGAGCTCGACACCGAGCCTCGCCAGCCTCACGAATGGCAAGTGCCACGGGCCGACCGCGCCGATCACGACTGGCTCCGCGGCCGGGCGGCAAGTCGAGACGAGGGCCGCGAGCAGGGGCGCCGACACCAGGATCGACGTCAAACGGAAAACTCGGCGCATCGCCAACGCCCGGGTGCAAGATATGAGGGATCTTGGGCAAATTATCCGGAGGCCTCGCGGGCCGCTAGCCGGAAGGCGGGACCGCCTACTGGCGTCGCGCGAACCGGAAAGGCACAATCAAGGCATGGCCACCTCGCCCGGCGCGGAGTCGGGAACGGGAGCCACCGGGATGCAATTCGTCATACGACTCACCGACAGTATCCGCGGCCGGTTGCGGATGGTGACCGGCACCGTGGGCACCCTCCTCGTGCTTTCCGGCGTGGTTGGATGGTGGAGCGCGCATCGTCTCGGGGCGGCGACCCGGGAGACCCTGGCCTCAGTACGGCTGGCCGCCGAGCTTTCAACCGAGTTCGCCGCCACGATCGCCCAGGAAATCCAGGCGGCCCATCACTACGTGGATGCGCGCGGGCCGTTCGACCTCGCCGAGTTCCAGCGGCTGAGCTTCGCCGCCCACGGCATTTCGTCGCGGATGAACCGCGCGGTCGGCCAGAGCGCCGATGAGACCGCTCTCATCGCGCGGATCGATCAGCAGCTCGCGCTCGCCGAAACGTTCTACGCGCGCGCCCACCGGCTGATCGATCTCGGCCGCGGCAACGAGGGGCGGCGCGAGGGGGAGCGGGCGACGCCGGTGATCCAGGGCGTCCTGACGGACCTTCAGCAGCTCGGCCGCCTCACCGCCCAGAAAGTGGCCACGGTCTCGGGCCGGCTCGAGCAGGAGACGCAGCGGCAGCGCTGGCAGCTCGGCGCCTTTCTCGTGGGCTTCCTCCTCATCGCCGTCGTCGTGAGCCGCATCGTCGGCGCCTCGATCTCGATGCCCCTCGCGCCGCTTGTGGCGCACGCGCAGCGCCTAAGCCAGGGGGACCTCTCCGCGCGCACGCCGCCCGCGCCCCTGCCCCGGGAGTTCCGGGTGCTCGCCGACGCGATGAACCGCGCCGCGGCGTCGCTTTCCGAGCTGGCGGAGAAGGAGGCGCTGCTGCGCCAGGGAGAGAAGCACACCGCCGTGGGCCAGCTGGTCTCCGGGGTGGCGCACGAGCTCAACAACCCGCTCGGGGCCGTGCTCTTGCAGGTCGAGAACATCCTCGATGAGCACCCCGACCACCCGCAAGCCAAAGAGCTGGAAGAGATCCGCAGCCACGCCACGCGGGCGCGACGGACCGTCCGCGACCTGCTCTCGTTCGTGCGCGACCGGCACGCCGCGCACGAGCCGGTCGCGCCGGCCAGCCTCATCGAGCACGCCCTGCGCGGGATCGAGGCTCAGCTCCGCCGGATGGACGTCCGGGTCGATCTCGCCATTCCACCCGGACTCCCGCGCCTCCTGGTGGACCGGATCGGTACCGAGCAGGTAGTGACGAACCTCGTGCTCAACGCCGGGCAGGCGGCCGGCGCCGGCGGCACCGTGCGCGTCATCGCGCGGCGCACCGAGGAGGGATGCGAGATCGTGGTAGAGGACAGTGGGCCGGGCATTCGCCCGGAGATCCTGCCGCGCATCTTCGAGCCGTTCTTCACGACGCGCGGCGAGGGAGAGGGGACGGGGCTCGGTCTCTCTGCCGCCCTGGGCATCGTCGAGCAGCACGGTGGCACGCTGCGCGCGGAGAACGGCGAGCGCGGGAGCGGAGTCGGTGCGCGCTTCATCGTTAACCTCCCCCGCGCCTACGACACCGCGGAGTGGCCCGTCCCCGAGCCCGGGGCGGACGTGCCGCCGACGCCTAACCTCGCGGCTCCGGCGGAGCCGGCGGCGGCCCGCCCGCGCGTCCTCATCGTCGACGCCGAAGCGACCGCGCGGGCGACGCTGCGCCGCTACTTCACGCGCCGCCAGTGGCGCGTGGACGAGGCGCGCGGCGGCGACGAGGCGCTGATGCTCATCACCCCGGGTATCGCGCCGGACTTCGCCCTCATCCTCGCCGACCTCCAGACGGCCGGCGCGCCGGGCATCGCCCTGCACGACCGCCTGCGAGCGGAGCAGCCCGCGCTACTCGAGCGGCTGGTGATCCTGACGGGAGACGCCGCCCCTCCCGGCGCCCGCGAGTTTCTCGCCCGCACCCACTGCTCGGTGCTCCGCAAGCCCGTCGACCAGCTGGAGCTGGACGCGCTGGTGCGCAAGATGGCGCCGACCCATGCCTGATCCCGGCCTGCTCTACGCGATGTACCTGGGCCAGGCCGGCCTCGCGGCCGCGCTCGCCGGGCTGCTGGCCTGGTTCTACCGCTTGTACGGCCGGGACTACCTGCGGCAGTGGGCCGCGAGCTGGGTGGCCTTCACGGTCTACCTCGGCGGCGCGGCAGCCGGGTTCTGGCTCGCGATCCACGCGCCCGGGCAGGAAACCTCCCGCCTCGCCCTGACCTTCCTCGTCCTCGCGAGCGGCGACCTGCAGATCGGCTTTCTCTTGCTGGGCGCCTCGGAGCTCCGCACCGGCCGCCCGGTCACACGCCGGCGGACCCAGCTGGTGCTGCTCGCCTTTTTCCTGCTCGCCGTTGCCACGACCTTCGTGTACGTCGGTCTCCCCCCGGGCAGCCCCGGGCGGAGCTTCCTCCGTATCGGGGTGCGCGCGCTGGCCGCCGCCACGGCGTTCGTCGGGACCGCCTGGTGGGTAGGCCGGTCGCCGGTGTGGCCGGCCGGGGCCGGCCGCCGCGTGGTCGCCGTCGCGTTTACGCTGTACGCGTTGGAGCAGATCCAGTACTTCGTCGCGACGCTTCTCCCCCTGGCGGGCGGGACCGGACCCGCCTACGTGACCTATCTCGGCTTCGTGGACTTCGTGCTGCAGGCGATCATCGGGCTCGGGATGCTCGTGGGGCTCCTCGAGCAGGAGCGGGCCCGCGTCGTCGCGGCCGCCAATGAGATCGAGCGGCTGGTCTACCACGACACCTCCACCGACCTTCCCAACCGCCGCATGCTCGTCGACTACCTCACCCACGCGGTGGCGCGGGCCCAGCGCACGGGGGAGCGGGTCGCCCTCGCCCACCTCGACGTGGACCGCTTCAACCTCGTGAACGAGGCATGGAGCCAGGCGGTGGGTGACGCCGTGTTGCGCGGCATCGGGGACCGACTCCGGGCCCTGCTGCGCGAGACCGACATGGTCGCGCACCTCGGCGGTGACTCGTTCGCGGTGCTGGTGACCGGCCACGCCGGCGACCAGCAGCTGCTCGCCGTCACCGAGCGGATGGCGCAGCGCATCCGTCAACCTTTCGTCCTGCACGAGCGGGAGATCCAGCTGACGGCGAGCATCGGGGTCGCCCGGCATCCCGACCATGGGACCGACGCCGAGACGCTGCTCCGCAGCGCCGACACCGCGATGTTCCGGGCGAAGGAGGGGGGCCGCAACCGCACCCTCTTCTACCAGCCCACCATGAACGAGCGGGCGCGGGAAAAGCAGGCGCTCGAGCGCGCGCTCCGGCGCGCCATCGGCAGCGACGAGCTGGTGCTCCATTTCCAGCCCATCGTGGCGCTGGGGACCGGGCGCATCGTCAGCTTCGAGGCGCTGCTCCGCTGGCAGCATCCGGAGCGCGGGCTCCTCGGGCCGAGCCAGTTCCTGCCGGTCGTCGAGACCATCGGCCTGTCCGACGCCGTGGACCAGTGGGTGCTGCGCACCGCGTGCACCGAGGCGTTCCGGTGGCGGGAGCTGTCGCGCGGCCGGCGGCCGCACGTGGCGGTAAACCTTTCGGCCGTGCCGCTCCAGGATCCCGGCCTGGTGCGCCGCATCGAGACCGTGCTCGCGGACACCGGACTGCCGGCCTCCGCGCTCGAGCTCGAGATCACCGAGAGCGCGGCCATGCAGCACGCGGAGGGAACGCTCGACATCCTGCGCGGGCTGAAGCGGCTCGGCGTGCACATCTCCATCGACGACTTCGGCACCGGCTACTCGTCGCTCAGCTATCTTCGCACCTTCCCGATCGACACCATCAAGATCGATCGCGCCTTCGTGCGCGACCTCGGCGTCCAGGAGAATGCGCGCACGCTGATCGCCGGCATCATCGCGCTGGCGAGCAGCATGCGGCTCGCCGTGGTGGCCGAGGGCGTGGAGACCGAAGTGCAGCGGGCGATCCTGAGTGCCGAAGGATGCGGGCTGCTGCAAGGCTACCTCGTCGGCGTCCCGCTGCCGGCCGCCGAGTGCGTCGCGTTGATGGAAGCGCAACCCGCTTCCGTCGACCGCGCGACCTGAGCGAGCGCGCCTTGGCGCCGAGGCCACGCGGGCTGAGGCCCGCGCACGGCGAAGGCCGGCCTGAAGTCCTTCCCTACTCCGTCCCGAACACCGCCACGACCGGCGCGTGGTCCGAGGGCAGCTTCCCTTTCCGCTCCTCGCGTACCACGTACGCGCCCGTGCAGCGCCCCGCCAGCAGCCGCGTCGCGAAGATGTGGTCGATCCGGAGCCCGTTGTTCTTCGGGAAGCCGAGCATCCGGTAATCCCACCACGTGAACGGGCCGTCGCCGGTGTGGTGCAGGCGGATGGTGTCCACGAGTCCCCACGCCATTATCTCGCGCAGGCGCTCGCGCGCCTCCTCGTGGCACAGCACCGTGTCCTTCCACTCCTCGAGGCGCGCCACGTCGCGGTCCTCGGGCGCCACGTTGAAGTCGCCGCAGAGGAGGAGCGGCTGCGCGCGGTCCGCCGTGCGGTCGAGGTAGGCGCGCAGCCGCCTCAGCCACTCGAGCTTGTAGGCCCACTTATCCGAACCCACCGTCTTCCCGTTCGGCACGTAGGCACACACGGTGCGAACGCCCGCGGTGCGCACCGAGAGGAGGCGGGCCTCCGGATCGTCCACGCCGTCACCCAGCCCCGCGATCACGTCCTCCAGGGGCGTGCGGCTCAGGATCGCGACGCCGTTATAGGTCCTCTGCCCGTGTACGGCGAGCTGCCAGCCCGCGGCCTCCAGCTCGACGCGCGGGAACTCGTCGTCGGTGACCTTCAGCTCCTGGAGGCAGAGGACGTCCGGCTGCTCGCGGCCGAGCCAGGCGAGGAGGCGCTCGAGGCGGGCGCGGACGGAGTTGACATTCCAGGTGGCGATCTTCGGCATGCGATTCCTGCCGGGGGCGTACTTCAGCGCGCGCCTTCCCCGCGCGTCAACTCTGCGTGCGCTCGCGCGCCGACTGGATCAGGCGCTGGCGCGCCGTGTTGCCCGGAACGGCGATGTGCGTCGCCGGGTCGAACTCCCTGCCGACGGCGGGGCTCCCTTCGGGCACCCAGACCTCCACCCGCGTCGAGGAGTAGCCGGCGGGGAGATACCGCATGTAGTACCCGTCCGGGTGCCGCGACCAGCGTCCCGACGGCACGTCACGGCTCCCTTCCCCGCGGGGCGCTACGCCGGCCAGCACCGCTACCCGTTCCATGTCCTCGAACGAGCTGCTCGCGCTGGTCAGCATGTCGCGCAATTGCGACTCGGCCCGCAGCACCTGCTGCGCGGGCTCGGGCAGCGAGGCCATCGCCTGCTCGAGCGCCGGGCCTGCCAGCTCCCAGGCGCTCCGGTTCAGCGTGAGGACCTGCTGCGGCGTGAGTAGCTGCGCGGCCACGGCCTTCAGGTTCGGCTGCAGGTTCTCGAACTTCGCGCGGGCGATGATCGCCCAGAGCAGCAGCTGGATGTCGTGCTGGTGGATCCCGGGGTGCTGGACCGAGTTTCGCACGATGCTCATCACCTGGTCTTCGGCCGGCCCGCGCGGCGGGGCGTAGAGGTAGCCGTCCCCGCCCCCCGGCCCGTGCGTCCCGGCCTTGAGGCAGTAGCTCTGCGCCTGCATCGCGAAGTGCCCTGGGCGCAGGACGAACCCGCCGTGCGGGCCGCGCGCCAGTGCGGTGAGCGGCGAGAAGACCCCGGGGTTGGGGTTGTGGCTGTCGAGCGAGTCCACAGCCCAGACCGCGTCGTCCAGATTGGTCGTGATCGGCGGCGGGCTCTCCAGCAGACGTCTGGGATCCACGCTCTCAGCGGCTCTCGCCACCGCGCGGCGCAGCCGGCCGATCTGCGCGTTGAGCGGCGCGACGATGCCGAAGAGCAGCAATCCCGAGACCGCGAGCGCGCCCGCGCGGCGGGCGGAATGGAGCGTGCGCATGAGGACCTCCTACGCCGGTGGTTCCGCGCCGACGTTCAATAGGCCAGACTGCTCTTCAGGAAGAGCGGCCCGGGCTGCTTCCCTTCGGCCGCCGCCTTGAGCCGGTACATCAGCTCACCCCAGGTCGTGTTGCAGAGGGTGAAGTACTCGCTCCCTTCGCGCCAGTCCGCGTGGGTGAACTGCACCACCGTTTCCGAGCCTTGCCGCGTGAGCTGGAAGACCAGGCGCGTGTTCTTCCACTCGTGCCCGCTCTCGCAGCGCCAGCTCGCGCGGGTCGGCTGCAACAGCGTCTCCGGGCGCAACGCGTACACGGTCTGGCGGTCGAAGAAACCGAGCGTCACGAGGCCCGTCGC
>JACORV010000134.1 GCA_016179225.1 Gemmatimonadota bacterium | reverse complement strand
GGTGCTGCTGAAGCGCTTTGCCTCGCCTGCCGAGCGCCGTCCCTACGAGATCGGGGCCCTCCGGGAAACGAGGGCGAGCAGGAGAACCGCGACGAGCGTCGTAGCGGCACTCGCGACGAACGCGACGTACGCGCCGCCGTAGTCATAGAGCGAGCCGAACAGCGCCGCGCCAGGGAGCGCCACCGCGCTCAGGCTTCCGTGATACCAGCCGAATCCCCGGCCGTGCCGCGCCCCGGGCGCGAGCGCCGCCACGAGCTTCCGTTCCGGGCTTTCGGTGAGCCCGGCGACCAGGCCCATCGCGAGGAAGATGACCCACGCCTGGGTCGCCGTCCGTGACACGGCGAAGTCCCAAGCGAAAACGGCGTAGCACAGCCAGCCCGTCGCGAGCGTCCGACGTGGCCCCCAGCGGTCGGCCAGCAAGCCCCCCGGATACGATGAGGCCGAACGGACGACGTGCAGCGCCGCCCACAGGATCGGGATCATCTTGACCGGGATGTCCAGGTCCTGGGCACGCAGGATGAGGAGCGTCTCCGGGGCGCGGAGAAAGGCGGCGACGGTGAGGACGAGGACCAGCGGAGCAAAGCCGGTGGAGGGGAGCCGGGAGCCGTACCTTGGGTGCCTGCGGATGGTGCAGGCGTGCCGGCCGAAGGTCCCACTCCCGGCTCCCGGCTCCCGGCTTCTCTCACCGCAACCCACGCCAACAGCACCGCCAGCGCTCCGGGAATGGCCGCGATCCAGAAGACGCTCCGGACCGCGAGGCCGGCGGCGATGAGGCCCGCCGCCACGAGCGGCCCGATGATGGCGCCCACGTGGTCGGCGGCGCGGTGGACGCCGAAGGCGCGCCCGCGGATAGCGGGATCGGTGACGCCGGCGATCATGGCGTCGCGCGGCGCGGTCCGCGCGCCCTTGCCGAGCCGGTCCACGGCCCTGAGCCCGATCACGTGCCAGGCCGCGCCGGCCGCCGCGATGAGCGGCCGGACCACGCCGGCGATGGCGTACCCGCCGACCACCAGCGGCCCGCGCAGGTGCGGCCGCTCGGCGAGGTAGCCCGAGACGAGCTTGAACCCGGCCGAAATCGCGTCCGCGAGCCCATCGAGCACGCCCAGCGCCAGCGCGCCCCCGCCCAGTCTCCCCACGAACGCGGGCAGGAGCGGATAGATCATCTCGGAAGCGAAGTCGTTGGCGAGGGACGTTGCGCCGAAGAGGTAGACGGCGCGTGGAAGCTTTGGCGGAGCGGCACGAGCGGACGCCGCACCCCTATCACCTATCACCTATCACCTATCACCTCATTCAGTCCCATCCCCCATCGAATGAGCGCGACCGGCAACCCGCCGAACTCCAGCACGGCGTCGTGGAACCGCCGCAGCGAGTAGGAGGCGCCGGACCTCTTCTTGTAGTCGTCGCGCAGGCGCACCAGCTCCCGGCGGCCCACGGCGTAACACAGGGGGTAGCCCGGAGTGCCGCAATAGCGCGCCACCTCCGCCTGGGCGCTGGCGCGCCCGATTCCGAGCACGTCCACCATATAGCGCACCGCCTGCTCGCCCGTCATGCCGAGGGTGTGAAGCCGCACGTCCAGGACGATGCGCACGGCGCGCCAGAGCAGATGCAGGCGCTGGAAGAAGGCCTCCTCCGGGCGGGCCAGGAATCCCTCTTCGGCCATCAGCTCCTCGCAGTAGAGGGCCCAACCCTCGACCGTCAGCGGGGACGATACGACGCGCCGGACCGGCGACGGCTGCGCCTGCGCCGTCAGGAACTGGAGATGGTGGCCGGGGAAGCCCTCGTGCAGCGCGGTGCACGCGATCTCGTGCACACAGTGATCGCTCAGCATCGCCTCCTCCGGCACCGATACGTAGAAGAAGCCCGTGCGCTCGGTGGCGAAGGCGCCGGGCGGGTCGTATGCGGCGAACGGGATCAGCGGCTGCATGAACGACGGCGTGGCGATCACCTGGAGCGGGCCGTCGGGGACGGCCACGAGGCCCCGCTCCATCACGAACGTCCGGGCCCGCTCCATCTCCGCGGCGTAGGAAGCGACGAGCGTCTCGGCTTTCGGGTGGTGCTCGCGCAGCCGCTCCGCGAGCGCGCGCCAGGGCACGCCGGGCGCCAGCGTATCCGCCCGCCGGGCGAGTTCGGCTTCGAGCTCCGCTACGAGCCTCTCGCCGTAGCGCAGCAGCTCGGGGGCCGTCTCGCGCAGCGCGTGCTCGTAGTGCAACCGGAAGTCGAACGCCTGGCGCCCGATGGCGAAGTCCCCGTCCGAGCGGTCGCTGAGCTGACCGACCAGGAACTCGACGAACCCGTCGAACGCCTCGCGCGCCGGCCCGAGCGCCTCGAGCACCGCGCGCGCACACTCGGGCGGGAGGCGGCTCGCGAACTCGGGGATCGCCTCACCGAGGAGGGTCGCGCCGCCGCGCGCCACGGAGAGCGCCGTCTCGGTGAAGATCTTCGCGGGCCGGCCCAGGGTGGCCCGCGCATCGCTCAGGAACCGCGGCGCCTCCCGCAGCCTTCCGGCCAGCGCGTGGCCGCGGTCCTCGAGCGGCTGGTCTCCGCGCATCATCAGCACGAAGAGCCCGCCCAGCAGGTACGACAGGTGGAACTCGGGGTTCTGCTCGTGCGGCTTTTCCTTCTCGAAGCGCGCGATGGTGACGCGGAGGTCGTTGATGACGGCCGTCTGGTCGATTTCGTCGCCGAGACAATCCACGTCGGCCGCCTCGAAGGCGCCGGCCATCGCCTTGAGCGCGGCGACCGACGTCTTCACGTCCGCCCTGGTGAAGTTGCCGAGGCGCGCGTCGTGCGTCCCGACCCCCGCGTAGGTCGCGGCGACGGGGTCCAGCTGCCATCGAAGGTCGAGGTAGGAACTGACCAGCGCGCGATAGTCGGGCGCGGTCACCTACGCCCCCGCGCCCGCGAGCAGCGTGTGACACTCCTCGTCCGTCAGGACGCGGTCGGTGGACTTGGCCGCGTCGAACAGCACCTTGGCGTAGCGCTCGTTCGCCGCGTCGTAGCCGTGCGCGGCGAGCCAGAACTTCACGTTCGAGAGCCCCGAGACGGGCGAGATCTCGATCCGCTGCTTCATGCCGAGCTCCCCCGCGGGGATGCTGGAGTACACGCGGTCCGCGAGCCAGTCGTCGCCCTTGTGGCGCGCCTTGACGATCGCCGCCGCGTGGACCCCCGTGCCGGTGCGGAACGCGTCCGCGCCCATGACCGGGTAGTCCACCGCGATGGGCCGGCCCACCGCCTCCGACGCCAGCCGGCAATACTCGGGCAGCTTCGTCAGGTCGCCCTGGTAAGCGCCGAGGAGGTGGAGGTTGACGATCAGCAGGTCCATCTCCGCGTTTCCCACCCGCTCGCCCACGCCGAGGGCGGTGGCGTGCACGCGGTCCGCGCCCGCCTCGATCGCGGCAAGGCAGTTGATGACGCCCATGCCGCGGTCGCGGTGCCCGTGCCAGTCGAGCTTCACGTCCTCGCCTGAGGGCCTGATGATCTCGTCCTTCACGAAGCGCACCAGCCGGCGCACGCCGTCCGGCGTGGCGTGTCCCACCGTGTCCGCGAGGCAGACGCGGCGGGCGCCCCAGGAGATCGCGTGGCCGTAGAGGGCCTGGAGCGTGTCCGGCCGCGCCCGCGTGGTGTCCTCGGTCACGAACATCACCGGCAAGCCGTGCTTCACCGCGAACGTCACGGCCTTCTCGCTCGTCTCCAGCATCTTGTCGAGCGTCCAGTCCTCGGCGTACTGGCGGATCGGCGAGGAGCCGATGAAGGTGGCCGCTTCGATGGCGATCCCCACCTGCTGCGAGATCTCGACGACGGGCTCAACGTCGGCGATGACGGTGCGTGCCGCGCAGTTGGGGGAGATGCGGAGCTTCGCGCTCACGATCTCCCGAGCCAGCGCGAGGACCTGCTCGCGCACCCGCGGGCCCGCGCCGGGGAGCCCGATGTCGAGCGAGGCGATGCCGAGATCCGCCATTAGGTGAAGGAGGCGGATCTTCTGGTCCATTGTGGGATCCTTCACCGACGGGCACTGGAGACCGTCGCGCAGGGTCTCGTCGTTGAGGTCCACGCGCGCGCCCGCCCAGTCGAAGCTCGGCCCGGCGGCGTTCCAGTCGTAGATCAGCTCGCGGTATTCCATGATGGACGGCGTCTCGCGGTACAGTCTGCGCTCCGGGGCATCGGCGGTCAAGCGTTCTTGCCACCGGGATGCGCGCGGGTTAGCCTCTGCCGCGTGGAACGTCTGATGGCGGCTCTGGCCAAACGGCGCGAGGTGCGCGCGGCGCGGGAGTGGCTCGAGTGCCATGACGACGCCACGATCGCCCTGCAGCGCCAGCTTGCCGTCATTCCGGCGCCCAGCGGCGCGGAGGAGCGGCGCGGCGCGTTCGTCGCCGAGTGCTTCGCCGAGCTGGGGCTCGCCGGTGTGTGGACGGACGGCGCCGGGAACGTGCTGGGGCGACTGGGACCGGCGGACGGCGCCGGCGTCGTGATCGCCTCGCACCTCGATACCGTGTTCCCCGCCGAGACCAAGCTCCGGGTCCGCGAGTCGGGGGCTCGCCTGATCGCTCCCGGCATCGGCGACAACGCGCGCGGCCTGGCGGCCATGGTGGCCCTCGCTTCCGCGCTGGGGAAGGCGGGCGTCGAGCCGACCCGGCCCATCACCTTCGTCGCGACGGTGGGCGAGGAAGGCGCCGGCGATCTCCGCGGGGTCAAGCACCTCTTCGAGGACCCCGCGTTCCGGCCCGACGCCTTCATCGCGCTGGACGGCGCCGGGATCAATCGGATCGTCCACCGCGCCATCGGCTCGCGC
>JACORV010000011.1 GCA_016179225.1 Gemmatimonadota bacterium | reverse complement strand
TCTACGACATGGTGAAGGCGGTGGACCGGGGGATGGCGATTGGCGAGATCAGGTTGCTGGAGAAGTCGGGGGGACGGTCGGGAAGGTGGAAAATGTTGAAGAAAGAGAGGCGTTCAAAGTTGAAGAGAAAAAGGCGTTGAAATGGGCTACCCTTCAACGCCTTCTTCTCTTCAACCTTCAACGCCTTTTTCTCTTCAACTAGTTCGGAATCCTCAGCCCCTGCCCGACGCGAATCCGGCTCGAGGTCAGTCGATTCTCGCGAACCAGCGCTATCACCGACACGCCAAACTGCTCGGCGATCTCCGACAGCGTCTCGCCCTGCCGGACGATGTGCACCATGCGCGTGACCCTGCTTGACCGCCGTCCCACCGTTCCGCCGTCTCGCCGTTCCGCCGCGCCCACGCCCCGCCCACCCAGCGAGGTGGGGATCACCAGGCGCTGGCCGCTCCGGAGCCGGCGCGCCTGGACCCCGCGGTTGGCGCTGGTGATGTCCGTCACGCTGACGCCGTACCGCCGCGCGATGCGCGACAGAGTTTCCCCGCGCGACACGTAGTGGACGAGTACCGTGATCCGCTCGCCCGGCGGGAGGGCAGCCAGCCGCGCCGCCACCGAATCCGCCGCGCCCATCGGCACCCGCAACCAGACCGTGCGGTCGGGCGGGGTCACCGCGCGGTAGAGATACGGGTTCATCTCCTCCATCGCGTCCCGGGTCGTTCCTGCGAGCCGCCCGAGCACGTCGAGCCCCACCGCGAAGCTGACCCGCACCGAGTCGTAGCGAAGCGGCGCCCACGGTTGGATGCCCGTGAAGCCCCAGCGCTCGGGCTCCTTGGCGAGGAGCGCGGCGGCGATGAGCTTGGGCACGTAATCCCGAGTCTCGCGCCGCAGAAACGTGCCCTCGGAGAGCGCGAAGTACCGGTCGTCGCCGTTCAGGGCGCCGAAGTCGTACCGCTGCAGGCCCCGCTGGATCTTGCCCGGGCCGCTGTTGTACGCGGCGGCCGCCAGGTACAGCGAGCCGAATCGGCTGTTGAGCTCGGTGAGGAACCGGATCGCCGCGTCGGTCGCTCGGTACGGGTCGCGCCGCTCGTCCACCCACGCGTCCACCACCAGGCCGTAGCGCCGCGCCGTGCCCGGGATGAACTGCCAGAGGCCCACCGCGCCCGCCCGGCTCCGCGCGTTCTGGTTCATTCCACTCTCGATCATCGCGAGGTAGATCATGTCCTGCGGGAGGCCCGCCGTGGCGAGGCGCGTGCGGATCATCGAGTCGTAACGGCCCAGCCGCGCCAGGTAGATCTCGAAATGGCGCCGCGCCCGGCCCGAAAAGAAGTCCATCCAGTACTGCACCCGCTCGTGGGACGCGTACGACGCCACGTCGATGTCCCAGGTCGCGGAGGCCGCGGCGGCCTCCGGACGCCCGAACAGGCTAGCGGCTTCCTCACGCACCGCCTCGGGCGCCACCGCGACCACCGTCGGCGCGGCCGAGTCGCCAGCCATTTCCCGGAGCGAATCGAGGAAGACCTCGTCGGGAAGGGTGTCGGGGTCGGCGGTGGCGGTGGTTCGGGCTGTGGGGAGGGGGTCGGCGGGCGATCGCGGAGCGCTGGGGCGGGCCGCCGCGCTTTCAGGCGCACAGCATCGGCCCGGCGGATCCGCGTTCGCCGGTCGTGTGGCGACCGGCGTCACCGGGGCGGGCGGGGCGGGGGCGCACGCCGCGACCCCGACGCAGAGAATCCAGCCGAGCTTCCTCAGAGCACTCCTCGTTCCGTGGCGGTTCGACTGAGCTACCCCTGTACGGGGCAATATGTTCGGGCCGCGTCGGCCCGGTCAAGGAATCCCGGCCCGCCAATTCGGCACGGCGTCTGCCAGTTTCACCCCCCGCGCCGCGCGAGCTCGCGGAACCGCCCGGCCAGATCCTTCGTGATGTCGCCGACCTGCCCGCAGCCGATCTTTCGTCCATCGAGCTGCACGATGCCCACCACCTCGGCGGCCGTTCCGGTAAGGAAGAGCTCGTCCGCCGTGTAGAGGTCGTACCGCGTGAGCGGCTCTTCGTGAACGTCGTAGCCCGCCTCGCGCGCCAGCTCGATCACCGCAGCGCGGGTCACGCCACGCAGGATGCCGTTGAAGCCCGGCGTCGTGCGCACCCGCCTCCCGGTCACGCAGAAGAGGTTCTGGCCGGTGGCCTCGGCCACCAGCCCCGTCGGCTCGAGCATCAGCGCCTCGTCGGCGCCGGCGTTGTTGGCCTCGATCTTGGCCATAATGTGGGAGATGTAGTTGAGCGATTTGATCTGTGGCGCGAGGGCACTCGGCTGGTTCACGGGGACGGACGAGGTGATCGCCCTGATCCCGCGGTCGTAGATCTCGGCGGGCCACAGCGCGATCTTGTCGGCGATGCAGAAGACGGTCGCGCGCTTGCACTTCCGCGGATCGAAGCCGAGATCGCCAAAGCCGCGCGTCACCACGAGCCGGATGTACGCGTCGCTGAGCCCGTTGACGCGCACACAGTCCTCGACCATGGCCGTCATGTCGTCTGGCGTCATAGGGATCTCGAGGACTAGCGCCTTGGCGGAGGCGTACAGCCGGTCGAGGTGCTGTGCCAGCCGAAAGACCTTGCCGTTGTACGCGCGGATGCCCTCGAAGACCCCGTCCCCGTATAGCAGGCCGTGGTCGAACACGGAAATCCTCGCGTCTTCCTTCTCATAGTATTCGCCGTCCATCCAGATCTTGGGCACCGCGCCCTCACGTGAGAGTCGGCGAGTAAGATAGCGGCGCCCCGCGGGCGACGCACGGTGGCGTCCGCCCGCCCTGGCGCGGCGACCCGTCCCCTGCATATTGGTGCAGGGAGCCATGGCGAATCGTCACCGCTTTGCGTCGCTCACCTGCGCCGGGCTCGCTCTCCTTACCGCTTGCGCCGACGCGCCCACGGCAAGCGATGGCGACCTCGCCTTCTCCGCGCTCAGTTCCGGCGGCTTCCACACCTGCGCCCTCGCTACAGACGGCGGCACCTTCTGCTGGGGCGTCAACCTCGCCGGCCAGCTCGGCAACGGCTCGACCACGAGCAGCGCCCTCGCGGTGCGCGTGCCCGACGCCCCAGTTTTCGATTCCATCCGCGCCGGACGGTTCCACACCTGCGGCCTCACCAGGGCCGGCGACGCCTACTGCTGGGGCTACAACCTGTTCGGCCAGCTGGGCAGCGGCTCGACCGAGGCCAGCCTGGTGCCGTGGCCGGTGACCGGCGGCCTCTCATTCGCGTCGGCGAGCTTGGGCGACTACCACACCTGCGCGCTCACGGCGTCGCTGGTTCTCTACTGTTGGGGAGACAGCGGAGGCGGGCGGCTCGGCAACACGGCCCCGCCGGACGCCTGCGCGAACCTCCTGGTGACCTGCAACACCAGTCCCGTGCCGGTCACGGGCGGCTTCCTCTACCAATCGGTGAGCGCCGGGGGGACTCACACCTGCGCCCTGCGTCGCGGCGGTGACGCGTACTGTTGGGGAGGTAATCTCCTAGGCCAGCTCGGCAACGGCACGACGACCGACGCCACGCAGCCCACCTCGGTCACGGGCGGCATCGCGTTCGCGTCGATGAGCGCAGGGGAGGGGCACACCTGCGCCGTCGCGAACGACGGAACCGCCTTGTGCTGGGGATCGAACGCTTACGGGCAGCTGGGCGACAGCTCACGCAACCAGCGGAACACACCGGTGCCCGTTTCCAGCGGACTTCGCTTCCGCTCGGTGAGCGCCGGCACCTTCCACACGTGCGGCGTCGCCACGGACGGGGCCGGCTACTGCTGGGGCAATAACTACCACGGCCAGCTCGGCGGCGACACGTCCGGCGAGTGCCCCATCTCGGACCAGATCGTGATCCCGTGCGGGACGACCCCGGTCCGCGTGGCGGGTGATCTCACGTTCCGCACCATCAGCACCGGTGCGTTCCACACCTGCGGTATCGCGACGAGCGGCGCCGCCTACTGCTGGGGCCTCGGCCTGGACGGCCAACTCGGCAACGGCGAGCGCCGTGACAGCGGCGTTCCCGTGCTCGTCGCCCGCGAGGAGCCGTAGCCGCCACCGAACCCGCGTCCTTCAGGACGCGCCAACGCCGAGCGAGGGCTTCAGCCCTCGACTGACCGCAGCCGAGGTCGAACGAGTTGTAGCGGCACTAGGCGGCGCTCGGAGCGGTCATCCGCTGGAGGATCTTCTTGACGTCGTCCAGCTCGAACGGTTTCTGGAGCACGGGGCAGCCGCGCTCCGCGAGGCGCTGCACGCTCGCATCGGCGGCGCTGTCGCCCGACATGAAGACCACGCGCGTGGCCAGCTCCGGCCACCGCTTCACGATCGCCTCATACATCTCCGCGCCGTCCAGCACCGGCATGTGGACGTCCGAGAGCACGCACGCGACCGGCTCGCGCTCGAGGAGCTGGAGGGCCTCCCGGCCGTCGCCCGCCGCGCTCACCCGGTAGCCGAGGCGCTGCAGCAGCCGGCTCAGCGCGTTCCGGTTGGCGGGCTCGTCGTCCACGACGAGGACATGCGCGCCGGGCCCCGTCGGGGTTGGCCGTGCGATCGAGACGCGCCGCGGGACGGGCGTGGCCGGAATCGCGACGCCGGCCAAAGCCGGCAGCTCCACCACGAAATGCGCCCCTCCCCCTTCTGCGTGCTCGGCCCGGAGCTCGCCGTGGTGCTCCTTCACGATGCCACGCGAGAGCGAAAGGCCGAGACCGGTCCCCTCGCCTTTCGGCTTGGTGCTGTAAAACGGCTCGAAGATCAGCTGCAGCTTGTCGTCAGGGATCCCCGGTCCGTTGTCCTCCACCACGACCCGAACCACGCCGGCGCTCGGCGCGCGCGCCTCGATCCGGATGCGCGGCTCCGGGCGGCCGCGGACCGCGTGCTCCGCGTTGACCAGAAGATTGAGGAAGACCTGCTGCAGCTCCTGCCCGTCGCCGAGCACCCCCGGCAGGTCGGGGGGCACGTCCACGGCGAGATCCACGCGCGCCGACCGGAGCTCGTAGCGCCGCAGCGTCACGGTCCGCTCGATCACCAGCGCCAGGTTGGTGGGTTCGTGCTGGTGGGCCCGCTGGCGCGAGAAGTCGAGCAGGTTGCGCACGATCTTCGCGGACCGCTGGGCCTCGGCGACGATCGCGTCGAGCGAGTTCCGATCCTCGACTTCCAGCGCCCGACGGCTGATCACGGTGGCGAACGTGGCGATCGCGGACAGCGGGTTGTTGAGCTCATGGGCCACGCCCGCCACGAGCGAGCCCACGCTGGCGAGCCGCTCCTGCTGCACGACCTGCGTCTGAAGCGCGCGCTCCGCGCTCACGTCGCGCACCACGGCGGAGACGCCGACGCCGTCGCCCATGTCCTCCATCTTCCCTAGGGTGATCACCAGGCATCGCGGCGCGCCGTCCTCCGCCTGCGAGAGCGCCTCGACCTCGACCTGCGCCCCGTGCAGCGCCTCGACGAACCCCAACTCGATCTCCTCGCGGTCGGAAGCGGAAACGAGGTCCGCGAGCCGCCGGCCGGCGAGCTGCCGCCGCGTCAGGCCCAATAGCCCGGGCGAGCGGCCGGGGGCCTGGCGGATGCGGCCCGTGAGATCGAGCGAGAGCAGGGTAAACGGCATCGCGCTGAGCAGGAGGTCGAGCTCGCGGACGGCCTTGTGGACGCGCGCCTGCCACCGGTAAGCCGCGTTGGCGAGCGCAAGGAGGGCCGAGGTGGCGACGAGCGTCACCACCAGCCAGAGCCACCGCGCCCGGGCCCGCGCCGTGGCCATCGCCCGTTCGCCCTCGCGCTCGTCGCGTTCCGCCGCGGCGAGGATCGCGCGAAGGCTCGCCTGGGTGTCGCGGAGCAACTCCCGGGGCCGCCGCGCGCCGGGCGTCGGCGGCTGGGCCGGAGCGGGCAGGACCGCCACGTCCACCCATGCACCGATCCCGTTCTGCGCCGAGTCGACCAGGGCGGAGAGCGCCGGCGCGTCCGCCACGTCGTCGCGGAGCATGTTGAGGGCCGCGACCATGCGCTCGTGGTCCCGGTCGATATCGTCCAGGTACCGGCTGTTGCGGGTGAGCTCGAAGCTGCGGCGGTCCGATGCGAGGTCGCTGACGATTCCAAGGGCGCGGCGGGTGGCGGCCTCTACCTTGAGGGCGGTGACGACGGCCCGTGTCGTGCCGGAGGTCGTCCCGATGAGCCTATAGCCCGTGTAGGCCGCCGCGCCGAGCGCTCCGACGATCCCGAGCGCCGCGGCCCAGCGCAAGGCCGGGCCGAGAACCATATAGCTCAGGCGTGACGGACTCGTTGGCACGTTCCCCCCTCCCAGGCCCATGCCCGCCCGCGTCGCGCCGGCGGGCGCCAAGCTTCAAGCTCGAACTAAGCGCACCCAAGCCGTTGGTGCAAGACCGCTTCGGACGATCCCGGAGCCAAGGCCCACGAGGGGGAGCGCACCAGGGTCCAGTGAGGATCCGGCGGGCCTGACGCGGACGCACGTTGGGAAGGGAGGCCGTTCGAGTGACCCGGGTGGGCTTCGAACCCACGACCTACGGATTAAAAGTCCGTTGCTCTACCAGCTGAGCTACCGGGTCGGCACGCCAAACCTCGCAGCGGGGGCGCCGTCATGCAAGACGTTGGTCGGTAACCGCTTGTAGGCGGCGCACCACGCCGCCCGAAAGCAGGGCGGTTTCCGTTTCTTGGCGTTGGCGCGAGGCCGTGACCCGTGACCTTGCGCCGCCACGCGCGGGCGGGAACATTGGACTGATTGAACCGCGACGTTCCCGATCCACTCCTCGCTCGGAGCGCACGATGAAACCCGCCTTGGTCTCCGGACTGCTGGCCCTCGCCGCCCTCGCCGCCGCGTCTCCCGCCACCGCGCAACAGAGTTACCAGCAGCAGATCCGCGCCCAACTCGCGCGTCACTCGGCGAGGATACTCGAGCTCGGCTACGTGGCCGACCGCGAGCCGGTGTACGGCGCGCTCAACGACGACGACTCCGACCAGAAGGCCGTGACGCTCCAGGCCGGCGGCCGATACGTCATCATCGGGGTATGCGACGAGGACTGCTCGGACGTCGACCTCCGCCTCTACGCTCCCAGCGGCGCCAAGATCATCGAGGACATCGAGACGGACGACTACCCGACGCTCCAGTTCACCGCGCCGGCCGCCGGGACGTTCCGCCTCTCGGTCGAGATGGCGACCTGTCGCCAGAACCCCTGCTACTGGGGCGTGCAGGTCTACGCGCGCTGAGAAAAACGGTTGAAGAGTTAAAGAGTTGAAGAGTTGAAGAGGTCGCGCTGCGCCACCGGCGTAAAGCTCCGCCGGTGGTGCGGCGTCACGCCGACCCGCTCGATGGCCGCGCGATGCGCCGGCGTGCCGTACCCGCAGTTGTGGTCCCACCCATAGTCCGGATACCGCGCCGCCAGCAGCCGCATCAGGCGGTCGCGCACCGTTTTCGCCACGATGCTCGCGCACGCGATCGCGAACGACTGCGCGTCCCCGTCCACGATCGCCTGGTGCGCCATTCCCAGCTCCGGGACAGGGAGCCCGTCGACCAGAATGACGGTGTCGTCGGCGCGGGGGAGCCGGAGGACCGCGCGTCGCATCGCGAGGGCCGTCGCCCGCCGGATGTTGAGCCGGTCGATCTCGCGCGTGCTGGCCGCGCCCAGCGCGTACGGGAGGCTGGAAACGATCGCCGCCGCGAGCTGCTCGCGGCGGCGGCTGGTGAGCTGCTTGGAGTCGTCGACGCCTTCGAGGCGGGGCGTCTCGGGGCCGACCAGGACGGCGGCCGCGATCACGGGGCCCGCCCAGGGCCCGCGCCCGACCTCGTCCACACCGGCGACGTGGCGGCTCCCACGCGCGAAGTACGCCCGCTCGACCTCGAGGCCGAGCACTACTGCTGCTCCCGGTTCTCCTTGATGCGCGTGGCCTTGCTGCCGGTGAGCCGCCTGAGGTAGTAGAGCTTCGCGCGGCGCACCTTCCCCTTGCGCACGATCTCCACCGACGCCACGTTCGGCGAGTTAACCGGGAAGATCCGCTCGACGCCCACCCCGGCCGAGATCTTGCGCACCACGAACGTCTCGCTGACGCCGGCACCCTTGCGCCCGATGCACACGCCCTCGAACGCCTGCAGGCGCTCCTTGTCGCCCTCGCGCACGCGCACGTTCACCTTCACCGTGTCGCCGGGACGGAAATCGGGCAGATCCGTCCGCAGTCCCTCGCGCTGCATCGTCGCCAGCCTGTTCATGACTTACTCCTCCATCAGTGCGCGGTAGCGCGTCCACAGGTCGGGACGGCGCTCCCGGGTCAGTCGTTCCGCTTCCGCCTGACGCCACGCCTCGATGCGTGCGTGATCGCCGGAGAGCAGCACTTCGGGCACCTTCCAGCCGCGATACTCCGGCGGCCGGGTGTACGAGGGCGGCGCCAGCAGGCCGTCGTAGTGCGAGTCGCCCGCCGCCGACTCGTGGTCGCCCAGCGCGCCGGGCAGCAGCCGCACCACCGCGTCGATGACGCAGAGCGCCGCGGGCTCGCCGCCCGACAGGACGAAGTCGCCGATCGACAGCTCTTCCGTGGCCAGGTGATCGGCGACCCGCTGGTCCACGTCCTTATAGTGCCCGCACAGCAGCGTTAGCTGCGTCCCCAGCGAGTATCTGACGGCATCCGCGTGCTCGATTCGCTTGCCGCGCGCCGAAAGCAGCACCACCGGCGGCTCCGGCTTGAGCGCGTCCAGCACCTCGAAGAACGGCTCGGGCTTGAGGACCATTCCCGCCCCGCCCCCGTAGGGCTCGTCGTCCGCCGTCTGGTGCCGGTCGTTGGTGTAATCGCGCAGCGCCACGACCGTGTACCGCACCAGCCCCTTCGCGGCGGCCCGTCCCGGGATGCTCGTCGCGAGCGGCGCCGCGAAGTACTCCGGAAAGAGCGTGACGACCGTGACGTCCAGCACTCAGATCTCCAACAGCCCCGCCGGCGGCGTCACCACCACCAGCTTCTCCGCCCGGTCCACCCGCCGCACCACGCCCGCCGTGAACGGGATCAGGTGCTCGCGCGAGGCGCCCTTCACGTTGAGCAGCCACCCCTGGGGCGCCTCCACGACCGCCGTGACGTCCCCCACCGCCTCGCCTTCCTTGGTCTCGACCCGGAGCCCCACCAGCTCGTGCAGGTAGAACTCGCCGGGCTCGAGCGGCCGCGCCTCGCCCACCGCCAGGCCCAGGTAGCGCTCGCGCAGCACCTCGAGCGCCGTGCGGTCTTCCATCCCTTCGAAGTGCACGAGCCAGGCGCGGTGATACGCGCGGCTCCGTGTCACGATCACCTCTTGCCCGGTCGGCTGGCCGCCCCGGTCCAGCACCGCAAGAGTGCGCCCGGTGCGGAACACCGCCTCCGGCTCGTCCGTGAGGGGAAAGACGAGCGCGTCGCCCTTCACCCCGTGCGGCTTCTTGAGGAGACCGACCGCCAAATGGGTCGGCCCGGCCACGCCTAGTTCCCTTCGACGTCCGGCGGCGGCAGCTCGACCCCGAAGCAGCCCGCCCGCTTCATGATGGACGCGACCGTCTCCGACGGCGTCGCGCCCTTCTTGAGCCACGCCACGGCCTTCGCGACGTCGAGGTCGAACTGCTGCTTGCCCTTGGCGCGCGGGTAGTAGTGGCCCAGCATCTCGATGAAGCGCCCGTCGCGCGGCGACTCCGAGTCCGCCACGACGATGCGGTACGAGGGCTGGTGCTTCCGCCCGACCTTGCGCAACCGGATCTTCACACCCATCTCATACCGCTCCTCTGCCCATGCGCGGCAGACTTTTGAGACCGCCCATTCCCTTCATGAACTTCCCCATCTCCTTGAACTGCGCCAGCAGCCGGTTGACCTCCTGCACCGACCGGCCGGAGCCCCGCGCGATCCGCGCCCGCCGCGCCCCGTTCAGGATCTCGGGGTGGCGCCGCTCCTCGGCCGTCATCGAGAGCACGATGGCCTCGACGTGCTTCATCCGCTTGGGGTCCGTCGCCTTCACCGCCTTCATCATCTCACGGTTCACGCCCGGCAGCATGCCGAGCAGCGACTCCAGCGGCCCCAGCTTCTGCATCTCGCGCAGCGCCTCGAGGAAGTCCTCGAGGTTCATTCCCTTCTTGGTGGTCACCTTCCGCGCCAGCTTTTCGGCCTTGGCGCGGTCGAGCGACTGCTCCGCCTTCTCAACGAGCGTGAGCACGTCGCCCATCTGGAGCATCCGACTCGCGATGCGGTCGGGCCGGAACGGCTCGATCGCCTCGAGCCCCTCGCCCACGCCCACATACTTGATGGGCGCCTGCGTCGTTTCGTAGATCGAGAGCGCAGCCCCGCCCCGCGCATCGCCGTCCATCTTGGTCAGCACCACGCCGGTGATGGCGACGGCGTCGTGGAACCCCTTCGCGATGCGGACCGCGTCCTGCCCCGTCATCCCGTCCGCCACGAGGAGCACCTCGTGCGGCGGGACCGCCTGCTTGAGCCGGCCGAGCTCGTCCATCATCCCGGCGTCGATCGCGAGCCGGCCGGCCGTGTCCACCAGCACCGTCCGCGCCCGCGCGTGCCTGGCGGCCTCGATGCCGCGCCGCACGATGCCTACGACGTCCGTTTGCCCCGGCTCGGCGTGAATCCCCACGTTCACGCGGCCTGCCAGCTCCACGAGCTGAAGGACGGCCGCGGGCCGGTACACGTCCGCCGCGACCAGAAACGGCGCCTTCTGCTCCAGCGTAAGGCGCCTGGCGAGCTTCGCGGCGGTGGTCGTCTTGCCTGAGCCCTGGAGCCCGACCAGATACACGATCGTGGGCGGCACGCTGGCGTAGCGGATCGCGGCTGGCCGCTCGCCCAGGAGGCGGACCAGCTCCTCGTGCACGATCTTCACCAGCTGCTGGCCCGGCGCCACCGACTTGAGCGCCGGCAGCCCGACCGCCTTTTCTCCCACGCGCTCGGTGAACCGGCGCGCGACGTCGAACCCCACATCCGCCTCGAGGAGCGCCATCCGGACCGTTTCCAGCCCGTCTGCGATGGCCTCCTCGGTCAAAACGCCGCGCCCTCGAAGCTGACTGAGCGCGGCGGAAAGCTTTTCGCTAAGCTCGTCAAACATTAGCCTTTAAAGCTATCCAGACGCTAACATTCGAGCAACCGTGACACCTCTTGGCCCTGAAGCCGCGACCCTCCTCGTCCAGGCGATCACCACGATCGCCGTCGGCGCCCTTTCAGGCGGGATCACCAATGCCGTCGCCATCTGGATGCTGTTTCACCCCTACGAGCCGGTGAAGGTGGGGCCGTTCACGTTCCACGGCGCCATCCCCAAGAACAAGGACCGGCTGGCCAAGAGCATCGGCAAGACCGTGGGTGAGCGCCTCCTCACGCCGGAGGACCTGGGGCGCCAGCTCACGGCGCCCGGCCTCCGCGAGGCCTTCGAGCGCACGTTGGACGAGTGGGTGAACAAGGCGCTCACGAGCGAGTACGGCCCGGTGCGCGAGCTGCTGCCGCCGCCCGTCACGGCCGAGTTGGAGCAGGCGATCCAGAACCTCGCCCCGCAGGTCGCCGAGCGCTTCGTGGAGTTCGCCGCCACGCCCGCTTTCCACGACGCGGTGCGGGACTTTCTCGCCCGGCAGGCCGCGGAGCTCAAGGACCGCCCCGTCGCCGACCTGCTCACCGAGGCACGGCAGGAATCGATCAAGCAGTGGGCCGAGGGCTGGGTGGACACGCTCGCCCAGAGCGAGGACTTCGAGCGGGCGATCCGCGAGTTCGTCGAGCGGCAGGTGGACCGGCTCGCCCACGACCCCGAGCCGCTGCTCGATCGGCTGCCCACCGGCCTCGTGGCGGCGGTCGAGGCGGGGATCCGCGCCTACCTCCCCGTGGCTCTGGAGCGGCTGGCTGGCCTGCTCGCGCGGCCGGACCTGCGCGAGCGCGTGCAGACCACGGTGCACGGGCTGGTGCAGCGCTTCACGCAGGACCTGCTCATCCACGAGCGGGTGATTGCGAAGCTGGTCGTGAGCGAAAAGACCATCGGCCGGATCATGGACGCCTTCGAGCGCGACGGGGCCGAGCAGATCGGGCGGCTGCTCGACGAGCCTTCGATGCGGGACCAGCTCTCGCGCGCGGTGAACGAGGCCGTCGTCGCCTTCTTGCGCAAGCCGCTGCGCGAGCACCTCGGGAGCCTGAACGGCGACCGGCTCGAAGGCGTGAAGCGCACTGCCTCGGACTACGTGCTCACGGCGATGCGCGACCCCAACACCCGGGCCTTCGCGATCACCAAGCTCGACCAGGCGCTCGAGGCCACGGAGCGCCGCACCTGGGGCGACCTCCTCGCCCTGCTCCCGCCCGACAAGGCCGCGGACTGGCTCCAGGAGGCGGCGCGCGGCGAGCGCGTCCGGTCGTGGATCGCGGAAGGCTTCGCCGCGGGGGGCGCCGCGCTGCTCGACCGGCGCATCGGCCAGCCGGCGGCACTCCTGCCCGAGGACGCGCCCAGGCGCATTGTGGCCTCGCTGAACGATCCGATGTGGGGGTGGATCAAGCAGCAGGTGCCAATCGTGGTCGCGCAGCTCTCGGTGCGCGAGATGGTCGAGGAGAAGGTGAAAGGGTTCTCGATTCAGCGGATGGAGGAGCTGATCCGCGGAGTGACGCAGCGGGAGCTGGACCTGATCGTGCGGCTGGGGTATTGGCTGGGAGGCTTTGTCGGCGTGGTGGCGTTCCTCGTGAATTTCTTGATTGCGAGACTCTAGCGTTGAAGAGAAAAAGGCGTTGAAGGTTGAATGAAGAAAGGCGTTGAAAGTCGAAGCGCGGCTGTGGGGATGCTTTGACCTTCAACGCCTTCTTCTCTTCAACTTTCAACGCCTTTTTCTCTTTAACGTCTTACCCGCACGTCCGGCACCCGTGCCCAACCCGCCCATCCGTTCGGCGCGTCGATCAGCCGCACCACGCTGACCCCGCCGACCGTGAGCGCATCGGCCCGCCACCTTCGGGAGGCCACGCGGCCCGGCCCGCGCGCCCACCCGCTGCGCAGCGTTCGCGCGAAATCGGCCGCGTCCTGCGTCGTGTCCCATGCGGTCGCCCACACGACAGCCGTGCCGGCCGGCGTGCCGAGGACTTCGTAGCGGTCCCCATTCCACCCCGACGCGGCGGCGATCGCGTCGGCCTCGGCGACGCCCCACGTCTCGAGGGCCACCCGGGTCTCGAACTCGCCAAAGTCGTCGTCGTAGACGAGGGTGTCACCCGGCAAGAGCGGCGGGAACGAGAGCCGCACCGGCGCTTCGCGTGCGGTGTAGCGACTGGGGTGCAGGACCTGCTCCGTCGAGACCGGAAGCCGGTTCCCATACGGCTGCTCGTCCGTCCGCGCGCGGCGCTCGCCGAAGGTCCGCATGAACTCGGCCCCGTAGAGGTAGGGGAAGAGCAGCCCCTCCTGGATGATCCGCGGCGCGGCGGCGAACACGGGCATCGCTTCCTGCTGCGAGCGGATGCCCTCGCGCACCCCGTCCCACATCCCCTCGAGGCTGGGCAGGTCGGCGCCGGGCGTGAGCGCCAGGATCGAGGCGAGTGTCGCCTGTCCCTCCGCCACCGCCTGGCCAGCCATCTGCCGGTCATTCTGCCGCCTCAGCTTCAGGATGGCGTTGAGCGACATGTACTGGTCCTGGAGCGCGTGGACCAGCTCGTGCGCGAGGATGAGGCGCACCATGGCGGGATCCGCGCCGCGAACGACGAAGAGGGTGGCCGAGTCGGGGTCGTAGAAGCCGGCGACCTGCTCGCTGTAAAGGTCGAGCATCAGCCGGCGCAGGTCGGCCTCCCCGGAGATGAGGCCGAAGGCGCGGTAAGCCCGCTCCACGCCGCGCATCTCGGGAGGGGGCATTTCCTGCGCGATCTTGCGCGAGAGATAGCCGCGCACCTGGTCCCGGCTCCGCGAGACCACAACCGGCGGCCGCCGGAAGGTGAGCCCCACCGCGCGCTCCACTTCGGGGATGACGTCCCGCGCGATGCGCTGGACGGCGTCGGTGTCCTGCGCGCGCACCGGGATCGTGACGCCCGCGAGGGCGACGAGGAGTAGCGCAAGGAGCGAGGCGACGTGGAGCGGCGTCTCGGAGCGCAGGGAGCCTCGCCGGGCTGCGCCCCGACAGTGCTCGCCTCGGCGAGGCCCCCTGCGCTCCTCGCGCCGCTCCTTCCTCACCCGGTCCACTCGATGCGCTTGCCCACGGCCGCGCTCACGGCCCGCGCCACGTCCGACCCGCGCACCACCACGCCGAGCTGTTCCAGGCCTCGCCTGAGCTCCTGGTCGAGGCGGTCCCGCCGCTGGGGGAGCGTTTCGGCGGGCGGGCGGTCAGGCGGTCCGGCGGTCGGTGTCGCGTCGCTCTGACCGCCGGTCCGCCGGTCCGCCGGTCCACCCTTCGGATTCCCGAACATCCGGTCGATCTCGGCGCCGATCCGCTCCAGCGCCGGCCCAATCTCCCTGGCGAATACGTCGATCGGATCCTCCCGGTCCGTCTGACCGCCCGACCGCCCGTCCGCCTGAGCGTCGAGCTTCTCCCCCCGCGCCAGCCGGCGGCGGATCGCCGCATCGACCCGACGCCGCTCGTTCACCACCTTTTCCAGCTCCGGCGGCAACGTCGCCGTCGCCTGGGCGTGCGCGCACGCCTCGTCCAGCACATCGATCGCTTTGTCGGGCTGGGCGCGGTCGGTCACGAACTTGTCGGTGAGGATGAGCGCCGCCTGGAGCGCATCGTCCGCGATCGCCACCGCGTGATGGTGCTCGAGGCGGTGGCGGCGCGCCCGCAGCACGTCCATCGCCTCCTCGCCGGTGAGCTCGCGCACCAGCACCGGCTGGAAGCGGCGCTCCAGCGCCGGGTCGCCCTTGATCCACCGCTCGTACTCGCCGGCGGTGGTCGCGCCGATCACCCGCAAGTCCTCGCGCACTAGCGCGGGCTTCAGCATGTTCGCCGCGTCCATCGCGACCCCCATCGCCGTTCCCTGCCCGATCAGGTTGTGCATCTCGTCCACGAAGAGGATGACGTCGGGGTCGTTCGACACCGCCTCGATGAGCCGGCGCACCCGCTCCTCGTACTGGCCGCGGAACATGGTGCCGGCGAGGAGGGCTACGTGGTCGAGCGCGACGATGCGCACCTCGCGCAGCGCGGCGGGCACGTCCCCGGCGACGATCCGCTGCGCGAGGCCCTCCACCAGGGCCGTCTTGCCGACGCCCGCCGCGCCCACCAGCGCCGGGTTGTGCTTGGTCTGGCGGAGCAGGATGTCGATGATGCGCGCGATCTCCGCGTCGCGGCACCGCACCGGCTCGAGGTCGCCGCGGCGGGCCGCGGCATTGAGGTCGTTGCCGAAGCGCTCGAGGATGTCGGGCCCCGAGCCTTCCGTGGTGCCGAAGAGTGCGTCGGTCATGGGTGGGTCACCCTACCCCGTCCCGAGCGTCGAGGTTTCACCGCCAGCCCACCGCGTGCAGGTACCAGGCGGCGATCCGGTCGCCGGCCACGAGCGCCGCGACGCCGCCCATCGCGAGGAAGACCCCGAAGGGCACCTCGCGGAAGCGCTCGCGCCGGAGCAGCGCCGGCAGGAAGACCAGCGCGCCCACCAAGCTGCCGAGGAAAACGGTGAGGAGCACGCCCCGCCACCCCAGAAAGCTCCCCACCATCGCCATCATCTTGAGGTCGCCGCCGCCCATGGCCTCGCGCTTCGCCCACCACTTCCCGACCGTGCCCGCGGTCCACATGAGGCCGAAGCCCAGCGCGGCGCCGGCCAGCGACTGGACCGGGGAGAGCCCACCCGGCGCCAGCGACAGGCCGACCCCGGCCCCGAGCCCGCCCAAGGAGAACTCGTCGGGGATGATCATGTGCTCCGCGTCGGTGAGGAGGATGCCGACCAGGAGCGTGGTGAGGAGCGCCGCGCTCAAGGCCGCGACGGTCGGGCCGAGCCACGCAATGCTGCCGGTCCACACGCCCGCCATCAACAGCTCGATGATGGGATAGCGGACGCCGATGCGCACCTGGCACTTTCGGCACCGGCCCTGCAGCAGCAGCCAGGAGATCACGGGGACGTTGTCGTACCACACGATCGGCGTCTGGCACGACGGGCAGCGCGACCGCGGCCGGATGACCGACTCGTCGCGAGGAAGCCGGTACACGCACACGTTGAGGAAGCTGCCGAGCAGCGACCCGAAGACGCCCGCGAAGACGATCAGCACCGGCTCAGCGAGGAGCACGCGTCAGCTCGTAGAGGAGAATGCCCGCGGCGACGCCGGCGTTGAGGGACTCCGCGCCCGGGCGCATGGGGATCGTCACCCGCCGGTGCGGGCGGCTCGCCCACGCCTCGCGCACGCCGCCGCCTTCGTTGCCGACCACGAGCGCGAGCCGCGCCGGCGTCGGGTCGTTCAGCGTGACCGGCCATCCGTCCTGCACGGCCAGCCAGACCTCGAGCCCGGCACGGTCCGCGTAGGCCGCGAACGCGTCAAAGGAAGCCTGCGCGACCCGGTGCCGGAACACCCCGCCCATCGCCGAGCGGATCACCTTGGGGCTCGCGACGTCGGCCGTCCCGTCCAGCGCGACCGTCATCCACGCGCCCAGCGCGTGCGCGGTCCGGATCATCGTACCGACGTTGCCGGGGTCCTGCACGCCGTCGAGGACGAGCACCGTGGCGCGCGGCCCGTCGGGCGTGGGGGCGCGCTCCAGGGGGAGGGGCGTCCACTCGATCACGGCCATCACGCCGCTCGGCGTTTCGGTGTCGGCAAGGGCGTCGAAGTCCTGGCGCGTCGCGACCTCGACCTGGATGCCGCGATCGACCGCCGCGGCGAGGAGGGGGGCGGCCGCTTTCTCCGCCACGTCGTCGGCCACGAGCAGGGCGACCACGGTGGAGCCGGCGGCGAGTGCGTCCTCGACAAGGCGGCGTCCTTCGGCCACGACGAGACCTCGGCGCTCGCGCCGCTTGCGCCGTTGGAGATCGCGGACCAGGGAGTGCAGATTACGCCCCATGCGCCTCGCAAGATACTGCGGATTCGCGTCCTTCGCGGCTCTGCTGGCCGGGTGCGCCATCGGCGTGCGGCAGGAGATGGACCTCGGGCAGCGCTATGCGGCGCAGCTCGAGCGCGAGATGCCGATGGTCCACATCCCCGCCATCCAGGCCGATCTCGACCTCATCGCCGGCCGTCTCACGCCGTTCGCTCAGCGCCGGGAGATCACCTACCACTTCACCATCGTCAACAGCGATGCGGTCAACGCTTTCGCGGTGCCCGGGGGTTACATCTACGTGACGCGCGCGCTCATCGAGAACGCCCGCAGCCTGGACGAGCTGGCCGGCGTCCTCGGCCACGAGATGGGGCACGTCGAGCTCCGCCATTCGGCCAAACAGATCGGCCGCGCGCAAGCGGCCGAGACGGGAATCGGCGTCGTGGGCGTGCTCCTGGGCCGCCAGCCGAGCGGCGCGGCGCAGGCCGGGGTGAGCATCGCCGGCCAGCTCGTCTTCGCCAGGTTCAGCCGCGACCAGGAGCGCGAATCCGACGAGGCCGCCGTCGGCTACGTGACGCAGGCGGGCATCAATCCGGGCGGCATCGTCGGGATGTTCGAAACGCTGCAATCGCTCGAGCGGAGCCGGCCAAGCGCGCTTCAGGCATTCTTCGCGTCGCACCCGATGGCGGCGGACCGCATCGCCGACGTGAACGCGCTGATCGCCCGCACGCCCGCGGCGCAGGCGCTCCTTACCTCGGGCACGCGCGACGCGCCCGAATTCGAGCGCCTCAAGGCGGCGGTGAGCCGGCTCCCGCCCCCACCCGACCGGCAGCCGACCCCGAAGTGAACGTCGTCCTGACCGTCGCCGGCTCGGACTCCGGCGGCGGCGCCGGCATCCAGGCCGATCTCAAGACCTTTCACCAGTTCGGCGTTTTCGGCACCACCGTCGTCACGGCCGTCACCGCGCAGAACACGGCCGGCGTCCGTGCGTGGGAGCCGGTGCCGGCCTCACTCGTTGCGGCACAGCTCGACGCGGTCGCGGAAGACCTGCCGCCCCAGGCCGTGAAGAGCGGCATGCTCGGCTCGGCATCGGTGGTCGAGGCCGTCGCCGAAGGGCTCTCGCGCCACCACCTCCCCAACTACGTGCTCGATCCGGTGATGGTCGCGTCTTCCGGCGAGCGGCTGCTGCACCCCGAGGCCGAGGACCTGATCCTCACGCGACTCGTGCCGTTAGCGACGCTGGTCACGCCCAACCTCGCCGAAGCGTCGGCGCTCACCGGCTCGGAGGTCCACGACGTTGATGCGATGGAGCGGGCGGCGTGGAGGCTGGTCAAGTCGGGGGCGGCAGCGGCGCTCGTGAAGGGCGGCCACCTCGAGGGCGACCAGGTCGTGGACGTGCTGGTGATCGGCCGCGACGGGCGCCGGCTCGCGCGACCGAGAATCCCGACTCCAGGGACCCACGGGACCGGCTGCACCCTCTCGGCCGCCATCGCCGCAGGGCTCGCGCTGGGCCGGCCGCTCGAGCGCGCGGTGGAGGCCGCCGTGGATTTCGTGGATCGGGCGATCGCGGCGGCGCCCCGCCTGGGCCATGGCCGCGGGCCGCTGAACCACTTCGTCGAGCCGCCCCAGGTCTAGGGCGACTTCCCAGTGGAAGGGGGCCCGCCGCCTGGTGGCCGGATATACATCACTATATACATTATTCTCTCTTGGGAGGGAGATGGCCGCATGGCCCGGATGGTGCGGAAGCAGGTCTATCTGCGGGTGGACCAGGATCGCCGGCTGAAGCGCCTAGCGAAGGAGCTCGGTCTGTCGGAGGCCGAGCTGATCCGCCAGAGCGTGGATCGCGCGGTTCTCGTGAAGGAGCAAGCCGACCCGGACGTCTCCGCCTGGGAGGCCGAGCGGCGGTTCATCCGCGAGCGCCGCGCCAGGGGACGGCTGCCGGGGAAGCGCGACTGGACGCGCGAGGACATCTATTGAGCGCACGGTTTTTCCTCGACACGAACGTGCTCGTCTATCCTCACGACCGCCGCGAGAGCGACCGGGGCGACGCCGCGATCGCGGTGCTCGACGCACTTGCGGCGCGTGGGGGCGCAGCGGTCAGTGCACAGGTGCTCGGAGAGTTCTTCTGGGTGGTCACACGGCGTCTACCCGACCCGCTGACCTCTGCGGAAGCTGTGCGGAGCACGACGCGGCACGCGAAGACTTGGCAAGTCCTCGATGTGACGGCGGCCACGGTGCGTGAAGCGCTGCGCGGGGTGGAAGCCCACGACCTGCCGTACTGGGACGCGCTCATCTGGGCGACAGCGCGGCTGGCGCAGATTCCGGTCATCCTGTCCGAGGACTTCGCGGACGGTCGGGAGATTGACGGCGTGCTCTTCCGAAATCCGCTCCGTCCAGGCTTCGTTATCAGCGCATGAGTGCAGCCGCGCCCAGCGACGCAGGCTCATGAACTTCTGGTCAACCTGGGCTGCGAGCACGGCATCGGCCAGGCCCGCCTCATCGAGAAATGCCCGCGCATCCGCCCGACGGGTGTCGGAGACCGCGAACCCGCCGCCGGGCTTGAGCACCCGGAACGCCTTCCGCGATCACACCGCCGCCGGGTAGAGACGGCGGCGGAACGCCAGCGCCACGTTCACCAGCCCGATCAACACCGGCACCTCCACCAGCGGCCCGATCACGGTTGCGAACGCCTCTTGCGAGCCGATGCCGAACAC
>JACORV010000128.1 GCA_016179225.1 Gemmatimonadota bacterium | reverse complement strand
TAATCGTGGCTTCACCGTCATCGAGATGGTGATGGTGGTGGTCCTCGTAGGCGTGTTGATGTCGGTGTCCCTGCCGTTCTTCAGAAATACGACGGCGAAAGGGTCGGTGCGTGGGGCGATGGACGCGATCTCGTCGCAGCACGCGGTGGCCAGGGCCACCGCGATCCAGCGCGGGAGGATCGCGCGCCTGGTCCTCCTCGCCTCCTCCAACACGGCGCTGGTCACCGCTAACAAGGCGGTTGGCTCGGGTGTGGACACGATCGGCAAGGTGGAGGACCTGGGGACGCGCTTCAACGTGTCGTTCACGACGACGCGTGACAGCGTGACCTTCACGCCGCGCGGGATCGGCAGCGACCTCACGGGGACGACGATCATCGTGACGCGGGGGACCTTCAGCGACACGATCACCATTTCCGCGGCGGGCAGGCTCACCCGATGAATGCGCGCGGCTTTTCGCTCATCGAGCTGATGATCGCCATGGTGATCCTCACCGTGGGGGTGCTGGGGGTGGCCGCCTCGGCGCGGCTGGTGACGCAGATGACGGGGTCGGGCGGACGCTACGGCGGATCCTCGGTCGTCGCCAGCTCGCGCTTCGAGCAGCTGCGCGCCGGCGACTGCGCTACGCTGACCGCCGGGTCGGCGACGACCGGCAAGTACTCGGAGAGCTGGACAGTCGCGCCGTCCGGCCTGCTGCGCACCGTGACGCTCACCATCTCCTACAACGACGGCCGCGGCACTCGGAGCGCCGTATTCGCCACCACGATTTCCTGCGCGCCCAGCGTATGACGCCCCGCCCCGCTTCCCGCGCCGGCTTCACGCTGATCGAGCTCATCATCGCCGTCGCCATGTCGTCCATCGTTCTGGGCGCCGTGTACCGCATCCTGGTCAACAACCAGCGCTTCTACCGCGCCCAGAGCCAGATCGTGGACGTCCAGCAGAACGTGCGCGCGGTCGCGGAGATCCTGCCGGCCGAGCTGCGCGAGCTGGACGCCGCCGACGGCGACATCATCCAGATGAGCGACACCGCGCTCAGGATCAAGGCGATGCGGAGCTTCTCGGTCATCTGCGCCCCTCCCAACGTCGTTAGCGGCGAGATAACCGTCCGGAACAGCCTCACGTACAGCTACCGGTCCGTGGACCCGGCGCGCGACAACGTGCTCGTCTTCGCCGACGGCGACGTCCAGTCCACGGCCGACGACCAGTGGCTGGACGCGCCGGCGAGCGGTGTTACGACCGGCGTCATTTGCACCGATGGCGCGGCGGCGACGCGGCTTACGCTGACTGGAGCTAACCTCGCGAACGTCACCGACGGATCCCCGGTGCGGACCTACGAGCTCGTGAACTACCGCCTCTACGACGACGGCACGGGGACGTGGTGGGTGGGGGTCCAGAGCTTCTCGAGCGGGGCGTGGTCGGCCACGTCGCCGGTCGCGGGCCCGTTCAGGCCGAACGACGGCATCACCTTCACGTACTACGACACGACCGGCACGGTGACCGCGGTGCCCGCGGATGTCGCGCAGATCCAGCTCACCGTGCGCGGCCGGAGCACCCAGCCCATCCAGGTGCAGGGGCGCTCCCCGGGGCAGTACCAGGACTCGCTCACCGTGTTCGTCGCGCTGAGGAACAACTGATGGCGGGAGGAATCATGTCGTACCGAACGAACGAGCGCGGCTTCGCGCTGGTCGCGGCGGTCTTCGCGTTGGTGATCATCGCCGCCCTCGTGACCGGGGCATTCTTCGCGGCGCGGCAGGAGCTGCGCACCGGCCGGAGCAGTCAGACGTTTCAGCGGGCTTTCGGCGCGGCGGAAGCGGGGCTCAACAACACGGTCGCTGACTGGCAAACGGGGCAGTGGAACGCCATGGCGCCCGGCGACTCGGCGACGATCAGCGACACGCTGCCGAGCAACACCGGGTCGTATGCCGGCACGGTGCGCCGGCTCAACAACGAGCTGTTCCTCATCCGGACCGTCGGCACGGACCCGAGCGGCGCGTCGCAGCGGACGCTCGCCACGCTGGTGCGGCTGCTCAAGATCGAGATGAACTTCCCGGCCTCGCTCACCACGCGGGGGGACCTCAAGCTTGGCGGCAGCAGCTTGATCGACGGGAGGGACGCGCCGCCCTCCGGTTGGGCTTGCCCGCTCACCGGGCTCGACACCCTGCCCGGCGTCACCACGCCAGACCCGAGCCGGATCACCACCAGCGGCTGCAGCGCGCCGGGAGGCGACTACAAGTGTATCATCGGCGACCCCGACGTGAAGACGGACACCACGATCAACGACTCCACGTTCTTCAAGTTCGGCGACGTGGACTTTGATGAGCTCGCGGAGATGGCCACGAAGGTCTACCCCCCCGGCGACATCGGGCCGCTCAACCAGATTGCGCCCCTCGGCACGGCTACGACCTGCCAGACCAATGTGCTGGACAACTGGGGCGAGCCCTACCGTCCGGGCACGGTGCTCGGCTGTCTCAACTACTTCCCGATCATCTACGTCGAAGGGAACCTCCAGCTCACGGGTGGCCGCGGGCAGGGCATCCTGCTGGTGGGGGGAAACCTGAACGTCCAGGGCGGCTTCGAGTTCTTCGGACCCGTCATCGTCCGGGGCGTCCTCACGACTGGAGGTACGGGCGGCCACTTCAGTGGCGGCGTGATGGCTGCCAACGTGGACTTGACCGACCAGTCGTCCATCCTGGGTGACGCCGTGGTCACGTATTCGTCGTGCGCCGTCAACGAGGCGCTCAAATTCAATGCCCCCGGGCGGATCCTGCGCAACCGGTCCTGGGCCGAGATTTTCTGACGGGTGGTGGCGATGTAAGTGATGGAAATCACAGAACTTCCATCGCGTCGATTAAAGTATCTTGACAAGCCGGGGGATGAGCGCTATCGTAGATGGCCCTCATCCCCTATCTTCTTGAACCAGCGACAGATATGGCGCTTTTCGGTGGCAAGAAGAAGACGATCGGCCTCGACGTCGGGAGCGGTCTCATCAAGCTGGTGGTCATCGACCACGCCAAGGATGAGCCCGAGCTCGTCAAGGTGGCCATTACCCCGGTCCTCGCCGACGCGATCGTCGAGGGGGAGGTCATGGATCCCGGGATCGTGGCGGACGCGATCCGGGGTCTTTTCGTCACCGGCGGGGTGAAGCAGAAGAACGTCGTCACCGCGGTCGGCGGGCGCGACGTCATCGTCAAGAAGATCCAGATGGACCGGATGAAGGAGTCGGACGCGCGCGAGGTCATCCGGTGGGAAGCGGAGCAGCACGTGCCGTTCGACATGGAGAACGTGGAGCTCGACTTCCAGATCCTGGACCCCGACGCGGAAGGCCTGCAGATGAACGTGCTGCTCGTCGCCGCCAAGCGCGAGCTGGTGGAGAACAAGCAGGCGCTGCTGACCGACGCCGGCCTGGCACCCGAGATCATCGACGTGGACGCGTTCGCGCTGCACAACGCGTTCGAGGCCAACTATCCCGACGAGGTTTCGGGCACGATCGGCCTGCTGAACGTGGGCCACGAGGTGACCAACATCAACATCCTCGAGGACGGCGTGCCGATTCTCACCCGCGATCTGGCGCTCGGGACCCGGCGGTTCCGGGAGGACCTGCAACGGGAGCGAGGCATGAGCGCCGAGGAGGCCGACAAGGTCCTGCAGTCGTTCGAGCGCTCGCCGTCGCTCGATCCGTACGTGGAGAGTCGGGGCGAGGAGATGTCGGTCGGGATCGAGCGGGCGGCCGCGTTCCTCCAGACGGCGGCCAGCAAGAGCGGCGTCGCGATGACGAAGATGTACATGTCGGGTGGCGGCTCGCGGATCCCGGGGCTGGGCGAGGTCCTGGCCGACCGCCTGCGGATCCCCGTGGAGCGCGCCAATCCGATCAAGAACCTCAAGGTCAGGGAGGGCGTCTTCGACACCCTCGCGATGGACGAGGTGGTGCCGCTCCTGATGCTGCCGGTCGGCCTGGCGCTCCGGACCACGTAGGGCGCGGGCGCCGCACCCATGATCGAAATCAACCTGTTGCCGGGCGCGAAGCGGAGGCGCGGCGCGAAGGGCGTCGCCTTCCAGATGCCCGACTTCAAAGCGTTGCTCACCACGGTGAAGGACCCGTGGCTGATCGCGTGCGTGGCGACTTGGACGCTCGTGATCGCGGGCTTCGGGCTCCTCTACCTCCCGCGCCGCACCGAGATCGGGAGGCTCCAGCCGCGGCTCGACGACGTGAAGGCGGAGGCCCAAAGTCTCGAGCAGGCGTTGCGGGTCAGGCAGGGCTTCGAGGCCAAGCGGGACACGGTCGAGGGCCAGATCGGTGTGATCCGGGACATCGACCGCGACCGGTACACTTGGCCGCACATCCTGGACGCGATCGCGAAGGCGCTGCCGCCCTACACGTGGCTGGACGACGTCACCTCGATGGCGGCCGAAGCGGGCGACGCGGCGAGCAGCACGACGGGGTTCCAGATCACCGGCAAGTCCGCGGACATCCAGGCGATCACGCGCTTCGTGCGCAACCTCGAGGAGTCGCCGTTCATCGAGGGCGCGACCACGAGGTCTACGGGGGCCGTCAACGAGCAGGGACGTAACGTGTTCACGTTCATCCTCTCGGCGCGTTACCAGGTACCGGATACCGCGCTCCTCACGATGGAGCCGCTGGCGGCGTCGGTCGTCAGGGGCGTGCGCTCGGGCGGCGGCGCGCGCGGGGCGAGGGGGCGTTAGCGATGGCCGTGCTCCCCCAGGACGTGCGTGGCCAGTCCTTCCTGGCGCTGACGGTCCTCGCCGTGTCGTGCATTTACTTCCTCTACGCGGGCACGCCGATCGGCGGCGTGCGGGGAGTCAAGCAGCTCGGCGTGACGCGCGACTCGCTGCAAGTCCAGATCGACTCGACTGAGGAGAAGGTACGGACGGCCCGGCGCGACGTGCAGCGCGGCGCCGTCCGCCAGCTCGAGCAGCGGCTCGCCGAGTACCGGGCGACCCTCGACCTGATGCGCCAGCTGGTGCCGCTCTCCGGCGAAGTCCCGAACCTGCTCGACGACATCTCGAGCCGCGCCAAGATCCGCGGCGCCAACGTGGTGAACTTCGTGCCGCAGCCGGTGGAATCGGGGTCGCCCTTCGACACCCAGCGGTTCCGGTTCACCGTGACGGGGCAGTACGACCAGATCGGCGAGTTCCTGTCGGACGTGGCGAGCCTGCCGCGCATCATCGTGCCGTACGACGTCAAGCTGGAGCGGATCCAGAGCCCGACCGCCGATACGGCGCTGCTGGCGTCGGGGAGGCTTCTCCAGGCGAGCTTCCAGATCAGGACCTACGTGAAGCCGCCCGTGACCGACACGACGGGCACGCCATCGGCGCCCGGGACGCCGGGAGCGGCGGCGCGGGGAGCCGCTAATGAGTAGGCGCGCGAGGTGCGCCCTGGTCCTGGCCGGCGCGGCGATGCTGGCGGCGACGGCGCTGGGGGCGCAGCAGCCGCAGCGGCCGGCCGCGCGCCCGGCCCCGGGGCGCCAGGCGGCGCCTTCGCGCGACACGACGCGGGCGGACAGCGGCGTGGCGTACATGCGCGAAGTGTTCAGCTACCAGGGCGGCACTCGCGACCCGTTCCAGACGCTCATTACGTCGAGCGAAGTGCGACCGACCATCGAGGACCTCAGGCTCGTCTCCGTCGTGTACGACGCGCGTTATGGCAACAGCGTGGCGGTGGTCCGGGAGGAAGGGAACCCGCGCCCACACCGGCTGCGGCGGGGCAACCAGATCGGCCGGCTGCGCGTCATCCAGATCCGGCAGCATGCGGTGGTCTTTCAAGTCGAGGAATTCGGCT
The DNA here is from genome assembly GCA_016179225.1 of Gemmatimonadota bacterium. Classification (GTDB taxonomy): domain Bacteria; phylum Gemmatimonadota; class Gemmatimonadetes; order Gemmatimonadales; family JACORV01; genus JACORV01. Next base: position 21,427 of record JACORV010000128.1, on the reverse strand, counting down.
TCGAGCGGCAGGAAGTGCTGTCGCTCTCACGACCGGAGGCGAATCAGCCATGAAACGAGCCCCGCTCTTCCTGCGCACGGCCGGGGGGCTCATGTCCCTTGCCGCGCTGATGGCGGCCACCCCCGTCGCCCAAGAAGGGCCGACGGCGGACGTAACGGCGGTGAGCGTGCTCCCCTCGCCGGGACGGGCCGAGGTCGTCGTGGACGTGCGCGGCATGGTGGAGGTTTCGGACTTCGTGCTCCGCGATCCGGCGCGGCTGGTGGTCGACCTGGTGGGGGCGCGGCTCGTGGCGCCGACCATCCGGTACGACGGCGTGAACCGCGGCGGCATCCGCAACATCCGCTACGCGCAGTTCCGGCCCGACGTCGTGCGGGTCGTCGTGGAGCTGGACACGGCGCGCGACTACCAGGTCACCCAGGAGGAGAACGCGGTGCGGGTGGGGTTCGAGGCGGCGCAGGCCTTCGATGGGTGGTCGAGCGACGCGGCGCGCATCGCGGCCGCGCGGGCGCCCGCGCCGGTCGTGACGCCGGCCCCCACGGCCTTCGCGGGAGCACTGCCGCCGGCCGTTCCGCCGGCCGCCGGGCGGGCTCCCGGCCGGGCGGCGCGGTCGGCGCCCGCGGCGGGTGAGCGGGCGCCGCAGCAGCAGGTCTCGCAGCAGCCGCGCATCAGCGTGACGTTCGACCGCGCGACGATCCAGGAGGTCATCGCCAACTTCGCGGCGTTCTCGGGACGCTCGATCATCACCGGCAAGGACGTCGCGGGAGAGGTGACGGCCGAGATCAAAGAGCAGCCATGGGACATCGCGTTCTTCGCCATCCTGGCGGGGCAGGGCCTCGCCGCGAGCGAGCTGCCGGGCGGGATCATCCGCGTGGACAGCCGCGAGAACCTGGCGGTGCAGGACTCGCTCGAGCCACTCACCACCCGGATCATCAAGATCAACTACGCGCGCGCCGCCTCGCTGGCGCCGTCGGTGGCCGGGGTCGTCACGCCGGTGCGCGGCCGAGTCGTGCCCGACACGACCACCAACTCGATCATCATCACCGACCTTCGCTCGCGCATCGCCACCGTGGATTCGTTCATCCAGTCGCTGGACGTGCGCACCCCGCAGGTCGCGATCCAGGCCAAGATCGTCTTCGTGGACCGGACGGACCTCGAGGACCTGGGCATCCGCTACGACCTGGGCTCCAACCAGGCGTTCTTCAACCGGCTGATTCAGCGGGCCGATCTCGCGACCGATCCCACCGGCGCCACGCCGTTCCCCCGCGACGTGAACGTGATCAACCTGGGCGGCAACGGCGTCGCGGCGATCGGCAACGCCCTGGAAGTGCTGAAGGACGGCAACCCCGCGCTCTCGCTCATCTACTCGACCGTCCTCGGCAACTTCACGCTCACGGCGTTCCTCGACGCGCTCCAGAGCGTGGCCTTGGCCGACGTCCAGGCCGAGCCGTCGGTTACGGTCGTGGATAACCGCCAGGCCACCATCTTCGTGGGCGAGCGCACCCCGGTCCGGCAGATCGACGTCGCCGGCGCCGGCGCAGCCGCACCGGGCGCGGTGGCGCGCGCGACCACAACCTTTCAGGAAACCGGCATCAAGCTGGAGGTGACCCCGCACGTCGTTTCGGGAACGCGCGAGGTCCTCCTCGAGCTGCACGCCGAGCGCTCAGCTGTGCAGGCATCCGAGATCTCGGAGCTCGGGGCCATCTTCACCACGCAGGAAGGGACCACCCAGCTCATCGTCGGCGACGGCGAGACGGCGGTCATCGGGGGGCTCACTGTGACCGAGGTCACGGTATCGAAGACCGGTATCCCCTTTCTTGTGGACCTACCGGTCCTCGGAAGGCTCTTCGGTTTCCGCAGCTCCCGGGAGCGGCGGCGTGACTTGCTTATTCTGGTGACGCCGCACATCGTCGATGACCTGAGCCAGCAAGGAGCGGGTGGTCCAGATCGCCGGTAATCGCGTCCCGCGCTTCCTCACGCGCCTCGCGGCCCTCGCGGGCTGCGTGGTCGTCGTTTCCTACTGCGGAGAGCAGGGCCGGTTCGGCCCGGGTCCGGCGGGGCCCGGCGCCGACACGGAGAACCCGGTCGTCACGGTCACCTTCCCGGGCGGCGCGGCCGACACCGTCGTCGACATCACCGACAGCCTGAAGTTCACCGTGCGCGTCACCGACAACGCGCAGGTCGCAACGATCCAGGTGCGAGTCGCGGGCCTGGGCGGCTTCACGCTCCCCGACACCACGGTGCTCGACACCACGATCACGACCGCCACCACCGACTTCACGCGGTCGTTCACCGTGCCGCTCCCCGCCAACGCGGCGGGCCAGCGCCTCGCCATCACGGCCACCGCGGCCGACGTGACCGGCAACACCACGACCACGACCGTCAATGTCGTCATCGAGGACCCGCAGCCGCCGGTCGTCACGGTGCGCGAGCCCTCGGGCGGCGTCACCGTCCCGGCGGGTGACACGCTCAGGGTCGTGGGGAGGGCCACCGACCCCTCCGGCATCGGACGGATGGGCGCCCGGATCTTCAGCCGCAACGCTCTCGGGCAGCCGGTCGCCATCGCCGGCGACTCCACCACGTACGCGGCGCCGCTCGTCACCACCAAGACCGACACCTTCCAGGTCGTGGTGCCGTTCTCGCTGCAGCCGGGCCAGTACCCGCTGCACGTCTTCGCCGCGGACGGCAGCACCGGCGCCAACGATACCACCTCGGCCGACGTCACGATCACGGTGGCCGACACCCTCAGCCCCTTCGGCTCCTTCTCGGCGCCGGCCGCGAACGCGGCGATCGTCGCGGGCGACAGCGTTCTGCTCACCTTCCGCGCGCGGGACAGCACGGGCGTCGAGAGCGTGACGTTCCGGGGCATCTCGCAGCGCGGCAACGTTGCCCTCGGCACCGACACGACGGTGCTCCGGTTCCTCTCCAAGACCGCGACCTTCGCCTCGCTGCCCCGGGACACGACGATCAGCCGGTACCTCAACGCCGTGCTCAGCGATTCCACGGTCGAGCAGGTGCTGCTGGAGGCGACGATCACGGACGTCGGCGACAACCAGGCCGTCGTGACGACGCCAATCCAGATCGTCGCGGGCCCGTTCGTGCGCGTTGACGCGCCGGCCACGGGCAGTCGCCAGCCGGTCGGCGTCCCGCTCTCCATCACCCTGATCGGTCGCGACCCCGACAGCGTCCAGGTCCTCGGGTTCATCGCCACGGGTGTCGTGCCCCTCGCGGACACGCTCGCGGTGATCCCGGCGCCGCTCCAGATCACCGACACCGTGATCCGCTCGCTTGCCGTGCCGGCCACGGCGCCCCTCGGCACGGACACCATCACGCCGTTCGCCCGGGACCGTCTCGGCAACCGGTTCCTCGGCACGCCCATCGTCGTGAGCTTCGAGGACACACTGGCGCCGACGGTTACGATCAACTTGCCGAACGTCGCGGACTTCCCGGTGACCGTGGGCGACAGCGTCCGCGTCAACGTCACCGTGCAGGACAACCGCGGCGTAACCGGGGTCGTCTTCTCCGGCGTGGCGCGGCGGGGGGAGGACTCGCTCGGCACCGGCACCGAGGTGGCGCGCTTCACCCCGCGCTCGGTTACCCTGGCCCAGGCGACCGACACGACGTTCACCCGCTTCCTGCGGTTCATCGCCGGCGACTCGACGTCGGAGAACGTGCTGATCGTCGTGACCGCGCAGGATTCCTCGGGCAACGTGGGCGCCGACACCGCGCAGGTGCGCATCGTGAACGGGCCGGTCGTCACGATCCTCCGTCCCTCCGACGGCTCCTTCACGTCGGAGGGCAAGAGCGTGGCGATCGAAGTCCGCGGCGTGGACCCGCAAGGCGTGCGGATCCTCGGCTGGCGCGCCACCGGCGTCGTCACCGCGCAGGACTCGGTGATCGCGGCGGCCGTGGCAGGGGCGCTGGCGGACACCTTGACGTTCGTGGACACCCTGGCGATCGCCGTGGGAACGCCAATCGGGAGCATCACGATCACGCCGTTCGGCGTCGACTCCCTCGACGACCCGTCCGGCACCGCGGCGGGCGTGACGATCTCGGTGCAGAGCGTCGCGGGCGACCTGACGCCGCCGCTGGTCACCTTCGACGTCGAGAGCCGGGTGGAGGTGGACGACAGCATCAGCGTCCGAGCCACCGACGCCAGTGGCGTCACGTGGGTCGGGTTCGTCGCACGCGCGCTCGGATCCACCGCCGTGGTGCGCGCCGACTCGGTGCTCTTCTCGGGCGTGCTGACGGACGTCACGCAGAGGTTCCAGCTCACGCTGGACACCGTCTCGGCCTTCCCGCGCCAGATCACCATCGAGGCCTTCGCGCGCGACGCCGTGACGCCGACCTCGAACCGCGGCGTCTCGACCTTCACCCTCACCCCCAAGACGAGTCCGGCCGACGCGGAGACGCTCACGGTGGTCGCGGGGAAGACGATCGCGCTGCCGCTGGGCGGCCAGATCGGCGACGCGATCTACAACCGGAACCGGAACGAGCTGTACCTCTCGAACACGACACTCAACCGGCTCGAGATCTTTCAGCTCAACGACAGCACGTTCGCGACGGGCATTCCGGTCGGCTCGCGCCCGGTGGGATTGGCGCTCATGCCGAGCGACACCCTGGGCAACCACTTCGACTCGGTGATCGTCGCCAACTCCGGCGGGACCAACCTGTCGATCGTGGCGGTGGACGCGAGTCGGGTCGAGGCGCGCCGGCACCGGCTGCCGAACTACCTCATCCAGACGGTTAAGACCTCCCTGAACGCGGGCGGCGGCCTCGACATCATCGTGACCGAGTTCGACCTGGCGGACCGCCCGCTCTACGTGGGCGCCACGTGCCGGGCGGGCGCGGTCACGGCGTGCGACAGCGTGCTGGCGGTCTACTCGACGACGCCGACGCCGGCGCAGCCGTTGCCGTTCACCAACCGCGGCTACATGGCGTGGGAGAACATCCGGGCGCTGGCCGGGACGCCGAGCGGCCACTTCTTCTACGAGCTTGGCCTCGCGGCGTCCGCGGCAGGCACCGACACGCTCCAGATCATCGCCGTGCGCGACACCGCGCCGGGCCTGGCGCGCCGAGACACGATCGTCGGCGCCTCGGCCGGTCTCATCGTGGGCCTGACCGAGCTCGCGTTCCAGGACTCGACGTTCATCCGCAACTCCGGTGACTTCAACCACGCACTGATCGGTGAGGGCGGCCTCGACGAGGGCTTCGCGCGTGCGCTGACGTTCGATGCGCGCACCGGGGTCTCGACCTTGACCGGCACCTCGTGCGCGTCGTTCGTGGGGTCCCGCTTCAAGTGCACCGCCGTTTCGGACAACGGCGTCTCGCAGGGCATCTTCCTCCGGGACTTCCTGGTCAACCGCGCTTCGCGGGTGCTCTCGATCGCGACGAATTTCAACGGCCGCACCAACCTGGTGCGCGCGGACTCGATCTACGCCTTCGACTTCACGCTCCGGCAGACGGGCATCATGGAGGTGGGTGGCGCGAACCCCGGCATGGATTTCCCGCGGGAGAACACCTTCGACGCGGCGACCCGCGGCACCGGGGGCTTCGGTGGCTCGCTGAACCCGAACGACCGCGTGCTGTTCGCCGCGCGGCCGGACGCGAACATCGACGTCTTCGACACGTTCTTCTACGGGCGGGTGACCGACACTACCGTCACCGCCTCCACGATCCCGATCCCGATCCGCGACCCGATCGTCGGGCCGATCCGCGTGGCGACCAACCCGGTCACCGGCCAGCGGATCCTGGTTGGCGTCACCGCGAACGGCATCGTGACGGTGCGGCTGCCGTCCATCAGCAACGCCTTCCCGGCGCCGCGGCGGCTGACGGCCGGTAGGGGCTCGCGCTAGCGCCGCCGCCGGTACAGAATTCGGGGGAGACGACCGAGCCCGGCCACCATGGTCGGGCTCGCGCACTCTGGGGAGATGGGACCAACCACATGATCCGCTTCGCCACCGCCGGCGAATCGCACGGCCGCGCCCTCGTGGCGGTGGTCGAGGGCGTGCCCGCGGGGCTCCCGCTCGGCGCGGCGGACATCAACCGCGACCTCGCGCGCCGGATGAAGGGCTACGGGCGCGGCGCGCGCATGAAGATCGAGGCGGACGAGGCGCAGGTCCTCTCCGGGATCCGCGCCGGCGAGACGCTCGGCTCGCCCATCGCGCTCTTCATCGAAAACCGCGACTGGGCCAACTGGGAGGACGTGATGAGCCCGGGGGCGCGGGACGAGCCGCCGCGCCGCAAGCTCACCCGGCCCCGGCCCGGCCACGCCGACTTGGCGGGCGCGCTCAAGTACGATCGGGCCGACGCGCGCGACGTGTTGGAGCGGGCGTCGGCGCGCGAGACGGCGGCGCGCGTGGCGGCGGGCGCCGTCTGCCGCAAGCTGCTCGGCGAGTTCGGAGTGGAGATCGGCAGCCACGTCGTTTCCCTGGGCGGTAGCACGGCCAAGTACCACTCCCCACTCCCCACTCCCCTCAACGATGCCTCCGACCGGTCGCCGGTGCGCTGTCTCGACCCGGAGGCGGAGCGGGAAATGATGGCGCGCATCGACGCGGCGAAGGACGCGGGCGACACCTTGGGCGGTGTGGCGGAGGTGGTCGCGCGCGGCGTGGTGGTCGGGGTGGGCAGCCACGTCTCATGGGACCGCAAGCTCGACGGCCGCCTCGCGGGCGCGCTGATGTCCATCCCGGCGGTGAAGGGGGTGGAGATCGGCCTGGGCTTCGGCGGGGCGGCGGTGCCGGGGTCCCTGGCCCACGACGAGATCGACCGCGCGGCCGAGGGTGAGGGCCGGACCACAGGGGGCTTCGCTCGGCGCAGCAACCGCGCCGGCGGGCTTGAAGGCGGCATCACCACGGGGGAGCCGCTCGTCGTCCGCGCCGCGATGAAGCCGATCTCGACGCTGATGAGCCCGCTCGATTCGGTGGACCTCGACACGGGGCGTCCCGCTAAGGCGCAGAGCGAGCGGTCGGACGTGACGGCCGTGCCGGCGATGGGCGTGATCGCCGAGGCGATGACGGCGATCGTGCTGGCGGGGGGGTACGTCGAGAAGTTCGGCGGTGACTCGCTCGCGGAGATGCGCCGCAACTACGACTCCTATCTCGCACGCCTCGCGGCACGACGGACGGGCTGGGAGCCGCTTGGCTAAGAAGCACGTGATCCTGGTGGGGCTGCCGGGATCGGGGAAGTCCACGGTGGGGCGGCTGGCCGCCGAGCTGCTTGGCGCCGGGTGGGTGGACCTCGATGTCAGCATCGAGCAGCGCGCCCAGAAGAGCGTCGCGCGGATCTTCGCCGAAGACGGCGAGCCGGCCTTCCGGGCGCTGGAGGCCGAGCTGGGCGACGCGGTCCTCGCCGGCGATCCGGTGGTGATGTCGCCGGGGGGTGGCTTCATCGCCGACCCGACGCGACGCCGTCACCTTCTGGCGCGCGGGCTGGTCATTTATCTCGAGACGTCTGCGCCGGTGGCCGCCGCGCGCGCGCGCGTCGAGAAGGGCCGGCCGCTCCTCATGGGCGCCGATCCGGTGGACCGGATGCGCGAGCTGCTGCGCCAGCGGGAGGCCGGCTATCTGGAAGCGCACGAGAAGGTTACGACCGACGCCCTGCCGGCCGAAGCGGTGGCGCGGCGGGTCGCCGAGCTTGCCCGCGCGAGAGGGGGCTGGTAGACTTGCCGCCCCGCGACGGGAACCGAGACGGGTACTAGTGAGGTAAGGTAGAGTAAGGTACCGGCGGGTGACGCGCCGGTGACAGGATTCGCTCAGACTGAGGGCCATGGCGGAAGCCGGGAAGCATACGCTCGTCGTCGTCGAGTCGCCCGCGAAGGCGAAGACGATCGGCAAGTACCTGGGGAGAGGCTACACGGTGCGCGCCACCGTGGGGCATATCCGGGACCTGCCCGAGCGCGAGCTGGGCGTGGACGTCGAGGCCGACTTCAAGCCGAAGTTCGTGACGGTGAAGGGCAAGCTGAAGGCGATCACCGAGCTCAAGAGCGCGGCCAAGGCGGCGGACCTGATTCTCATCGCCACCGACCCGGACCGCGAGGGTGAGGCGATCGCCTGGCACGTGAAGGATCAGGTCGGCAGGACCAATGACAAGGTGAAACGGGTCCTCTTCCACGAGATCACCAAGGGCGCGATCCAGCAGGCCATTGCGCACCCCACCCGCATCGACGGGAAGAAGGTCGAGGCGCAGCTGGCGCGGCGCATCCTCGACCGGCTGGTCGGCTTCAAGGTGAGCCCGCTCCTCTGGAAGGCGATCAAGACGGGACTCTCGGCCGGCCGCGTGCAGACGGTGGCGCTCCGGCTCATCGTCGAGCGTGAGGAGGCCGTCCGCAAGTTCGTGCCCCGGGAGTACTGGAGCATCACGGCCAAACTGGAGAAAGGCGGGCACGAGTTCGACGCCCAGCTGCACAAGCTCGGCGGGCACAAGCCGGAGATCCACGACGATGCGGCGGCGAACGCGATCGTCGCGGCGGTGAAGGAGGGCGCGTTCGTCGTCACCGACGTCAAGCGCAAGGAGCGGCGGAAGCGGCCGCCCGCGCCGTTCACGACCAGCACGCTCCAGCAGGAGGCCGCCAAGCGCCTCGGCTACTCGTCCAAGCGGACGATGCGGATCGCGCAGGACCTCTACGAGGGCGTCGAGGTCGGCGACGAGGGCGCGGTCGGCCTCATTACCTACATGCGGACCGACTCGACGCGCGTGGCGGCGAGCGCGGTGGAGACGGCACGCGCCTACATCGGCCGCACCTACGACAAGGCGTACCTGCCGGCGGAGCCCAACTACTATGGCGGGTCGAAGGGCCCGCAGACGCAGGACGCGCACGAGGCCATCCGCCCGACCGACGTGCTGCGCGCGCCGGACCGGGTGAAGCGCGACCTCTCCGCCGACCAATTCAAGCTCTACCAGCTGATCTGGCAGCGCTTCGTCGGGTCGCAGATGGCGCCGATCGTGTACGACACCACGACGGTGGACTTCGACCTCGGCACGTACCTCTTCCGCTCCACCGGCTCGGTCATCGTCTTCGACGGCTATCACCGGCTCTATCACGAGGCTCGCGAGCGGGGCGAGGGACGGACGCTCGAGGATCTGCCGCCGCTCCCCGTCCTCGCCGTCGGCGACCGAGTCACGCTGCGCGGCGTCATCCCGGAGCAACACTTCACCGAGCCGCCGCCGCGCTTCAGCGAGGCGTCGCTGGTGAAGGAGCTGGAGCGCCTGGGGATCGGCCGGCCGTCCACCTACGCCCAGATCACGAGCACTCTCCTCGCGCGCCACTACGTGTCGATGCTGGAGAAGCGCTTTCACCCCACGGAGCTCGGCGAGACGGTCAACCGGCTCCTGGTGCCGCGCTTTCCCGACATCTTCAACGTCGAGTTCACCAGCGAGATGGAGTCGGAGCTGGACCGCATCGAGGAGGGAGAGCTGACTCGGCTCGAGGTGCTGAAGGACTTCTGGCACCCGTTCGAGAAGCGCCTCGGGGAGGTGAAGCCGTCGGAGATGATCTCGGAGGCGCACGACCTCTCGAAGCTGGCCGACGAGAAGTGCCCCGAGTGCGGGAGCGCGCTCATGGTGAAGACGGGCCGCTTCGGGCCGTACATCGCGTGCACCAAGCAGAACGATCCCGAGTGCAAGTACACGAAGTCCCTGCGGAAACCGCGCGCGCCGGACCGGCCCACCGACGAGGTCTGCGAGAAGTGCGGGCGGCCGATGGTCATCAAGACCGGGCGTTTCGGCGAGTTCCTGGCGTGCACCGGCTACCCCAAGTGCAAGAACACGAAGCCGGTGCCGCTCGGCGTGAAGTGCCCCAAGTGCGGCATCGGCGATCTAGCGGAGCGGCGCTCCAAGCGCGGGCGCTCGTTCTTCGGGTGCAGCCGCTACCCGGAGTGCGACTTCTCCCTCTGGAACCGGCCGGTGCCGGTGGTGTGCCCATCGTGCGGGAACATCGGGGCGGAGGTCAAGAAGTCGAAGGTGAGGGGTGAGACGCGGAAGTGCCTCAAGTGCGGGACCGAGTTCGCCGCCGAGGAGGCGGCTTCCGCGGAGGTGACGGCGCCGTCGCTGAGCTGACCGCCACGGTCGTGGGGGGCGGCCTGGCCGGCTGCGAGGCGGCCCGGGCGCTCGCCGAGCGCGGGATCCGCGTGAGGCTCGTCGAGATGCGCCCCGCCGTGAGGACGCCCGCCCACCAGACCGACCGTCTCGCCGAGCTGGTCTGCAGCAACACCTTCAAGAGCACCGAGACGACCAACGCGCACGGCCTGCTCAAGGCGGAGCTGCGGCTGCTCGGCAGTCTGTTGCTGACATGCGCGGACGAAGCGCGGGTGCCCGGCGGCGCGGCGCTCGCGGTGGACCGCGTGGTCTTCGCCCAGCGCGCCACCGAGCGGGTCTCATCCCATTCCGACATCGAGATCGTGCGCGAGGAAGCGACCGCGCTCCCCGAGCCCGGCATCGTCGCGACGGGGCCGCTCACCTCGGATGCGCTCTCGCAAACGATCGCCGCGCGCGTGGGTGCCGAGTCGCTCGCCTTCTACGACGCGATCGCGCCCATCGTCAGCGCGGACTCGCTGGACGAGTCGCGCCTGTATCGCGCTTCGCGGTACGGCAAGGGCGGGGGCACAGATTACTGGAATGCGCCGCTCACCGAGGAGGAATACCAGGCGTTCATCGCGACGCTCACCACCGCCGACCGGTACCCCGGCCACGACTTCGATGGCGTCCCGTACTTCGAGGGGTGCCTGCCGGTCGAGGAGATGGCCGCGCGCGGCAAGGACACGCTGCGCTTCGGGCCGATGAAGCCGGTCGGCCTGCCCGATCCGCGCACCGGACGGATCCCCCATGCGGTGGTGCAGCTCCGGCAGGAAGATCGGGCCGGCCAGATGTGGAACCTGGTCGGCTTCCAGACCAGGATGCGCCACGGCGAGCAGCAAAAGGTCTTCCGCATGATCCCCGGTCTCGAGCGCGCCGAGTTCCTGCGCTTCGGCTCGATCCACCGGAACAGCTACCTCAACACGCCGCGCGCGCTCACGCCGCACCTTGCGCTCAAAGACGCGCCGACGACGCTCTTTGCCGGCCAGCTCACCGGCGTCGAGGGCTACACCGAGTCGCTGGGCACCGGGCTCCTCGCCGGAATCAACCTCGCGCGAATGCTGCGGGGCATGGAGCCGCTGATCCCCCCGCCCACCACGATGCTGGGCGCGCTCCTCGCGTACCTGAGGAATGCGGACCCGAACGGCTTCCAACCGATGAACGCCAACTTCGGCCTCCTCGCCCCGCTCGAGCACCCTCCGCGCGACAAGGCGAAGAAGAAGGCCATGCTCGCCGAGCGGGCGATCGAGGCGATGCGCGCCTTCGCGTGGGAGGTGGGGGTCGACGTGGCCGGCGCGACGAGCGCCGAGACGCGGGCGCTCGCCCAGAGGCCGGCCGGCCGATGAGTCAGGGGGAGGCCTTCTGACCGCCCGAGCGCCGGTTCGCCCCGAGATCGCCGACTTCCTGCGCTACCTGGGCACCGAGCGGAACGACTCGCCACATACGGTGAAAGCCTACGGCCGTGACCTTTCGGCGTTCGCGGCGTTCCTGGACGGGTACTACGGCGGCGGGGAGTGGAAGTGGGCAGGCGTGGACCGGCTGGCCATCCGCGGCTTCCTCGCGGAAGGCGCGAAGCGCGGCTGGTCCAAGCGCACGATGGCCCGCGCCCTCTCGGCGGTGCGGACGTTCTACCGGTTCCTCAACGTGCACCACGGGATCGAGGTGAACCCGGCGCGCGCCGCGAGCACGCCCAAGATCGAGCGGCGGCTTCCGGGGTACCTGGACCGTAAGGCGGTGGATCGGCTCTTCGAGCTGGCCGAAACCCGGGCGGGGGAAAAGACGTTACGGGCAACGCGGAACCGGGCCATCCTCGAGCTGTTCTACTCGACCGGGATGCGGCTCTCCGAGCTGGTGGGCCTCGACCTGGACGACCTCGACCTGGTGTCGGACCAGGCGAAGGTGCGCGGGAAGGGGAAAAAGGAGAGATTGCTTCCCATCGGGCGGCCCGCGGTGCAGGCGCTGCGCGCGTACTACCCGAAGCGGGACGAAGTCCTCCGGGAAGCGAAGACCCCCGACCGCCGAGCCGTGTTCGTGGGCGAGCGGGGAAGGCGGCTGACCGGGCGCGCGGTGCAGCTCATCGTGCGGGGGTACCTCGACGCGGTGGGCGAGGGCGAGGACGTGAGCACGCACTCGATCCGGCATTCGTTCGCGACGCACCTGCTCGATGCGGGCGCCGACCTGCGCGCGGTGCAGGAGCTGCTCGGGCACGCGTCGCTCTCGACCACGCAGATCTACACGCACACCAGCGTCGAGCGGCTCAAGAAGGTGTACCATCAGGCGCATCCGAGGGCGTAGATGAGGCCGATACACGGCACCACGATCCTGTGCGTGCGGAAGGACGGGCAGGTCGCCATGGGCGGCGACGGCCAGGTCACCGTGGGCGACACGGTGATGAAGGCCCGTGCCACGAAAGTCCGCTTGCTCAAGGGTAACAAGGTGGTGGCCGGCTTCGCGGGCGGCGCCGCCGACGCGCTCACCCTCTTCGACAAGTTCGAGGAGAAGCTCGACCGCTTCCCGGGGAACCTGGCGCGCGCGGCGGTGGAGCTGGCCAAGGACTGGCGGAGCGACCGCATCCTGAGGCGGCTCGAGGCGCAGCTCGTCGTCGCGGACAAGACGCAGCTCCTCACTATTTCCGGGATGGGAGACGTCATCGAGCCGGACGACGACGTGATCGCCATCGGCTCGGGCGGGGGCTACGCGCTCGCCGCGGCGCGCGCGCTGGTCTCGCAGACCACGCTCCCCGCGCGGCAGATCGTCGAGGAGGCGATGAACATCGCCGCGGACATATGCATCTTCACCAACCGAAATCTCACCGTCGTGGAACTGGAGTAACGGTTTATATATGGCAGAGCCTGGAAAGATCGAAACGCAGCTCGCGGCGCAGGACCAGGGCCCCGAGCCCTTGCCGTGGCTGGAAGAGCTTCCGCCGCGGCAGATCGTGGCCGAGCTGGACCGCTACATCGTGGGGCAGGCGGCGGCGAAGAAGGCGGTGGCGATCGCGATCCGCAACCGCTGGCGCCGGGCGCAGGCGCCGGACGAGATCCGGGACGAGATCCTGCCCAACAACATCATCATGATCGGTCCCACGGGCGTCGGAAAGACCGAGATCGCCCGGAGACTGGCGCGGCTCGCGGGGGCGCCGTTCGTGAAGGTGGAGGCGTCGAAGTTCACTGAGGTGGGCTACGTGGGCCGCGACGTCGAGTCCATGGTGCGCGACCTCCTGGACTCGGCGATCAACATGGTGCGCGGCGAGCGGGAAGACGAAGTGTATCCGCAGGCGGAGGAGCGTGCCGAGAACCGGCTGCTCGATCTGCTGCTCCCCCCGCCGGCGCCGGCAGCCGCGCCGCCCGCGCCCGCCGCGGCCCAGCCCGCCACGCCCGCGGACGCGGCGGCCAGCCTCAAGACGCTCTTCCTGGTGACGCCACAGGGGGAGGTGACGGCGAGGCAGGAGGGCGAGGACGAGCGCGCCAAGGAGCGCCGCGAGCGGACGAGGGAGAAGCTCCGGAACCTGCTCAAGGAGGGGAAGCTCGAGGAGCGGGACGTCGAGGTGGAGGTGACGCAGGAGAACTTCCCCCCGATGGACATGTTCCAGCCGCCGGATGGGATGCAGGGCCCCGACATCAACCTCATGGACATGATCCGCGAGATCCTTCCCAAGCGGAAGAAGCGGCGCACCGTCCACGTGCACGAAGCCAGGCGGCTCTTGATCGACGAGGAGCTGCGCAAGCTGGTGGACGCGGACGACGTGGTGAACGAGGCGCTGGATCGGGTCGAGAACCACGGCGTCATCTTCATCGACGAGATCGACAAGATCGCGGGCGAGAGGGGCACGGTGGGGCCCGACGTCTCGCGCGAGGGGGTGCAGCGCGACCTGTTGCCGATCGTCGAGGGCTCGACGGTGCAGACTCGCTACGGCCTGGTGCGCACCGATCACGTCTTGTTCATCGCGGCCGGTGCGTTCCACGTCAGCAAGCCTTCCGACCTCATCCCCGAGCTGCAGGGCCGCTTCCCGATCCGGGTGGAGTTGGACCCGCTCAAGGAAGAGGACTTCGTCCGTATCATGACGGAGCCGGAGAACGCGCTCACCAAGCAGTACGCGGCGCTCTGCGCGACCGAGGGGGCGGCGCTGGAGTTCACGGCGGACGGGATCGCTGAGGTCGCGCACATCGCGCAGGTGCTGAACGAGCGGCTCGAGAACATCGGCGCGCGCAGGCTCCACACGGTGCTCACGACGCTGCTCGAGGACACGCTCTACGAGTTGCCGGAGGTGGCGGAGAAGCGGATCGTGTTCGACCGGGCGAGGGTGAAGGAACGCCTGGACTCGATCGTGCAGGACGAGGATCTGCGCCGGTACATCCTTTAGGAACGCACCTTCTCGGAACGGGACTTTCCAGAATCCAGACTTCGGGTCCTACCGCTAGAAGCCGCCGCCTCAATCGCTATGGCGTGAACTAGCAACTTGAATCGCCACAATAGGTTACGCCGCAGTCGAGCCGGCAGGATGACGTGGCACCCCCCTTGCCTTTATGCTGGGCCCCGGGCCCCGGTCAGGCCGGTCGGGGAGGGGCGCTATGGTCTCCACTCTCGAAGCCGTCAACCTGCTGCTGATCGGACAGGCGCTGCTGTCGGTTTTCCTGGCGGCGCTGTTCTGGGCTTTCCATTTCGGGCTCAGGCGCCACCGCTTCTTCTTCTGGTGGGCGTGGGCGTGGTCTGCCCTGGCCTTCCGCCTGCTGGTCGGCTTGAGCGCCCACCTCCCCGCCCTGGCGGCCGCCCAGGTACCGATCGAGCTGGTCTCGTTGGCGGCGGGCTTCGTCCTGATCCCGCTGCTGGTCTTCGGCGCGCAGAGCATTCGCAAGCCGGAGGAAGGGCCATATCGGCGCTGGGCGCTCCTCTTGGTCGCGGCCGCGGTTCTGGCCGTGCTGAACTACGCCTGGGCGCGCGGCTTCGAGGATATGCGCATCGCGGGCCTGCTGCGGGTCTTTCCTCGGCAGGCGATCACCGGGGTCGCGCTGATCTTCTGCGGCCAGGAGCTGATGCTCCTGCGGCGTCGGAGGGCGTCGGGAGCAGCCGGCATGACGGCGCTGGCCTGGAGCCTCTGGGGCGTCAGCAAGCTCGTCTTCGCGGCCATCGCGCTCAGCGCGCTGCTCGAGCGCTCGGCGGGCATGGGCTTCCTGTCGATCCAGTACCAGGCCGCGTTGGACCTCCGGATGTCGTTCATCGACACCGCGTTCCAGATCGGCATTGCGATGGCGATGTTGTTTCTACTCCTCGAGGAGCAGCAGCGCGCGGAACGGGAGCTAGCCGCCAGCGAGGAGCGCTACCGTCGCAGCGAGGAGCGCTTCCGGCTCCTCATCGAGAAGTCGTCCGACATCATCACGATCCTCGAGGCCGACGGGTCGGTGCGCTACGCCAGTCCGTCCGTCGCGCAGACGCTGGGCTACGATCCCGACGATCTCGTGGGCAGGGCGGTCTTCGAGTTCATGCACCCGGACGACCACGAGCGCATCGTGCGGACCTTTGCGGAGGGGATCGCCGTACCGGGGTTCGACGCGACGACGCAGCTGCGGTTCCGGTGCAAGGACGGCTCGTACCGGTCGCTGGAGGCGGTCGGCAAGAACCTGCTGCAGGACCCGTTGGTGGCCGGCGTCGTCATCACCGCGCGCGACATCACCGAGCGGCTGCGCGCCGAGGCGGCGCTGCGCGAGAGCGACGAGCGGTATCGCGCCTTCATCCGTAACAGCTCCGAAGGGATCTGGCGCGGCGAGGTCGAGCCGCCGATGGACACCACGCTGCCCGAGGGCGAGCAGGTCGCCTACCTGGGCCGCCATACCCGCCTCGCCGAGTCGAACGATGCCTTCGCGCAGATGTACGGTCTGGACAAGGCCGGGGATTTCGTCGGCACGTGGATCTGGGAGGTCCACGTCCCCAGCCCGGAAAACGAGGCCTCGGTCCGGGCGTTCGTGCGGTCCGGCTACCGCCAGCTCGAGGCGGTGTCGCACGAGTTGGACGCGCGCGGCCGCGAGAAGTACTTCCTGAACAGCCGGCTGGGCATCGTCGAGGACGGGCGCCTGGTGCGGATCTGGGGCACCCAGCGGGACATCACCGAGCGCCGGCGTGTGGAGGCCGCGCTGCGCGAGAGCGACGAGCGCTACCGCGCCTTCATCCAGCAAAGCTCCGAAGGCATTTGGCGGGACGAGCTGGACTGGCCCATGGACATCTCGCTGCCCGAGGAGGAGCAGATCGACTACCTCCTGGCGCACAGCCACATCGCCGAGGCGAACGACGCGATGGCGCGGATGTACGGCATGCAGGCGGCGTCCGAGCTGGTCGGCCGGCCGCTCTCGGAGTTCCTCGACCCCGCCGATCGGGTCAACCGTGAGTACCTGCGGCGGTACATTCGCTCCGGCTACCGCCTGGCCGACACGGTGTCGCACGAGGTGGACGCAGAGGGGCGGGAGAAGTACTTCCTCAACAACCGGATCGGCATCGTCGAGGACGGGCGTCTGGTGCGCATCTGGGGCACGCAGCGCGACGTCACGGAGCGCGAACGCGCGGAGGAGGCGCTGGCCGAGCAGCGTGCCTTCCTGCGGCAGATCATCGACCTCAACCCGAACTTCATCCTCGCGCGGGACCGGGAGGGGCGTTTCCGGTTGGGCAACCAGGCGGCCGCGAGCGCCTACGGTACGACGGTCGAAGACCTCTTGGGGAAGAGCGATTACGACTTCCCGCACGACCCGAAGCTGGTGGAGTACTTCCTGGCGCAGGACCGCGAGGTGCTCGAGACGGGCAGGGAGGTGTTCGTCCCGGAGGAGCTGATCCGCGACGTCGACAACAACTGGCGGTGGGTCCAGACGAGCAAGCGGCTGATCAAGGCGGCCGGCGGCGGCTCGGACATGGTGCTCATCGTGACGACGGACAT
Organism: Gemmatimonadota bacterium; assembly: GCA_016179225.1. GTDB lineage: Bacteria > Gemmatimonadota > Gemmatimonadetes > Gemmatimonadales > JACORV01 > JACORV01. The sequence continues at coordinate 4,440 of JACORV010000128.1, read as the reverse complement.
CACCGAGCGGAAGAAGGCCGAGGAGGCGCGGGAACGGATCTTCACTCTCTCGCTGGACATGCTGGCCACGGGCAACCTCGAGGGCCACCTCACGCGCGTGAATCCGGCGTTCGAGCGCACGCTCGGCTTTACGGCCGAGGAGCTGGTGAGCCGGCCATACCTCGACTTGGTGCATCCCGACGACCGCGAAGCCACGGTCCGCTCCTTGAGGGCGGTCGGCCACGGGGAGGCGATCCGCGGCTTTGAGAACCGCTTCCGGTGCAAGGACGACTCGTACCGGTGGCTCGCGTGGAGCTGCACGCCGCCGGAGAACGGGGTGGTGTACGTGGTCGCGCGAGACGTCACGGAGCAGAAGCTCATCGAGGAGGCGCGCGCTTTCGAGCGCGACCTCTGGCACAACCTGATGGACAACATTCCCGACATGATCTACTTCAAGGACACCGAGTCGCGGTTCACGCGCGTGAACCGGGCGCAGGCACGCCTGCTGGGGCTCGGCGACCCGGCGGAGGCGATCGGACGGTCGGACTCCGACTTCTTCGATGGCGAGCATGCACGGGCCACGCTCGCCGACGAGCAGCACATCGTGCAGACCGGCGAGCCGATGATCGGCAAGGTGGAGCGGGCGCGGACGCCGGGCGGCGACGTCCAGTGGTTCTACTCCACCAAGGTGGCCGTGCGGGACCGGGACGACCGGATCATCGGAATCGTCGGCAGCTCGCGGAAGATGACGGACCTGGTGGTCGCCCAGGAGGCGCTGCGCGCCAGCGAGGAGCGCTACCGCGCGTTGTACGACGACAACCCCTCGATGCACTTCACGCTCACGGCCGACGCCGAGATCCTCTCGCTCAACCGCTTCGGCGCCGTGCAGCTGGGCTACGGGGTGGACGAGCTGGTGGGGGGATCGGCCCGCCGGGTGGTGCACGAGGACGACCAGGCGATGCTGTCGCGCAAGCTGCGGGACTGCCTGAAGCATCCCGGCGCGGTCTCGCAGTGGGAGGCGCGGATGGTCCGCCGGGATGGGAGCGTGCTCTGGGTCGAGCAGTCGGCGCGAGCGGTGCGGCACGCCCGGGGCGAGACGGTGGTGCTGATCGTCTGCGAGGACATCACCCAGAGCAAGCGGGTGGAGGCCGAGCAGCGAAAGCTGCGCGCGGACGTCGAGCGCGCGGCGCGGGAGTGGAGGCACACCTTCGACGCCATCAGCTCGCCGGTCCTGATCCTCGATTCCGGCGGCGTCGTGACGCGGCTCAACGACGCGGCGCGCCGGCTGGCCGGGAAAGACTACGACCGGATCCTGGGGGTCCACGTCGGCGCGGTGGGGGCGTCGCAGCCGTGGCAGCGTGCCGCCGACCTGGTCGCGACGGTGCGGGCGCGGCACGCCGGGGCGTCGGTCCAGGTGCGCGACGAGGCGACCGAGCGCGTCTGGGACGTCTCGGCGAGCCCGATGACGGTCGGCGCGGGAGGCGAGGAGCACATCATCATCGTGGCCCACGACATCACGCAGCTGGTCCGGCTGCAGGAGTCGCTCCGGCGCAGCGAGACGATGTCGGCCATGGGGTCGCTGGTCGCCGGCGTCGCCCACGAGGTGCGCAACCCGCTCTTCAGCATGAGCGCGACCCTCGACGCCTTCGAGGCGCGCTACGGGGTGCGCAAGGAGTACCAGAAGCACCTCGGGGTGCTGCGCGGCCAGCTCGAACGGCTCACCAGCCTCATGCAGGAGCTGCTCGAGTACGGCAAGCCACCGTCGCTGGACCTGGCGCCCGACTCGATCGAGAGCGTGCTCACGCAGGCGATCGAGGCTTGCGCGCTGCCGGCCCGGCAGGCGAAGGTCAGGTTCGTCCGCAAGCTGGACACGGACCTCCCTCCCGTCGCGATGGACCGGATGCGCCTGGTGCAGCTCTTCGCGAACCTGTTCGAGAACGCCGTGCAGCACTCGCCGCCCGGCGGCACGGTCACGGTCGAGGCGCGCGTCGAGGACAACGGCGAGGGACGGTGGATCGAGTGCGCGGTGCTCGACGGCGGCCCCGGCCTCGCCGCCGAAGACATCCCGCGCATCTTCGAGCCGTTCTTCACGCGGCGCCGAGGCGGGACGGGACTCGGCCTGTCGCTCGTGCAGCGTATCGCGGAGCAGCACGGCGGCACCGTCCTCGCCGGCAACCGCCCCGAGGGCGGGGCCGAGGTCCGCGTCCGCCTTCCCCTGACGCCCGAGCTGGCCCACCCATGACCGGGAGCCCTTGGTGACCGCGGTCCGTGTCCTCGTTGTCGACGACGAAGCGGGAATCCGTTTCGGGATCCGTGATTTCCTGGAGTCGAAGGGCTTCGAGGTGGACGAGGCGGATACCTGCGGGGCCGCTATCGAGGTGCTGCGCGGCAAGCGGCCCGACGTCGTGATCCTCGATTACTTGTTGCCGGACGGCAACGCGCTGGAGCTGTTGCCGAAGGTGCAGGAGATCCACCACGGGTTGCCGCTCGTGGTGCTGACCGCGCACGGATCCATCGACCTCGCGGTGCGCGCGATCAAGGAAGGCGCCGACCAGTTTCTCACCAAGCCGGTCGAGCTGCCCGCGCTGCAGATGGTGCTGGAGCGCCTGGTCGAGAACCAGCGCAACCGGCAGCGGCAGCTGGCGCGCGAGTCGCGACAGGCCCGCGAAGCGCACGATCCCTTCGCGGGCTCGAGCGCGGCGATGCGCGATCTCGCGGCGCAGGCCCGCAGGGTCGTGGCCTCCGACAGCCCGATCCTCATCGTGGGCGAGACCGGTGCGGGGAAGGGCGTGCTGGCGCGTTGGCTTCATGCCAACAGTCCGCGCGGCGCCGAGGCGTTCGTCGACCTCAACTGCGCGGGCATCTCGCGCGACCTGCTGGATTCAGAGCTGTTCGGCCACGAGAAGGGCGCGTTCACCGGTGCGGTGAGCGCCAAGACCGGCCTCTTCGACGTGGCGCACCGCGGCACCCTCTTCCTCGACGAGATCGGCGACATGGATCTCCAGGTGCAGGCGAAGCTGTTGAAGGTGCTCGAGGAGCAGCGGTTCCGGCGGGTGGGCGACGTCCGCGACCGGCGCGTGGACGTGCGCCTCGTCGCCGCCACGCACCAGGACCTCGCGCGCTTCGTGCGCGAGAACCGCTTCCGCCGCGACCTCTACTTCCGGGTCAACACGCTGCCGCTAGCGGTGCCGCCGCTCCGCGAGCGGGTGGAGGACATCCCGGTCCTGGCGCGCGAGCTCCTGACACGGCTCGCGGCCGATCTTGGGCGCGGCGAGGTCACGCTCCTCCCCGACGCCGAGCGGGCCCTGGCGCAGTACTCCTGGCCGGGCAACGTGCGCGAGCTCAAGAACGTGCTCGAGCGTGCGCTCCTCCTCTCGGACGGCCGTGCCCTGGGCCGGCGTGACCTGCGCTTCGAGGCCGGCGTGACCGCCGATCCGCTGGCCGAGACGGCCAACCTCACGCTGGAGGAGCTGGAGCGCCGGCACATCGAGCTGGTGCTGCGCGAGGAGCGCGGGCGCGTCGAGACCGCCGCCAAGCGCCTCGGCATCCCGCGCAGCTCGCTCTATCAGAAGCTCAAGCAGTACGGCATCACCGCGTCCAGCTTCCAGACTGACGATCCCAAATCGGGAGCGGCGACCTGACCGCGGAGGTCTTGCGCCGCCGTGGACCCGGTTGCGCGCCGCGTCCGCGCACGCCGCGCCGCGGCGGGATGTGGCACCGCTCTTGCGTATCTCGATCCGTGGAGGAACCCCTTTGATCGGAACCGCTGTGGCCGCGACTGAAACACGCAGGATCCTCGTCGTAGACGACGAGGAGACCATCCTCGACGCCACGAGCTCGTACTTCGCCTCCTACGGCTTCCGCGTGGACTGCGCGCGAGAGCGCGAGGAGGCGGAGGCGCTGGTCTCCACCTGCCGCTATTCCCTGGTGATCGCGGACATGCGGCTGACCGGGGTGCACGGCCGCGAAGGCCTGGAGCTGCTCGGCTATCTGCGCGAGCGCTGCCCGTGGGCGGTGGTCATCGTCCTCACCGCGTACGGTTCCGGGGAGCTGGAGCGTGAGACGCTCCGCCGCGGCGCCCACGCCTTCCTGGAAAAGCCGCTGCCCCTATCCGAGCTGGCGCGTATCGCGTTCGGCCTGCTCGGGAGCGCGGCATGAGCGAAGCCACCCTGCTGGACCGAATCCTGAGTCCGGATGGGCTCTCCGTGGTCTTCCAGCCGATCTTCCAGCGCCTCCGCACCGGGTGGCGCCTGCACGCGCTGGAAGGACTGGTGCGGGGGCCGCGCGGAACGAACATGGAGCGCGCCGACGTCCTCTTCGAGTACGTCCGCCGTAAGCACGAGGAGACCACCCTGGACCGCGAGTGCATCGCGCGCATTCTGGCCGCCGCGCGCGAGCTGCCTGGCGCGCCGCGGCTCTCGGTCAACGTGCACGCCTCGACGCTCGGGCGCGACGGCGGGT
>JACORV010000127.1 GCA_016179225.1 Gemmatimonadota bacterium | reverse complement strand
GCCCCCGATCCGGTCGAAGCGGCGCGACGTCAGCTCGGCGCTCGCCGCCGTGGTGACGCGTTGCTGCGCCAAGGATCCCAAGGACCGCTTCCACACCGCGGCCCAGGTCGCCGAGGCGCTGCGCGCGGCCATGCCCGTGCGGATCCTGCCGGTGCGGCACCTGAAGAAGCCGGTAGTCCTGGCCGCGGCGGGCGCCGTGGTCGTCGTCGCCCTGGCCCTCGCGCTCCTGGCGCGGCGCCCCGGCGCCGAGCGCGCGGTCGGGCCGGAGGGGCCGGCGGCGGACACCACGAGGTCCGCGGCGCCGATGTTGGCGGTGCTGCCCTTCAAGGTGCCCGGCACTCCCGGTGTCACGATGGACGGGCCGTCCATCGCTCAGCTCCTGGCGAACAAGATCGGCGAAGGGTTCCAGGTCGCCACGGTGGACATGAACCGGCTCCTGGGCCGGTGGACCGCGGAGCGGCGCGACGTGGACGCGCTCCTCGACAGCAACGCGGCATTCGCGTACAGCCTGGGTGCCAACCAGCTCGCCGTCGGCCACAGCTTCGTGGTCGGGCGTCAAGTGCGGCTCGCCGTGGACGTGTACGACACGCAATCGCTCACCCGTCTCGGCCAGCGAGAACAGACCGGAGACCAGGACAGCCTGTTCCCGATCGTGGACCAGCTCGCCGCGTCGGTGGCCACGATGTTCTGCCGGCAGCCGGAGTTCAACCCCGAGAACCTGTGCTTCGACATTCCGGCCCGGCCCGCCGATTCGCTCAGCTTGGACTTTGAGGCTCCGGCTGGTTGGGTGGCGCCTCCCGAACGCCCGTCGTTCTACGTGCTGGTCTCTCGCGCGGGCACGCTCGCCGACGTGCGGATCAAGCGCGTGCCCGACCTTCCGGCCATTCGGGAAGGCGCGATGTCGGTCGTGAGCGGCGCTCGGTACGTGCCCGCTCGCAAGGCTGGCCAGCCGGTGGAGGCGTGGGCCACTGTCGAGGTCGCGCTGAGTCGGATGGCGGCGGGCGCCGTGGAGGTGGCGGCTGGGTGCGACAATGCGCAGGGATCGGTCGCGAACGCCGGTCGCCGCTGCTACGACTCGCGGCCGCTCCCGCGGGCGGCCCCGTCGGTGCCGGTCCCGCCGATGTGCACCGGCTCCGTCACGGCCGCCACGATCCTGGTGCGCGTCTCGGCCGGCGGTGGCGTGGTCGGGACGCCGACGGTGGTGAGACCGTCCAGCTGCGCGGCCTTCACGCAGATCGCGACCGCGTTCGCGCAGGACGTCGGGTTCTCGCCGGCGCGGAAGGGCGCCGCGGCTGTCGAGGCCTGGACCCAGATCCTCGTGCGACCCCTGCAATGATCGGCGCGCGGAAGCTCTGGGTGCTTGCCGTCGCGGCGGCGGTGGGTGCGGCGTCGGCCCGAGCCCAGCAACGGTGCGCCGTCGCCGAAGTTGCCATCGCCCCGCCGGACGCGCAGATCGCCGCAGGCGCCCAGGTGGCGTTCCAGGCCACCGCCTACGACCAGTCGGGCAGCCCGTGCGAGTCAGCCGCCATGGCGTGGTCCACCAGCAACGTCAACGTGGTGCGGATCGATCAGAATGGCGTGGCGACGGGCGTGTCACCCGGCGTGGCCATCATCACGGCGCAGGCGTCGGGCACCACGCGGCGCGGCCAGGCGTCCGTCACGGTGTCCGCGCAACGGGCCCGCGTCGCGTCCGTCGAATTGTCGCCCCGGCAGGTGCAGGTCAGGGTCGGGTCCGCCGTGCGGCTGGCGGCCCAGGCGCTCGATTCTTCGGGCAGCCCGGTACCATCGGTACAGTTCGTGTGGATCTCGAGCGACCTCAACGTGGCCCGGGTGGGGTCGGATGGCGTCGTGACCGGTGTCGCCCCCGGCCGAACGACCGTCTACACCGGAGTGGCGGGCCGCCGGGGGTTTGTCGGGGCGGCGGTGGAGGTGGTGGCCGGGACCGCTCGGCCGAACCCCAACCGGAGGTAGCTACGCCTCGAATGGGTCCCGCACGTCCAGGAACTCGAACCGCCTGAAGTCCCGGTCGTGCGTGTACAGCGTCTTGACCCCGTGCTGCCGCAGCAGCGCCGCCAGATGCACGTCGGGCACCAGCTTGCCGCGCGCCCGGTGATGGCCCATCAAGCCGCGGAACGAGTCCCAGAAGCCGGGCTCCTCGACCAGCACCCGTGTCCGTGGCCGGTCGAGCAGCGCCGAGACGTTCTCGGCCGCCCGATCAGGCGTCAGGGGATTCGCCGTCGCCGCGGGGTTCGTCGCCAGCCTGAGATAGCCCGACAGTGTGGCCCACGACAGGCAGAGCAAGTCCGGACTCGCGAGCAGCTTCTCCAGAAAGGGCCGTGCGACCCGGTGCTCCGGGCAATCCTGCGACGAGGCGTACAGGAGGATGTTCACGTCGAGCGAGCAGCTCACTCCGCAAGATCCTCACGGTCGAGCAGCGCCCACACGGCGTCCTTGTCCTCGAGATCGATCTTGAACCCCATGGGCTGGCTGTGCCACACGAACGGCGGCTCCGACACCCGAGCGGCGGCGTGGCGCCGGCCCAGCGCCTCCGCCAGGAGCTCGGACACCAGCCTGCCCAGCGGCTTCCGCTCACGGCGCTGAAGCAGCTTGAGGTCCCGGAGAACGGGATCGTCGATGCGGATCGTCGTACGAGCCATCATCAGATGCTATCCCCCAAAGCATCAGATGTCAACTACGCGCCGCCGTTGCACAAAATCGGGCTGCGCAATCATGATGACATAATAGCATCACCATCGAATCATCAAATCGTCATCAGCCACGTCTGTAGATTGACTTAACCTCCTTCCTCAGATAGATTTACCAGTCCCTACCCGAAGGCAACAGTGACGGCTCCAAATCAGCGCGAACGGATCCTCCCCAGACTCATAGAAGACGAGATGCGCGAGTCGTTCATCGACTACTCGATGAGCGTCATCGTCCAGCGCGCGCTACCCGACGTGCGCGACGGCCTGAAGCCCGTCCACCGGCGCATTCTCTATGCGATGAACGAGCTCGGCTTGGTGCCCGGACGTCCCTTCAAGAAGAGCGCGACCGTGGTCGGCGACGTACTGGGCAAGTACCACCCACACGGCGACACCGCGGTGTACGACTCCTTGGTACGCATGGTGCAGGACTTCTCCCTGCGCTACCCGCTCGTGGATGGCCAGGGGAACTTCGGCTCGGTGGACGGCGACTCGGCGGCGGCGTACCGGTACACCGAGGCGCGGCTCACCCGCATCGCGATCGCGATGCTGGCGGACATCGACAAGAACACTGTCGACTTCGTCCCCAACTTCGACGACCGGCTCGAGGAGCCGACGGTCCTGCCGTCGCTGGTGCCGAACCTCCTCGTCAACGGCTCGGCGGGCATCGCGGTCGGGATGGCGACCAACGTCCCGCCGCACAACCTGCGCGAGGTGGCCAAGGCCATCACCCACCTGGTGGACAACCCGGACGCGCCGGCGAAGGACCTCGCCCGGCACATCACCGGCCCCGACTTCCCGACCGGCGGCATCATTTACGGCCGGCAGGGCATCTCCGACATGTACGAGACGGGCCGCGGGCGCGTCATCGTGCGCGCGCGGGCGCAGGTGGAGGAGAAGGAGTCGACCGGCCGGTCGCAGATCGTGGTGACCGAGATCCCCTACATGGTGAACAAGGCGCGGCTCGTCGAGCAGATCGCCGAGTTGGCGCGCGAGAAGAAGATCGAGGGGATCAGCGACCTGCGCGACGAGTCCGATCGCGAGGGGATGCGGGTCGTCATCGAGCTGAAGCGCGACGCCACGCCGCTGGTGGTGCTGAACAACCTGTTCAAGCACACCCAGATGCAGACCACCTTCGGCGCGATCATGCTGGCGCTGGTGGACGGCCAGCCGAAGGTGATGAACCTGCGGGAGCTGATCCAGCACTTCGTCGAGCACCGCCACGAGGTCATCACCCGGCGCACCCAGTTCGACCTCGACCAGGCCGAGGCCCGCGAGCACATCCTCGAGGGCCTCAAGATCTGCGTCGACAACATCGACGCGGTCATCAAGATCATCCGCGGGTCGAAGGACACCGAGGAGGCGGACCAGAAGCTCCGCACCCGCTTCAAGCTGACAGAGCGTCAGAGCAGGGCGATCCTCGAGATGCGGCTCGCCAAGCTGACGGGGCTCGAGATCGAGAAGCTCGAGGCGGAGCTCAAGGAGGTCCGCGCGCAGATCAAGGAGCTCAAGACCATCCTCGCCTCGAAGCCGAAGCGGATGGGGATCCTCAAGCAGGAGATCGAGAAGCTCGCCGCGGACTTCGGCGACGACCGGCGGACCGAGATCGTGGCCGACGAGGGCGAGTTCTCCGTCGAGGACCTGATCGCCGAGGAGGACATGGTCGTCACGGTGTCCCACTCCGGCTACATCAAGCGCATCGCCGTCTCGACCTACCGGCGGCAGCGGCGCGGCGGGCGCGGCCTCAACGGGATGGGGACCAAGGAGGACGACTGGGTCGAGCACCTCTTCATCGCGTCCACGCACGACTACGTGATGTTCTTCACCCAGAACGGCCAGGTGTACTGGCTCAAGGTGTACGACATCCCGCAGGCGGGCCGCGCGGCCAAGGGGAAGCCGATCGTCAACTGCATCGCCATCAGGCCCGAGGAGCGCATCGCGGCGCTGGTCAACGTGCGTGCGTTCGCCGACGACCGGTGCCTGGTGTTCGCGACGCGCAACGGAACGGTGAAGAAGACGGTCCTTTCAGCCTACGGGAACGTGCGCTCGACGGGGATCAACGCCATCAACACCGAAGAGGGCGACGAGCTGATCGACGTCCAGATCACCGACGGCACGAACGACATCGTCCTCGCCACGCGGCACGGGATGTCCATCCGGTTCCACGAGAAGGACGTGCGGGAGATGGGCCGGGCCACGACCGGCGTCAAGGGGATCGAGCTGGACCAGGGCGACGCCGTGATCGGCATGGTGGTGGTGAGGCGTGAGGCGACGCTCCTGGTGGTGGCCGAGCACGGCCTCGGCAAGCGCTCGGAGCTGGCCGACTACCGCGTGCAGTATCGCGGCGGGAAAGGGATCATCACGCTCCGGCGCACCGACAAGACGGGCGACGTGGTGGCGTTGAAGGAAGTGATCCCGGACGACGAGCTGATGGTAATCACGCGGCACGGGGTCATCATTCGCCTGCCGGTGAACGACATCAGGGTGATCGGGCGGAACACGCAGGGCGTGAAGATCATCAACCTGGACGAGGGCGACGCCGTGCAGGATGTGGCGCGGGTCGTGAAGGAGGATGAGGGCGGGGAAGAGGAGGCGGCGGAGGAGCCGGTGGAGGCTGGGGCCGAAGGATAGCTCGAGAGTTGCAGGGTTGCAGAGTTGCAGCGGCATCAAGGGGTAAGTGAGCAGGGTGTGCGGAGCGCCTGGAGAGATACTCTTCAGGCGCGCTGCTTTCGGGGGAGGTATGGACAAGGTCAACGTCGCGCAGAGGAGCTGGAGCGGCTTTAGCCGCGGGCCCGGCGTGAACGAGCGCGTCGCGCGTCGGCCTCAGGCGGCCACCCGCCGGGCGGGCAGCGTCTCGCGCATCGCCCCGGCGGCCACGAAACCCGACGCGAGCGTCAGGAGCGCCACGCCCAGGATCGCGGCGCGGAGGCCAAGGGCGTCGGCGAGCAGGCCCGCGCCGAGCGCGCCGACGACGTATCCGCCGTCGCGCCATAGACGATAGACGCCGACCGCCGAGGCGCGCCAGTCGGGGTGCGCCACGTCGGAGACCGCGGCGATGAGCGTGGGATACACCATCGCGGTGCCGATGCCGAGCAGCGTGGCGCCGGCCATCCACGGCGTGAACCCGGTCGCGGCGACGAACAGCAAGATCGCCGCCGCCTGGACCCACATGCCCCCCACGATCAGCCGCTTGCGACCCCACCGGTCGCTGAGCGGACCGGTCGCGAGCTGCGCCACGCTCCAGATGCCCGGATACACCGCGGCCACCAGCGCGATCTCCTGCACCGGAAGTTGGGCGCTCGCCAGGAGCACCGGCACGAGTCCCCACATCACGCCGTCGTTCAGGTTGTTGACCATGCCGGCCTGGCTCACGGCGAATAGCGTGCGGTCCTTCCAGCTGGTGAGCATGAACACCGTGCTGAACGAGGGCGTCGTCGGCGCGGCTCCGGGGCTCGCCGTCGGTCGGACGGCACGCACGGCGCCCGACGGCGAGCCCCGGAGCCGCACCTCCTCGCCCTCGAGCACGGCGTGATCTCTGGTCTCCCGCACGAACAGCACCGACAGCAGGGTACCCAGCACGGCATACGCGATACCCGGATAGAACGGCACCGTGTGCCAGTTCGCCGCCGAGGCGAGATAGCCGGTGAGCAGGGCCGCGATGGACACCGCCAGGTAGCCCGCGAACTCGTTCAGCCCCATCGCGAGCCCGCGCCGCTCGGGGCCCACGAGGTCGATCTTCATGATGACGGTGAGCGACCAGCAGAGGCCCTGGTTGATCCCCAGCAGCACGTTGGCGAAGACGATCCATCCCCAGCTCGGCGCGAAGATGAGGAGAAGCGGGACGGGAAGGCCGACGAGCCAGCCGAGAACGAGCAGCCGCCGCCGGCCGATCCGGTCCGCGAAGTGCCCCGCGGCGAGGTTGGCGAGCGCCTTGACCAGGCCGAAGGTCGCGATGAACGAAAGCATCGCGCTCTTCGACGCGATGCCGTAGTCGCGTTCGGCGAGGAGCGGCAGCACCGCGCGCTCCTGGCCCACCATCGCGCCGACGAAGGCGTTGAGGAGGACCAGGAGCGAGAACTGGCGCCAATTCGCCCCGAGGCCGAGACGGATCGGCCTCGGGGGACGTTTGGTCAGCGGAGCGAGGGCGGCCTCAGGCAGGTTTGCGGGCGGTGAAGGTTGCGCTGGTCACGCCATACTTCGCCGCTTCCTTCTGGGTGGACGTTTTCCGGAAGCTGAACTGCCGCGTCGGGTGCCGCTCAACGTCGAGGAAGCCCACGGCTTCGAGCAGCCGGACGAACTCGCTCGCCGGCAGCGCACCGCCGATTCACGATGCCCACAGCTTGGGGT
>JACORV010000140.1 GCA_016179225.1 Gemmatimonadota bacterium | reverse complement strand
GTTTGCGTGGCGTATTGGCGGGCTCTGCGCTCGTCTCGGCGGCCGCCTGCGGGCGTGGAGACGTGACGCCGCCGCTGGAAGTGAGCGCGGAGGTGTCGCTGGGCGCGACCGAGTACGCGTTGCTCTCCGGCTCGCAGGTGGCGGGGCGCGTCCGTTTTCCGGCCGCGGGGCCGCAGGGGGCGCAGTATCTCGTGGTCGGCCAGTTCGCCACCGGGACCTCCGAGGTGAGCGCGAACTTCAGCCTGGGGGGCGCGGAGTTCAGCGCCCAGGCGCCGCTCCTGGCCGACCGCGCCTTCCAGCCCGCCGACGCGCGCACCCGCTTTCACACCGCGCTGCGGCGCTGGGACGCCGAGCTGGTGCGCCAGGCACGGGCGCGCGGCTCCGTGGCCTCCGCCGCACCGCCGGTGCGCACGCCGCCGCCCACGGTGGGGTCCAAGCGCACCTTCAGGGTGTGCTCGAGCCTCGATGCCAACGGCTGCGCCACCTTCGCGAACGTCCCGGCGACGGCGAGCTTCGTTGGCGAGCGGGTGGCGATCTTCGTGGACGACAGCGCCCCTGCGGGCGGCTTAACCGCGAGCGACATCGCGCAGCTCGGCCAGCAGTTCGATAACGACCTCTACCCGGTCGACGTCGGCGCCTTCGGCGCCGAGTCGGACGTGGACGGCAACAGCGTGGTGATCGCGCTCCTCACCAAGCAGGTGAACGGGCTCGTGCCCAAGCCGGAGTGCGACAACTCCTTCATTACCGGTTTCTTCCTCGGCGCCGACCTCGAGCCGACAATTCGCGCGCAGTTCAACAGCGGCGAGGTCTTCTACGGGTTCGTCCCGGAGCCGTCGCCGCCCGCCACCCGGTGCGCGTTCAGCGTCACCACGGTGAAGCGCCTCATCCCGTCGACGTTCATCCACGAGTTCCAGCACATGATCTCGTTCAACCACCACGTGCTGATCCGGAATGGGGACACCGAGGTTCTGTGGCTGAACGAGGCCTTGTCACACCTGGCCGAGGAGCTGGGCGGGCTGCACTACGACAGCCTAAACAACGACACCACCGCCAGCCGTTTCCTGATCGGCAACCTCTTCAACGCGTTCCTCTACCTCAAGGACCCGAACGCGCACGCGATGGTGACGGTGTCGTCCACGGGGACGCTGGAGGAGCGCGGGGGGGAGTGGCTCTTTCTGCGGTACGTAACGGACCGCTTCGGCAGCGGAGTGCTGAGGCAGCTCGTGCAGACCTCCAGCACGGGCGCGGCGAACGTCGTCGCGGCGACGGGGACGCCGTTCGCGACGCTGCTCGGGCGCTGGGCGCTCGCCGTCTACGCGACGGACCTCGCGGGCTTCACCGCGCCGCAGGCGCTGACCTACAGCTTCTGGCGGTTCCGCGCCACGTACGCGTCGCTCAACCAACAGTACCCGGCGGACTTCGACCGTCCGTTCCCGTTGGTGCCCTCGGCCCCCAACGGCACGGCCTTCAGCTTGGGCGGCACGCTGAACTCGGGCTCCGGCGCATACGTGCTGATCACGCAGAGCTCCGGCGGCGCGGGATTCGACCTCACTTTCCGCGGCTCCGGTGGCGGCGCGCTGCCGTCCAACGCGGCCCCCCAGCTGGCGGTCCTGCGCATTCGTTGAGACGCGGCGGGCGCCCACCTTGCTGCGAGGGGCGGCGCGGCCCAACATTCCGGGCGTTATGCGCCGCGCATCCGTCCCACTCACCCTCGCGCTCACGGTCGCGGTCGCCGGCGCGCCCCCTCCGCTGATCGCGCAGGGCAATGGTACGAGCGCTGGGATCCTGCTCGAGGTCCCGGCGACGGCGCGCGCTCTCGCCCTGGGCGGCGCCTACGCGGCGGTGGTCGGCGACGAGGGGAGCGTGTTCGTGAATCCGGCCGGTCTGGCGCCGATCCATAGCGTGGCGCTCGGGGTCAGCCAGGAGCGCGCGTTCTTTGGCTCGACGCTTTCCACCGCCGCCGCGGCCCTCCGCGTCGGCCGGTTCGACGTCGGTCTGGGCCTGATGTACGCCGACTTCGGCGGTGACAGCGTGATCGTGCCCGATCCTGCGTTCGGCGGCGATCGCGGGCAGGCGACGGGCGCGCTCATTTCCGCGTACCACGCGCTCGCCGTGGCGGCGATAGCGTACCGTCGCGGACTGCTCTCCGCCGGCGGCAGCGTCAAGTACCTCCGGGAGCACATCGGCGGCGGGGGCGCGGGCGACTGGACGGCATCCGGCGTGGGCGTGGATGTCGGCATCGCCGCGGCCCTCTTCGACATCGCGGCCTTGGGGTTCGTGGTGCAGAACCTCGGCGGCGACCTCAAGACCACGAGCGCGGCGCCCGCGCCGCTCCCGCGCACCACGCGGCTCGGCTTCACCCTGAACTTCATTGATCCACAGGGCACGTCGCGCCTCATGACGACCACCGACTGGGTGTCGCCGCCGGGCGGCGACTCATACTGGGCCATCGGTCTCGAGGGCGGTGTGTTCTCCCGCGGCGTCGGCGTGGTGGGGCGGGCGGGGTTCGCGGCGGGTCGCGCCGCGTCGGACCGGGAGAGCGTCACCTATGGCGGGGGCCTCGTCTTCCACAGCCTGCGAATCGACTACGCGTTCCAGGGCTACGACGTCACCGGCGTCTCGTCGCACCGCATCGGCGTGCGAGTGCTGCGGTGAGGCGCCGCTTTCGCTTCCGCACGGTTCTCCGACTCGCGGTCGCGCTGCTCTTCACTCTCCTTGTCGTGGCGGTGGGGGGCTGGGTGGTGAGCCCGGAGGTGCGTTACGTCGCGCGGGCGGGCGTCGAGGAGGCCCGCATCCTCCTCGGCCGAAAGCCGATCGCTGACGTGGCGGCCGATCCCGGCACCGACGTCGCGACGCGCGACAAACTCTCGCTCGTCCTCGCCGCTCGCGACTTCGCCGCCCTGTCCCTCGGCCTCGACGCGGGAGAGACGTACACGACGTACTCGCGGGTGCGGCGCGATACGCTCGTTCTCGTCCTCACGGCGAGCCGCTACGACCGCCTGGCCGAGAAGCTGTGGAGCTATCCGGTGGTCGGGCGCGTGCCCTACAAGGGCTTCTTCAGGTTCGACCTGGCCCTCAAGGAGGCGCGGCGGCTCGAGCAGACGGGCATGGACACGTACATCCGGCCCTCCAGCGCGTTCTCGACGCTCGGCTGGTTCAACGATCCGCTGCTGTCGACCACGCTGCGCGGCGACTCGGTCGACCTCGCGGCGACGGTGATCCACGAGATCCTGCACAACACGGTCTTCCTGCCGGGCCACGTCGACTTCAACGAGTCGTTCGCCAACTTCGTGGGGTACCGCGGGGCCGAGGCGTTCTTCCGCGGCCGCGGCGACAGCGCGAACGCTGCGCGCGCGGCGGCGCGGTGGCGGGACGAGCTGCGCCTGGGGCGGTTCTACGCCGGGCTCGCCGACCGGCTGGAGCAGATCTATGCGCCCGGCATCGCGGGGCCCGCGCTGCGCGCGGAGCGCCGGCGGATCTTCCGCCTGGCGCTCTCGGAGCTCGGTGGGCCCGTGGCGCGCAGCCTCGAGACGATCGACGGCCGCGCGCTCGCCGAAAGGCCGATCAACAACGCCGTGGTGATCGCGCAGCGGCTGTATCGCACCCGGCTCGATCGCTTCGAGCAGCTGCTCACGGCCAGCGGTGGCGACGTGAAAGCAGCCATCGCCGCCGTCCGGCAAGGCGTGGAAGGTGACGGCGACCCGTGGGCGAAGCTCGCCGCGACGGCGCGGCCGGCGCCCAGCTCCCCCGCAGCGGCTCCGCCTCGGCGTCGCGCGCGATAGCGATGGCGTAGGCGGCGCTGCGCAGCGAGACCCGCCGCGACCCGGCGCAGTCCCGCACCTCGTTGTAGACGTCGGACTAGGGCGTGTCGGCGACCCTGCGCCGCCAGAGCGCGGAGGGGTTCCGGGCGAGGACAACGGCTTCGGCGGTGTCGAAGGGCGGCGGGACGGTGACCGCGAACGCCCGCGCCGTGGCGGCGTACACGGCGGCCGCGTCGCCGAGGCGGCGCAGCGTGCCGACCACGTCGGCCACCTCGACGACCCCGGGCGCATGGACGAGCGCGAAGCTGGTGCCGCTCTTCCACCGCGCGAGCCGCGCGAGCTGTTTGGACCACTCGTCGCGGCCGGCGTTGTACGCCGTGACGACGAGCGGCCGGTCGGCCGGATCGAGCGCCGCGGCGCTGACGGCGTGGGCATCCAGGGCGCGCGAGACGATCTCGGCGAGCCCGGCGTCTTCGGGCTGCGCGCCCGCCACGGCGGCGGGCCGCCACGCCAGCTCTCGAACCATCGGGCCGAGGGTCGCGAGGCAGCGGGCCAGGAGCGGCGACCCGTCGTCGCCGCCGCCCGGGAGGTCGCCGGCGCCGTCGTCCAGCAACACGCAGCCCAGCTCGGCGAAGGCGCGCTCGCGCGGCGTGAAGTCGCGGGGTCGCTTGCCGCCGAGGGTCGCGGTGCGCCGCGTCCCGGCGATCTCGCGCTCGGCGTCCCGGCGCGGGATGTCGTGCTCCGCCGATTGCTGCGCGCCCTCGAAGGCGACTTCGGCCGCGTCGTACTGGCCGGCCTCTCGCAGAATGCGGCCGCGCAGCATGAGCGTGTCGGTGTGGGGCTCGAGCGCGAAGGCCCGGTCGAGGGCGAGCAGCGCGCGCGAGTACTCGCCCGCCTTGAAGGCGGCGTAGGCGAGCTCGTGCCACGCCAGGGCCAGGTTGCCGTCGCACTCCAGCGCCCGCTCAAGCGACCGCACCGCGTCGCGCGTCTGGCCCATCTCGGCGAGCGCCGCGCCGCGAAGGGCCAGCGGCATCGCAGCGTCGGGCCCGAAGTGTTCCGCCGCCTCCGCCGCCATCGTGAGCGCGTCGAGGTGACGGCCGCCGCGGCGCAGCAGCTCGAACAGCTCGAGCCAGCCGGACATGAGGTCCGGGTTGCGCGCCAGCGCGCCGCGGTACTCCTGCTCCGCCGCCTCGAGCTTGCCCTCGCGCCCGTACCAGCGGGCCTTGGCAAGGTCCTTTTCTCCGGGGTCGTAACGGAAGACGGCGAACGAAGAGGTGAGCCGCATACGCTGAGAAGATACCCGAAGAAAAGGCTTCGGCTAGAGTTGCAGGGTTGCAGAGTTGCAGCGGTTCACAGGGAGCAGCTTCAAGGCCGAAAGTGACTGCCGACTGGCGACTGCCGGGACCGATGAGATAGGTTCCTTCCACTATGACCGACCTCACCGCTTTCGTCGAGCGCGAGCGCTCCCGGCTGCTCGCCGACCTGTCCGACTGGCTGAGCATCCCGAGCGTCAGTACGCTGCCCGAGCACGCCGCCGACTGCCGCCGCGCGGCCGAGTGGATCGCGGCGCGCCTTGGGAAACTGGGCTTCCGCGTCGACACCATCGAAACCGACCGCCACCCGATCCTCTGGGCGGAAGGGCCGGCCGTTCCGGGCGCGCCCACCGTGCTGTGCTACGGTCACTACGACGTTCAGCCCCCCGATCCGCTGAACGAGTGGATCACGCCGCCGTTCCAGCCCACAGTGCGCAACGGGAAGATCTACGCGCGCGGTACCGCCGACGACAAAGGCCAGGTGTTCTGCGTCGTCTCGGCGCTGGAGGGGCTCAGCAGGGCGAACGGCCGCCTGCCGCTCAACGTCCGCCTGCTCATCGAGGGCGAGGAGGAGGTGGGCTCCAAGGGGCTGACAAAGTTCCTGACTGCGGAGCCCGACCGGACGAGGGCCGACGCGGTGCTGGTCACCGACGTGCACATGGTCGCGCCGGGGTACCCGAGCGTGGACGCCGCGCTCCGCGGCATCGTGCACGCCGAGATCCACGTGCGCACGCTCAAGTCGGACCTGCACAGCGGCCTCTATGGTGGCGCGGCGCCCAATGCCATCGAGACGCTCTGGCACCTACTCGAGCGGCTGAAGGGTCCGGATGGGAAGATCCGCGTTCCCGGGATTTACGGCCGGGTGAAGCGGCCTAGCGCCAAGGAGCTCAAGGCGTGGAAGGCGCTCCCCATCAAGGAGAAGGGGTTCCGCGCGGAGGCGGGGGCGAAGGCGCTCAACGGGGAGACGAAGTTCTCGTTCCTGGAGCGCATCTGGGCGCGGCCCACCCTCGAGGTCCACGGCATCGTGGGCGGGTTCACGGGCGCGGGCGCGAAGACCGTGATCCCCGCCGAGGCGACGGCGAAGATCTCGCTTCGCCTGGTGCCCGACCAGCGGGCGAAGGAGGTCGCCGCACAGCTCCGGCGCGCCGTCCAGCGCGCCGCGCCAAAATACGCCGACGTGACCGTCACGATCCTCTCGCAGAGCGATCCGGTCCAGACGCCGCTCGACGCCTGGCCGTTCGAGGTCCTGGACCGGGCCTATCGCGAGGTCTGGAAGCGCGGCATCTCGCCGATCCGGAGCGGCGGGTCGATCCCGATCGTGCCGCTGCTCCAGCAGCGCAAGGCGCCCGTGCTCCTGACCGGCATCGGACTGCCGGACGATGGACTGCATGGGCCGAACGAGAAGCTGAATCTCGATCAGTTATGGAAGGGGATCGTGCTGTTCGGGCGGTTCTTTGAGTTGATAGGAGACAGGCGTCGGTAGGGTGGCAGAGTTGCAGAGTTGCAGCGGCTGGCAGGAATCGGTAACCAGGTGGCAGGTCAGGGACCAGGCGACCTGATGCCTGACCCCTGTCTCCTGGAAACCGCTGCAACTCTGCAACTCTGCAACTCTTGTTAAATTGCGCCGTGCCTCGGCGTCCCCCTCCGTCTCCTCCGGTTCTCCTCGTGCTGCTCACCATCGCCGCGCTAGCGGCCGGCTGGCTCGCGGTCGCCGTGGAGCAGGCGGCCCGCGGCGCCGTTGGGACGCTCGTCGGCATCCCGTGGTCCGGCCTCGCGCTCTCCAGCCGCTTCACGCTGATCGCGGTGCCACGCCCCACTGCCGCCACACTCGGCGCGGGTGCGCTGACCCTCGTGCAGCTCACCGGTCCCCTCGTGCTGCTCGTGCTTGCGCTGGGCACGCACTTCCTGCTGGGCCTCTTTCGGACGCGAGGATGGCTCAAGGCCCTGGCTCTCGAGTGGGCTGTGCTCGCCCTGCTCTGGACGCCGACGGCCCTTGCGGTCGCGGTCTTCGCGGATGCTGGGGGGCCGTTCGCGGAGCTATACCGCCGGTTGGGTAACCCCCAGGCGGGACGGTGGGCCACGGTGGGTCTGGGGGCGCTCCTCCTCTGGCTGCTGGGCCGGGTCGTGGCGAGCCGGGCCATCGCCGTCGGGCGAGCCTGGATGCGCACGGACGCGCTGGAATTCCGCCGCCGACTGGTTCGCGTCGTCGCGGGGTACCCCGCGGCCATCGCACTGGGCGCGGTGATGGTGGTCGGGGCCTGGGCACCGCCGCTGTGGAGCGTGATCTGGCTCACGGCGGTACTGGGGGTTCTGGTGGTGCGGACGCCATAATACCAGGTTGCAACTTTTTCACGCGTTCAGGCGTCTATATAGGTGCAATCCTCCGGCCAAGCCTGCGCTTCGCAGCCGCAGCGTCTTGGCCATCCCTCAGTAAGCGCGGGTGGGGTCCCGGCCTCAACCACTGGGCCCCATCCGCGGCGTTCCTTTCGCAAGACGCAGTACTTCAGTGAACGGTCTCCGAGGGGTCAAAGACGCGCAGACGCGCAGACGCAGAGTGGTCGTCGGTCGGCCGGTGTCAGTAAGGGCTGACAGGCTCCGTGCGCTCGAAGGCGAACGTGCGCACGAATGCGGCCACGACGGCGTGTCTTACCGCCACTGCCAACTGTTCACCACTGCGCGTCTGCGCGTCTGCCGGTCCTTTGCCGCCTGCCAGCCTGTCCCCCTGCTCCTTCTGAACACTGGTCATGACGACATTCGGGATCCCGCACGGCACGATCAGGTCGAAGGCCGAGAGGTCGGTGGTCACGTTGAGGGCGAAGCCGTGCCAGGTCACCCACTGGCGCACGTGGATGCCGATGCTCGCAATCTTCCGACCGGAGGTCCAGACTCCCGTGTGGCCCGCGTGCCGCTCGCCGAGGATGCCAAGGGCGCGGAGCGCTACGATCAGCGCCTCCTCGAGTTGGCGCAGGAACCAGTGCAGGTCCTGTCGGTGCTTCGTGAGGTCGAAGATGGGGTAGCCGACGAGTTGGCCCGGGCCGTGGTACGTCACGTCGCCGCCGCGCTCGATCTCGAAGACGTCGATGCCGCGACGACGGAGCGCGTCCGGGTCGATGGGGAGGCTCGACTGCCTGGTTCCGCGGCCGAGGGTGACGACGGGGGGGTGCTCGAGCAGCAGGAGCGCGTCGTGGGGGAGGCGGCC
>JACORV010000129.1 GCA_016179225.1 Gemmatimonadota bacterium | reverse complement strand
TCCTGCCCGGGTACGTATCCGCCGTGATCGTCGCCACCGCGCCGTTGCGCACCGCGCCGATGCGGTCTTCGGGGATGTAAATCCGGACCCAGCGGTCGTCGAGGTTCATGACGGGGAGGACGGGCGCGCCCGCGCCGACCGTCTCGCCGGGTTCGCGGTCCCTCACGGTGACGACGCCGTCGAACGGGGCGCGGATCACCGCGTTGGTGAGGGACGCGTCGATCTGCCGCACCGCCGCCTGCGCCTGTGCCACCGCGGCGCGCTGGGCGTCGATGCGCTCGCGCCGGGGGCCGGTCTCGACCAGCTGGACCTGTTGCTGCGCCTGGTCGCGCAGGCTCTGGGCGACTTCGAGCGCGAGGCGCGCCTTGTCGAACGCCTCCTGGCTCAGGGCGCCGCCCTCGAAGAGGCGCTGGGTGCGCTCCAGGTCGCGCCGTGCGTCGGCGTGGCGCTCGTTGGCGGCGCGCAGCGCCTCGCGCGCCTGTGCGACTTCTTCGCTCCGCGAGCCGGTCTCCATCTCCGCGAGGACCGCGCGGGCCGCGGCTAGCTGCGCCTCAACCTGCGCCTTACGCGCGTCCAGCTCCGCGTGGTCGAGGCGCGCCAGCTCCTGGCCAGCCGCGACCCGATCGCCCTCACGGACCAGGATCGCTTCGATGCGGCCCGGGAGTTGAAAGCCCAGTTCCGCTTCGGTGGCCTCGACCGTGCCCGAGGCCTCGA
Organism: Gemmatimonadota bacterium; assembly: GCA_016179225.1. Classification (GTDB taxonomy): domain Bacteria; phylum Gemmatimonadota; class Gemmatimonadetes; order Gemmatimonadales; family JACORV01; genus JACORV01. The sequence goes on along the minus strand of JACORV010000129.1, from coordinate 6,373 downwards.
GCGGGCGGCCGGCGTCGTCGGCGCTGAAGACCGTGAACTTGAGCGCGACGGCAATGACGGCGATCGCCACCGCCGGAATGAGGATGCGCGTGTGATCCATGCGTCACCTTGGTCGAGAGCCAGTCGAGCGACAGCTCGCCGATGATGCGGGCCAGCTCGATGCGGGCCGAGATCTCCGCGTGCCGCGCCTCGATCAGGCTGGCGCGCGCGCGCAGCAGGTTCGCCTCGGCGTCGAGGTAGTCGGTCTGGGTGCCCGAGCCCACGTCGAGCGAAAGCCGCTCGATGCGGGCGACTTCCGCGAACTGCTCCGCCGCGACGCGGAGCGCCGCGACGCGTGCGTGGGCCTCGCGCACCGCGGCCAGCCCGCGGTCCACGCCCTGCTCGACGACCAGCTCGGCGAGGCGGAGCCGCTCGCCGGCGACGCGCTCGTCGGCGTCGGCGCGGCGGATCAGGCTGGCGCGGCTCCCGCCCGTGTAGAGCGCGTACCAGAGCCCTACGCCCGCCTGCCACTCGGCCTTGAAGTCGCCTGTGGCGCGGCCGCGGTCGACGTAGCCGGACGAGAGCCGCAGCTCGGGGAAGCGGGTGGCGCGCGCAGCACTGAGCCCCGCCTGCGCGGCCTCGGCGCGGCGGCGGACCTCGACGAGCTCGGGGCTCGCCTCGCGGGCGAGGGAGATGAGGACGGCGCGCTCGGCGACCGGCGTAGTGTCCGCGAGGTTGAGCGGCGCGAGCGAGTCGGCGTGGATCCGAGCCCACGGCAGCTGGGTGAGCTGGGCGAGGTCGTGCTCCGCCACGTCGAGCTCAGCGCCGGTGGCGATGCGGTCGGCCAGAGCCCGCGCCACCTCGGCATCCACCCGCAGGATCTCGACCCGTGCGGCCTTGCCTTCCTCGAGGAGGCGCCGGGCGCGCTCGGACTCCGCGGTGAGCGCGGCCAGCCGCTGGTCCTGCGCCGTGAGGACCCCGCGTGCGGTGAGGACCCGCAGGTACGCGTTCGCCGCGCGCGCCGCGAGGTCAATCTCGGCGGAGCCCAGGGCCGCGTCCGCGGCGCTACCCAGCGCGCGGGCGGCGCGCACCCGCGAGGCGCGGCTCCCGAAGTCGTAGAAGGTCCAGCTGAGGCTCACGCCCGACTGAATCAGCGTCCGGTCGAAGAGCGGTGGGTTCCGCGGGTCGAAGCCGTGGAGCGGGAAGACCACCATCGGCTCCTGGAACTGCGTGAGAGATGCGTCCAGCACGAGGCGCGGCAAGCGGCTTGCCGACGCCTCGCCCAGGTCGGCCAGGGCGCGGTCGCGCCCGGCGCGTGCGGCGGCCACGGTCGGGTACTGGGAGAGCGCGCGGCGGACCGCGACCGGAAGCGTGAGACGGCTGGTGTCCTGGGCCGCGAGAACCAACAGGAAGAGTGGGATCATGATCGGAGCGAGGCGCGCACGGTTTGGACCGCGTGCTCCACCACCCGGTGGAAGACGCCGGGGTCGTCCTGGTCGAGGCCGGCCGCCGTGGCGATCGCGCGGCGCGCGAGGTTGAGGTAGATGGGTTGGGCGACGCACGAGAGTGCGAGCAGCAGCGGGTCGCCGGGGCGAATGGTGCCGTCGGTCTGGCCCGCGGCGATGGCGGCGGACAACTGCTGAAGCGCCTGGCCCATCGTCGAGGCGACCACCCCCGGCACGGGACGGCCGCTCGCCATCTCCCGCACCACGATGGCCGGCATGTCCGGGTTGGCGCGGATGTGGTCGAAGAAGGCTCGCACCACCGACTCGATCTTCTCCAGCGGCGGCCGCTCGAGGAGCAGCGCGAAGTTGATGCGCTGGCCGAGCGGCTTGATGAGCATGGACAGGACAGCACTGTAGAGCACGTGCTTCGAGCCGAAGTGGTAGGTGATGGCGCCGAGGTTCGCCTTCGCCTTCGACGTGATGGTGCGGACCGACGTGCCGTCGTAGCCGTATTTGGCGAACAGCTCGCGGCCGACGGCGAGGAGGCGGTCGGAGCAGTGCTCGGTGGTCTTCACGGGCGCTCGGGCGAGGAGCCGGTCAGCCGCGCGCCGAAACACCTCGGAAGCCAATGCCGCGGGAAGTCCACCTCCTCACCGAGGTGCCGATAGCGAGCCAGGGGCCTGTTCATACGATCGTACGAATTTCTAATACGATCGTACTATCTGTCAACCCCCCGGAAAAAGGCGTCCCCTGGCCGTCGCCACGCCACCGGTGGGCAGCGCTCCCCGGGGCCGCTCGCGCCGTCGGTCACCCGGGGGAGCGCGCGGCTGAGACCCGAGTTGCGCAAATTCCGCCTTCGATGCACCCTCTTTCACGTCCTGAAGAATCCACCATGCCGTGCTCTGTCGTAGCTCCCAACAAGTGGCCTCAAGCGAGGCGACGCCGCGCGTGCGCGCGAGCCTCGCGCCATGTACCCATCAACCATTTCACCTGAGGAGGAACGAATGATGAAGTATTGGCGGCTGGTGCTGCCGAGCCTCGCGCTGATGGTCGTGTTCGCGGGGTGTAAGAAGGAGGAGCCGGCTGAGGAGGCCATGGCCCAACCGGCCGGACCGGCGCCCGGCACGCCCGAATGGAAGATCGCCGACGCCATGAGTGCGGCCCCCGCCGAAATCGGCCAGGGCGCGACCATCATGGACTGGCCGGCGAGCGAGGGTGCGCAGCCCACGCAGCTCCGGGCCGGCACCAACGGCTGGACCTGCTTCCCCGACGAGCCCAACACGCCCATGGATGACCCGATGTGCTTGGACGCGCAGTGGATGAACTGGGCGCAGGGGTACATGTCGCACTCGACCCCGAACATCACAGGGGTCGGTATCTCCTACATGCTGAAGGGCGGCCAGGCCGCGAGCATGACCGATCCGTTCAAGATGCGGCCGGATTCGGGGCAGGAGTGGGGGACCGAGGGCCCGCACCTCATGATGATCGTGCCGCGGAGCATGCTGAACATGCTGAGCGGGATCCCGGATCACCCGTCCAACGGCGGGCCCTGGGTGATGTGGAAGAACACCCCGTACGTGCACGTCATGATGCCGTCCAGGGCCGGAAGCTAGCGACCGTTTCGACCACGCGGGCCGCGGCGAGCAGCAGCCCATCGCGACCCGGCCCCGCGCCGAGCTGTAACCCGATTGGCAGTCCCGTGCGGGAGAGCCCGCACGGGACGCTGATCGCGGGGAGGCGACTCAAGCTGAACGGATAGGTCAGCCGCGTCAGCGCATGCCGCGGCAGTTCTCCGCCCGGTAAGATGGGCTCGAATGCCACGCGATTCTCGAACGCGATGATCGGCACCGTCGGCCCCGCCAGCAGATCGACCTCTCGTAGCGCCCTCCGCATCGCCCGGCCGATGACGCGCCGCCTCGCTCGCGCCTCGACGTACTCCTGCGCGCTGATCTCGGACGCCAGCTCCAGCGACGTCGCCACGTCCGCGCCGTACTCCTCGGCGCGCGCCGGGAACCAGCGCCGGTGGAAGGCGCGCGCCTCGGGCCGCACGATCGCGAGCCCCGTCTGCCCGCACCCCTCCAGCTCAGGGATCTCGATCTCGCGCACGCTCGCGCCGAGGGAGGCGAGCGCATCGCGGACACCCGCCTCGATTTCAGGGTCCACACGGTCGAAGACGTAGTGGGCCGGTACGCCGATCCTGAGCGGCCTCGGAAGCTCCTCCGTGTAGCTCGCCCCGGTCAGCGCTTCCAGCGCGCGGCGCGCGTCACCAACCGTGCGGGCCAGCGGGCCCGCCGTGTCTAGCGTGGTCGCGAGCGGCACGATGCCTCGCGTGGGGAGCAGGCCGTAGGTGGGCTTCAACCCGACACACCCGCAGAGCGCGGCGGGAATGCGGATGGAGCCCGCCGTGTCCGTCCCCAACGCCATCGGCACCAACCCGGCCGCGACGGCGGCCGCCGAGCCGCCGCTCGAGCCGCCGGTGGTGAGGTCGGGGTTCCACGGATTCTTCGTGGCGCCGTAATGCGGGTTGTCGTTGGTGGTGCCGAAGGCGAACTCGTGCGTGTTCGTCTTGCCGATGACGACCGCCCCCGCGCGCTTCAGCGCGCGCACGATCGGCGCGTCGCGCTTCGGCACCCAGTCGCGCAGGATGCGCGAGCCCGCGGTCGTGCGCACGCCGCGCGTCGCGACGAGGTCCTTGATCGCGACCGGCACTCCGGCGAGCGGACCGGGTCCATGTGCCTGCTCTTCCATCACCGTGATGAAGGCGTTGAGCCGCGGCTGGCTCGCCTCGATCGCCTCGAGCGTCTCCCGGATTGTCACGGCGTCAATCTTAGCACGCCGCGTTGCATTGTGCGGGGCGGCTCGCAATCCGCAGCCGCCGGTTGCGCCATGGCGCCACGGGCCACGCGTTTCCGAAGTGGCACGCCGGTTGCAATACTGCACCGCCGTGAGCGCATGCCCGACCGCCGCGACTTGCGGCCCGCACTATCCGGCGATGACCGTCCGGGCCGCGTGGGACGTGGATGACCCCGTCGAGGGTGAGCTGGGCGGCCGCCGCATGGCCGTCTCGCTCTTCTTCGACGGGATCCTGCCCGCCGGCGACTGGGAGGTGGAGCAGATCAAGCTCAAGTGCGCCACGTGTGGAAGGGAGGTGGCGCTGATCGTGCGGTAGGGCGCGTGACCTTCCGGCGGCTCGTTCGTCTGTATGGGAGGGCCATGGGAGGTACCGATATGGAACGCAGAGCGATCGGGTTCTCGATCGTGCCGCTGCTCTTGGCAGGCGTCGTGGCCGGTTTCGCGGCGTGCGCGCCGCTGCCGCCGCCCAACGCCGAGGTAGTGTACGTCCGCGTGGGTCCGCCGCGTACGCGGGTCGAGGTGATCGGCGTCTCGCCGGGTCGGGCGTACGTGTGGATCGCGGGATACTGGACGTGGTACGACACGGAGTACACGTGGGTGCCGGGGTATTGGGTGCGGAAGCCGCATCCGAGGGCCGCCTGGGTACCGGGGCGCTGGCGTCATCACGGGAGGCAGGGGTGGTACTGGGTGCCGGGGCACTGGCGCTGGTAGGTGACAGGGTGCAGTAGGTGCAGCTGCTTCGCTAGGGCGCGGCCGAGCGCTGAGCGGCGGCCATCTCCGCCTTGGTGCGTTGAAGCCGGGTGACACCGAGGGCGCCCAGCGTCCAGTCGGAGGCGCGCGGGAAGAGCACGGCGAGCGCGAGCGTCAGCCGCATGGGGAGCGAGTTCACGATGATCTCCGGAACATCGCGCCGGATCGCGCGGACCACGGCGGCCGCCACTTGCTCTGGCGTGCACGAGCCCACCAGCGCGGGCGGCCGCAGGCCGAAGCGCGCGAACATCCCTTCGCCGGTCACGTAGCCGGGGCACACGGCCGAGAGGCTCACGCCGCTGCCGGCGAGCTCGACGCGCAGCGCGCGGGTCCACTCGATGACGGCCGCCTTGGTCCCGCCGTAGACCGCGTCGTAGGGCGGGGCCTTCTTGCCGGCGAGGGAGGCGATGTTGACGACGTGGCCGCGCCCGCGCTCGCGCATCCCGGGGAGGACCAGTCGGGTGAGGAGCATCGGCGCGACGACGTTGGTGCGGACGGTGCGCTCGATCGTGGCGGCGTCGAGGGAGAGGAACGCGCCCTCGTTCTCGATGCCGGCGTTGTTGACCAGGACGTCGAGCGGGCCCAGCTCGGCGGTGGCGCGCGCGACGAGGCGCTCGAGCTCGGCGGGCGAGTCGAGGTCGGCGGGGAGGGCGAGCGCGCGCACGCCCAGCGGCGCGAGGGAGGCGGCGACGGCCTCGAGCGCAGGGGCGGTGCGCGCCACGAGGGCGACGTTGGCGCCGGCCCGGGCGAGGGCGCGGGCGATGTGGGTGCCGATCCCGCGGGAGGCGCCGGTGAGGAGGGCGTTGGCGTTATGGAGGTCGAGCACGGGCGGCTCCGGGTTCGGGCCAGAGGATTATACGCGCCGGGCCGCAGAGGAGGCAGGACGCGGCCGCTGGCGCGGACAGTAGGGGGCAGACGCGCAGACGCACAGCGGTTGGCAGTCGGCGGTCGCCAGGTGCGAGCCTCGGACGTCGGTGGTACATTTCCGGCCCGGTTGACGGGACGTAGCGCAGTCCGGTAGCGCACCTGAATGGGGTTGCTCGCTCGCTGCGCTCGCTCGCGACCTCGCCGCCGACTCGCTCGCTGCGCTCGCTCGCGGGCTTGCTCGGTTCAGGGGGTCGAAAGGATGAAGTAGGTTGGTGCAGTCTCGGGACGTAGCGCAGTCCGGTAGCGCACCTGAATGGGGTTCAGGGGGTCGCGGGTTCAAATCCCGCCGTCCCGACTAGCGCAGGCGGCCGACAGATGTTGGCCGCCTGCTTTTTTGGACTGTCCCATTCCCCAACCGCCAGCCAATAACCCCTGAGCCTTGAATCGTCTCCTAGCGACGATGTCAGGCAGCTGTATCC
>JACORV010000125.1 GCA_016179225.1 Gemmatimonadota bacterium | reverse complement strand
CTGACGTGGCGCTCGCGAGCGCGCCTGAGCTGGCAACGAGCGTGTAGGCGGACCCGGCCAGGTCGATGGAAAGCCCGCTGAAGGTCGCGAGCCCGGCGCTCGCAGACAGCGTCACCGCGCCCGAGAGGACTCCGACGGGAGAGCCCGGTCCGACGGCGAGCATAACGGTGGCCGACGACGTCGTCACCCGGTTGCCCCCAGCGTCGACGACCTCTACCGCCGGCTGCGACCCGAACGCCGATCCACCGGTGGCCCCGCCGGGCTGGGTCACGAAGCGCACCGCGGTCGCCGCGCCGACGGCCACGGTGAGGGCCGCCGACGTGCCGTTGGTGAGCCCGCTGGACGAAGCGACCAGCGTGTAGCCGCTTCCTGCCAGGTCGATCGCGAGGCCCGCGAACGAGGCGACACCAAGGGCCGCGCTGCGCGTCGTTGTTCCGGAGAGCGTCCCGCCTATGGGATTGGCGCCGAGGACGATCGTGACGCTGGCCGTCGAGGCCGTTACCCGGTTGCCGCCCGCGTCCACCACCTCGACCGCCGGCTGGGTCGCGAATGCCGCGCCGCCCACCGCGCCGCTGGGCTCGGTCGTGAAGCGTAGGGCGGCGGCGCTACCGACCGCGACACTGAAGGCGGCGGAGGTACCGTTCGTGAGGCCGGTCGACGTGGCGACCAGCGTGTAGCCCGCACCCGCCCGATCGATCGCGAGATCGGTAAACGTCGCGATACCGCCCAGGGCGCTTACCGCCACCGTTCCCGCCAGCGTGCCGCCCGACGGGTTCGTCCCGATGGCAACCGTCACGCTCGCGGTGGACGTGGACGCGAGGTTGCCGCCGGCGTCGAGGATCTGCACCACCGGCTGCCCGCTGAAGGCGGAGCCGCCGGTCGCCCCGCCCGGCTCGGCGGCGAACGCCAACCGCGCAGCGGCACCCACCGCCACGTCGAAGAGCGCGGACGTGACGCTGAGGAGGCCGCTCGCGGTCGCGATGAGCGTATAGCCCGTCGCCGTGCGGTCGATGGCGAGGTTCGAGAACGTCGCGAGGCCGGCGGTCGCGCTCACCGTGATCGTACCCGACAGCGTCCCGGCCCCCGGGTTGTCGAAGAGCGCGAGGGTTATGCTAGCCGTGGACGACGTCACGCGGTTGCCGCCGGCGTCGATCACCTCGACCGCGGGCTGGGTCGCGAAAGCGGTACCGCCCGTCGCCCCGCCCGGCTGGGTAGCGAAGCGCAGGGTGATGGCCGCGCCGACCGCGACGCCGAACGCCGAGGAGGTCGCGCTCGTCAGCGTGCCCCCCGAGGCCACGAGGGTGTAGCCGCTGCCCGCCTTGTCGATGGAAAGGTTCGTGTATGTCACAACGCCCGCGACCGCAGCCACCGCCCGCGTGCCTGAGAGCACGCCGCCGGCGGGGTTGTCGGCGATCGAGATGTTGACCGTGGCCGTCGAGGTCGTGACCCTGTTGCCACCGGCATCCTCGATTTCGACCACCGGCTGCGTGGTGAAGGGAATCCCGCCCACCGCGCCGGTTGGCTGCGTGATGAACGCGAGCTTGGCGGGCGCGCCGACGGTGATGTCGAAGGAGGCCGAGGTCGCACCCGTGAGGCCGGCCGACGTGGCCGCCAACGCGTAGCCGGTGCCGGCGCGGTCGATGGAGAGACCGGCGAAGTTCGCGATGCCCAAAGTGGCGCTGACGGTCAGAGTGCCGCTCAACGTGCCACCCGCCACGTTGGCGCCAAAGGCGAGTGTAACGCTGGCCGTGGACGTCGTCACCCGGTTGCCGCCCGCGTCGAGCACTTCGACCCTCGGCTGCGTCGGCAGCGCGGTGCCGCCCGTGCCGTTGCTTGGCTGCTGGCTGAAGTTGAGCCGGGTCGGCGCGCCGACAGCAACGCCGAACGTCGCCGAGACCCCGTCCGTCACCCCTGTCGAGGACGCGACCAGCGTGTAACCGCCACCCGACCGGTCGATCGCGAGGTCGGTGAAGGAGGCCAACCCCGCCACTGCGCTCACCGTGACCGTCCCGGAGAGCGTGCCGCTGTTCGGGTTGCTCCCGAGCGCGATGCTCACGCTCGCGGTGGATACCGTGACCCGGTTGCCGCCGGCGTCGAGCAGCTCGACCGTGGGCTGAGTCGTGAACGGTGTGCCGCCCGCGGCACCGCCGGGCTGCGTGACGAACCGGAGCTGCGACGGCACCCCCAGGCTCACGGCGATCGAATCGGAGGTCGCTGGCTGGAGGCCGGGCGAGCTGGCGACGAGCGTGTACCCGGAGCCGGTTCGGTCGATCGCGAGGTTGGTATAGGATGCGAGCCCCGCGACCGCGGCCACGGTCCGGGTGCCCAGCAGCGCCCCGCCGCTCGGGTTGCTGCCGAGGTTGACGGACACGCTCGACGTGTCGGTGGTCACGCGGTTCCCGCCGGCGTCCTGCACCTCGACCGTCGGCTGTGTCGCAAACGCTGTCCCGCCCGTTGCCCCGCCGGGCTGGGTGACGAAGGCGAGCCGGAATGCAGCGCCCACGATGATGGCGAACTCCGCCGACGTGGCGCTCGCGAGGGTGCCGGAGCTGGCGACGAGCGTATACCCGCTCCCCGCCTTGTCGAGGGAAAGGTTGGTGAAGCTCGCCAGGCCGGCGACTGCGTTCACCGTGAGGGTGCCCGTGAGCGTGCCGCCCGCGGCATTGGCGCCGAGGGCCACGGTGACGGCCGCCGTGGAGGTGGTCACGCGGTTGCCGCCCGCGTCCGCGATCTCGACCGTCGGCTGCGTTGCGAACGCGCCGCCGCCGGGCCCACCCACCGGCTGGGTGGCGAAGAGCACCTTTGCCGGCACGCCGACGGTGATCGCGAACGCCGCCGACACCGCGCTGTCGAGTCCGGTGGTTTTCGCGACGAGCGTGTAGCCGGAGGCCGCCTTGTCCACCGAGAGATCGGTGAAGCTCGCGAGGCCGCTCACCGCCGCCAGCGTGAGCGTTCCGGAGAGCGTTCCGTTCCCGCGGTTCGTGCCGAAGGAAACCGTGACGCTCGCCGTCGAGGCCGTCACCCGGTTCCCGCCGAGGTCCGTGACTTCGACATTGGGCTGCGTCGGGAGTGGCAGCCCGCCCGGGCCGCCGACCGGGTGCACCGCGAAGTTGAGTTGGGCCGCCGGCCCGACCACGACGTCGAACGCCGCTGTCGTCACGCTCGTCAGACCGGTGGCCGAGGCCGTGAGCCCATACCCCGTTCCGGCCTTGTCGATTTTCAGGCCTGCGAAGGTGGCCAGACCGTTCTGCGGCGTGACCGTCGTGGTGCCCGACAGGGTACCGGAGGCGGGGTTCGCGCCTATCGCGACCGTGACCTGGGCCGTCGCGGCGACGACGCGGTTGCCACCCCGGTCCACGATTTCGAATACGGGTTGCGTCGTGAACGCCGCTCCGCCCGAGGCCCCGGCGGGTTGCGTCACGATGCCGATGCGAGCCGGAGGCCCCACGACGACCTCGAAGGGCTCGGAGGTCGCGCTGGTGAGGCCGGGCGCCGTCGCGATGAGCGTGTACCCGGAGGCGGCCTTGTCGATCGCGAGTCCGCTGAAGGACGCGACGCCGTTGCGCGCCGCCGCGTCCACCGTGCCTGACAGCGTGCCGGTCGCCGGATTGGTCCCGATGGCGACGTGCACCGTGACCGTCACCGTCAGCACGCGGTTCCCGTTCGCGTCGAGGACCGCAACCGTCGGCTGCGTGGCGAACGGGCTGCCACCAGAGGCGCCGCTCGCCTGCTGCAGGAACGCCAGCTTGGTGGGTGGGCCGAAGGGGGGGGCCACCACCTTGTCGCTGCCGCACGCCATGGCGAGCGCGCCGGCCACGGCGGCGCCGGCACACGCCACCAACAGAGAGCGTTGTCGCGACTGGGTCTCGAGCACTCCGCTATCGGACCTCGACTATCTGAAGCTTGAAAAGGGTGTCTCGCCCAAAATAACGCATAGTCTGTGCCGGGCGAGCGGTGACCGGTCTCACCCCGAGTGTCGCGGCGCTTCGCGCGTCGCTTCAGAGGCGTTGCCCTAACACCTTCCCAGGACTAGCTTTCCGGGCGCCGGATCTCTCCTCGCGCCCGGCTCTGCCGGGGCGCGACGCGGCGGCACGTGAGACGCCGCATTCCGCCTTCAGGGCCCGTCATGACCCAGTCCACGCAGGGCACGCCAGTCACGTATCGCGACGGAAGCTACATCGTGCCCGACGATCCCATTATCCCGTTCATCGAAGGCGACGGCACCGGCCGCGACATCTGGAGAGCATCGCAGAAGGCCTTCGACGCGGCGGTCGCGAAGGCGTCCGGCGGAACGCGCCGCGTCGTGTGGCTCGAGGTCCTGGCCGGCGAGAAGGCGTTTAAGGAAGCCGGAAGCTGGTTGCCCGAGGCGACGCTCGAAACGCTCACCAAGTATAGGGTCGCCATCAAGGGCCCACTGACCACACCCGTCGGTGCAGGCATCCGTTCGCTCAACGTCGCGCTGCGCCAGCTGCTTGACCTGTACGCGTGCGTGCGCCCGGTACGGTGGTTCGAGGGCGTCCCGGCGCCGGTCAAGCGACCGCAGGACCTGAACGTCGTCATCTTCCGCGAGAACACCGAGGACGTCTATGCCGGCATCGAGTACGCCGCCACTTCGAAGGAAGCAGCTCGCCTGCGCGAGATCCTGGTGAGCGACTTCAAGGCCAAGCTCCGCGAGCAGAGCGCGATCGGGATCAAGCCGATGAGCGAGTTCGGGAGCAAGCGCCTCGTCGCCCGCGCCATCCAATACGCGCTCGACAAGCGGAAGCCGAGCGTGACCCTCGTGCACAAGGGCAACATCATGAAGTTCACCGAGGGTGCCTTCCGCGACTGGGGCTACCAGGCGGCACGGGAGCGGTTCGGTGGGCGCACCATCACCGAGGCGGAGCTGGCCGGCGGTGATCCCGGGGACCGGGTGGTGGTTAAGGACCGCATCGCCGACAGCGTCTTCCAGCAGCTGCTCCTCCGGCCGCGCGAGTACTCGGTGCTCGCGACACCCAACCTGAACGGCGATTACCTGTCCGACGCGTGCGCCGCTCAGGTGGGCGGCCTCGGCATCGCGCCCGGCGCGAACATCGGCGACGGGTACGCCATTTTCGAGGCGACGCACGGGACCGCGCCCAAGTACGCGGACCTCGACAAGATCAACCCGGGCGGCGTCATTCTCTCGGGTGTGATGATGTTCGAGCACCTGGGCTGGGAGGATGTGGCGGAGCTGATCGTGCGCGGCTTCGAGGGCGCGATCCGCTCCCGGCGGGTCACCTACGATCTCGCACGCCAGACCGAGGGTGCGACCGAAGTCTCCACCTCCGCGTTCGCGGACCAGATCGTCGAGTGCATGGGATGAACTACGAACTGGTGGCCTCCGCGCCGGAGGCGCTCGCCGTTCCACTGCTGGCCCTCGGGGTACCGAAGCAGGCGAACAAGGCGCTCCCCGAAGCGCTCGCGGAACTCGATTCCAGGTCCGGCGGCATCCTCGCGCGGCTCTTCGCGAACGGCGACTTCGGCGGCGGACGCGACGAGACCTCGGTCGTGTATCTCTCGGGCGACGGTCCGCAGCGGCTGCTGCTGGTGGGAGTCGGGAAGGCCGCGGACATGACGCGGAGCTCGATCCGGCGCGCCGCCGCCGTAGCGGCCCGCCGGGCGCGCGCCCTGGGCACGGGCGCTGTCGCCTTCGCCATGCCCGAGACGCTGCGCGGGGCCGTCGGGGCGAAAGACTTCGCGCAAGTCGCCGTCGAGGGGATGGCCCAGGGAGCTTGGCAATGCGACGAGCTGAAGGCGCCGAACGACGAGAAGAAGCCGCCGGTCTCATCGCTGGCCGTCGTGGTGGCCCTGGACGAGCAGGACGAGGCGGCCGCCGGGTTCGAGATCGGCCGCGCCATTGCGGAGGGCCAGTCGCTGGCGCGGCGCCTCCAGTTCCTCCCACCCAACCGGTGCACGCCGGGCTTCCTCGCAGAAACGGCGCAGCAGCTCGGGAAGCAGTACGGTTTCAAGGTCACGGTGCTCGACAAGCCCGCCATGGAGACGGAAGGGATGGGGGCCCTCCTGGCCGTGAACCAGGGCTCGGCCACCGAGCCGCGGTTCATGACCATCGAGTACTGGGGCGCGGGAGATGCGCCGCCGGTCGCCCTGGTCGGGAAGGGCATCACCTTCGACACGGGCGGCATCTCGATCAAGCCGGCCGCGCAGATGGAGGAAATGAAGTACGACATGTCCGGCGCGGCGGCGGTCTTGGGCGCGATGGACGTCGTGGGGCGCCTCAAGCCCAAGCTCAACGTCGTGGGCGTCATCCCCTCGACCGACAACATGCCCAGCGGCACCGCCATCCGACCCGCCGACGTGGTGAACAGCCACTTTGGCAAGACGATCGAGATCGTGAACACCGACGCCGAAGGACGGCTCGTCCTGGCCGATGCGCTGTCGTACGTTCGGCGCTTCAAGCCGGTCGCCGTGCTCGATGCCGCGACGCTCACCGGCGCGGCGATCTCCGTGACGGGGCATGTCGCGACACCCATCATGGGCAATGACGAGGCGCTGGTCGAAGAAGTGCGAAAGGCGGGAGATCGGGCGGGCGAGCGGTGCTGGCCCCTGCCGATGTTTGACGAGTTCCGGGAACAGAACAAGTCGGACATCGCCGACGTGAAGAACAGCGCCGGCCGGGCCGCCGGGACGATCACTGCCGGCTGGTTCCTGCGCGAGTTCGTGGACGGCTTCTCGTGGGTCCACCTCGACGTCGCGGGGACCGCGTACACCGACTCCGATTCCCCGCCGCTGCCGAAGGGTCCGGCCGGCGTGCCGACCCGTCTCTTCGCCGAATTCATTCTCGGGCGCGCCGGCTAGAGGTGAGAGCAGGCACAGCGGGCACCGGCGCACCGGCGCACGCTGCTGGCGTCGCGCTGCTAATTCGGTCGGTGCGGCTGTACGGCTGTGCGGCTCTGGCCCTCGTGCTCCCGCTCGCGGCGCAGAACCCTCCACCGCCGGCGCCGGCCGCCACCCCGCCGGCAACGGCACAGGATTCGGCGCGACCTCCGCGGCCCGACTCGCTGCTGCCCGACTCGCTCTCGCCCGACAGCTTCCGCGCCGCCCTCCCCACGCTCGGCCCGCCGCCAGGTCCGCTCGCGCGCGGCGGACGCGTCGTCTTCGACGAGGATTCGCTCCGCTTCCTGGGGGCTCTCACCCTGGGCGAGCTGCTGGCCCGGATTCCCGGCGTCTTCCTGGTGCGCGCCGGTTGGTACGGCGTGCCGGAGGTGATCGCGTACGCGGGGCAGGGGGCGGCGTCGGTCGAGATCTTCTGGGACGGCTACGCGCTTGACCCGCTCGGCGAGGACCGCAGCGCGATCGACGTGGGACGCTTCAGTCTCGGGCTGGCCCGGCGCGTCGAGGTGGAGGTGCTGCCCACCGTGCTACGCGTTCACCTCTTCAGCGACGTGCAGGCGGTGCGCCGGCCGCGCACCGAGACCTCCTTCGCGACGGGCGATGCTCAGACCAACACCTATCGGATCCGCTACCTCAATCGGTGGAAAAGCGGCGCCGGTCTCGGGGTGGGCGTCAGCTGGTTCGGCACCAATGGGCCCAACACCGCTCCCGCCGACGTCGCCAACCTGTCCATCTGGGTCAAGGGCACCTGGAGCCCCTCGCCGCTGGTTGGGGTCGAGTATCAGTTGCTGCGGCAGAGCATCACGCGCGATTCTTTGTCGCCCTCGGGCGGCGGCCCGTCGCTCGCCGGCGTGGAAGTGCGACGGACCGACGGGTTCGTGCGGGCGTACGCCGCCACGCGACCCGACGGGATGGGGCTGAGACTCGACGCGGTCCTCGGCAGCTCCTCGTATCGCGACAGCGCCGGCTCGCTCGAACGCACCATCGCCCAGGGCGCCGGGGTAGTCTCCTTCCGCGCGCCGCTCTGGTCGGCCGAGATGGCGACACGACTGCGGGACACCCGGACGCCGCTCGACGTCCAGCTCCGCGGCTCGTGGATTCCGTTCGGGTCGCTGACCCTCTCGGCTTACGGTCTGCGGCGAACTCACCTCGATGGCGACACGGCTGCGGGACACCCGGACGGCGGTGGCCGCCGATCCCTGGAGGCCGGGAGCACGGCCGAGCTCCGGGTCACGCGGCTGTTCTCCCTCGTGGGCGCGATCCGGTGGCGGGACGCCGTGGCGTCGCCCGAAAACCTGGGCGACACCGCGCAGCGGGTGCTCGACTGGAGCTTCGGCGCCGGGCTCCATCTGCGCAGGGGAGACCTCGAGGTCGGCTTCGCCCGACACGGCACCTTCGAGGCTCCGGCGTTCGAGGTCTTCCGCCGGCAGATCCCGTTCGGCACATCACTTCTGGTGCGAACGGTGACGGCGACCGTTTCGGTGCGGCCGACTTCGTACCTCACCGTCTCCGGTTGGTACCGCCACCCGCTGGACCCGATCCAGTCGGCCTTCGAACCACCCCACCACTCGCGGGTGGCGCTGACCTTCCGATCCCGATTCCTCCCCACCTTCCGGCGCGGCATTTTCGACGTGGTGGGCCAAGTGGGCCTGGACGGATGGAGCGACGGCGTGGCCGGGACGGATAGCACGGGGGCTGAGATCGAGCTCAAGGGCGCGACGACGCTGGACTGGCTGCTGGAGATACGCCTGGTGGGCGCGGTGCTGTTCTGGACGATGCGAAACTCCCAACTGGAGCGGTACAGCCTCGTTCCAGGCTTCGAGATGCCCCGCGGACTGCAGCGCTTCGGGGTTCGCTGGGAGTTTACGAACTGAGGCCGAGGGGGTAAATTTAACGGCTACGCCAAAATCGGGATCACATGTCGCTCCGCAGCATGACCGGGTTTGGGGCCGCCGAGGGCCCGGTGGCGGGTGGCCGCCTCCGGCTCGAGGTCCGGTCGGTCAACCACCGACACCTCAGCGTGCAGCTCAAGCTCCCGGGTGAGCTCCAGCCACTCGAGGCGGACCTGCGGGAGCGCCTGCGCGCACACATGGAGCGCGGCCATGTGACGGTCGGCGCGAGGTGGGCGGAGGCGCCGCACCAAGCCGCTGGCGTGCAGGTGGACGTCGAACGCGCCAGCGCGATTGTGGCGGCGCTACGCGAGGTTGGGAAGACCCTGGGTCTGCCGGGCGACATGGATCTCGCGACAGTTGCCCGCCTGCCGGACGTGGTGCGGGTGGTGCACGCCGACGCCACGGTCGAGCCGGCGGCCGTGCTCGCGATCCTCGACGACGCGGCGGCCGCGTGCGTGAAGATGCGAGAGCGGGAGGGCCGGGCCTTGGCGGCGGACCTGCTCGAGCGGCTGCGGCGGCTCGCGGGAATGGGGGCAGGGATCGCGGAGCGGGCACCGGCCCGGGTCGTGGCCGAGAGGGACCGGCTACGGGCGGCGGTGACGGACCTCGCAGCCGGCATCGCGGTGGACCCCGCCCGCCTGGCACAGGAGGTGGCCTTCCTCGCCGACCGGATGGACATCACAGAGGAGCTGGTTCGCTTCGGTACGCATGTGGCGGCGATGGAGGCCGCGCTGTCGGACTCCAAGGCCGCGGTCGGCAAGCAGCTTGGCTTCCTGCTTCAGGAGCTGGGCCGCGAGGCGAATACGATCGGGTCGAAGGCGAACGACGCGGCGATCACCGAGACGGTAATCGCGATCAAAGGCGAGCTCGAGAAGATCCGGGAACAGATCGAGAACCTGGAGTGATGCCGTTTCCCTTGGTGCTGTCCGCCCCCTCCGGCGGCGGCAAGACGACGATCGCGCGGGCGCTGCTGGCTGCGCGGGAGGACCTCGGGTACTCGATTTCGGCCACGACCCGCCATCGGCGGCCGGAGGAGAAGGAGGGCAAGGACTACTTCTTCCTCTCGCGCGACGAGTTCCGCCGCCGCGTGAACGCGGGCGAGTTCGTCGAGTGGGCCGAGTACGGCGGCCAGCTGTACGGCACCCTGAAGTCGGAGCTGGAGGCGGTGCTGGCGTCCGGGCGTCACGCGGTCCTGGATATCGAGATCCAGGGCGCGCGGGCGGTCCGGAAGCTTTACGCCGAGGCGGTGCTGGTCTTCATCGTGCCGCCCTCGGCCGACGAGCTCATGAAGCGGCTCGGGGGTAGCGCGGGCACGCGGGGCGCGACGCTGCGGCGACGGCTCCGCCGCGCGATCGAGGAGCTGGGTGAGGCGCTCGAGTACGACTATGTGGTCGTGAACGCCGAGCGCACGGAGGCAGTGGCGGAAGTGGCGGCGATCCTCGATGCGGAGTCCCGGCGCCCCCGCCGGAACCCGGAATTGGAAAACGACTTGGCCGAGCTCGGCCGCGAGATCCGCGCCCTGGCGGATTCGCTTGGACAGTCTGCGGAGGCTTAGATGCGCGTGTTCACACCGGTGGAAATCGCGAGGCGGGCGGGCAACAAGTACGTCGGCGTCCTGGTCGCGGCGAAGTTCGCCCGCTACGTCAACGATTTCCCGAAGGACCGCTCCTACGAGCGGGAGAAGAAGCTCACGACGACCTCGCTGGAGGAGTTGTCCAGCGGCGGCCTGACCTACAAGATCACCAGGCGGCGGCGGCAGGAAGCGTGACCGGTATCGCCGGCCGGCACGTCGTCCTCGGCGTGACGGGCGGCATCGCCTGCTACAAGGCGTGCACGGTGGCTCGGCGGCTCACGGAGGCCGGAGCCCTGGTGGACGTCGTCATGACAGCGTCCGCCGCCGAGTTCATTCGCCCCGTCACCTTCGAGGCGCTCACCGGCCGGCCCGTCGTCGCCTCCCTCTGGGAGCCGGGACGCGCGCTCGACCACGTGCGCCTCGGCCGCGATCCCGACCTCATCATCGTGGCGCCGGCCACCGCCCGGCTCATCGCGCGGGCGGCCCAGGGTCTGGCCGACGACTTCCTCACCTCGCTCCTGCTGGCGCGTCGGTCGCCGCTCCTGCTCTGTCCCGCGATGAACGACCAGATGTATGCGCACCCGGAGACGCAGGCGAACCTGAAAAAGTTAAAAAGTTCAAGAGTTGAAGAGTCGAAGAGTGGGGTGACGGTGCTCGGGCCGGCGACGGGACCGCTAGCGCATGGCGAAGGCGAGGGGCCCGGGAGGATGGTAGAGCCAGAAGAGATCGTCGCCCATGCGGAGCGGCTGCTCTTGGCGGGGCCGCCGTTCGCCGGCAAGCGGGTGCTCGTCACGGCAGGCCCGACGCGCGAGGCGCTGGATCCCGTGCGGGTCGTGACCAATCGGTCGAGTGGGCGCATGGGCTACGCGGTGGCGCGCGCGGCGTGGCGCCGTGGCGCGGAGGTCACGCTCATCTCGGGACCAGGGTCGCTCGAACCGCCCTTCGGCGTCGAGGTCATCCGGGTGGAGAGCACTGGAGACCTCAACGCGGCGGTCGGCAAAGCCCTCCCGAAGGCGGACGTCCTCGTCATGGCTGCGGCGCCGGCCGACTACCGGCCAGAGACGACGTCGGCCACCAAGATGAAGCGCGGCGCGGGCGGCCTTAGGCTCGACCTCGAGCCCACGGCGGACGTTCTCGGCGGCACGGTCGGGAAGCGGAAGAGGGGAGCGGTGATCGTCGGCTTCGCGCTCGAATCCGGCGACCCGGTAGGCCTGGCGCGGGAGAAGCTCGCCGCGAAGGAGCTCGACCTGGTTGTGGCGAACGACGCGACCGAACCCGGCTCGGGTCCGGACGCGCCGACGAATCGGGTCGCGCTCGTCTCGAAGGACGGCGTGGAGCGGCTGCCGCTGATGTCGAAGGACGACGTGGCGGAGCACGTCGTGGATCACGTCGGCGTGTTACTTTCTAGGCGTGGATGACCCGCGGCGGCGATACCTCCAACAACTGATCGAGTTGGGCGAGAAGGAGCTGGTCTTGTCCGAGGCGGCTCGCGGCGAGGGTCCCCGGCAGGGCAGCGGTCGGACGGCACGCCCGGCGCCCGCCGTCGCGCCGACGCCCCTCGCCGACTCGCCGTCATCAGCTTCGGAAACGGAGCAGCCCCAGCGCGCGAGCGAGGGCGCCCTGCGTGCGGTCCGACCGAGCGAGCGCGCGGGGGCTGCGACGGAGACGCCCATGCTGGCGCCGATACCGACGGGCATCATCGCCGAGGCGCCGGCGCGCGGCGACCTGTTCGCCACCGATCCGCTCGCCGCGCTTCCCTCGCTCGAAGAGATCGCGCGGGTGGTGGAGGCGTGCCGCAAGTGCGGCCTTGGCCACACCCGCCTGCACAGCGTCCCCGGCCAGGGGAATCCGCACGCCGGGCTAGTGGTGGTGGGAGAGGCGCCCGGTGCGACCGAAGACGAGACTGGTCTCGCGTTTGTCGGACGCGCGGGCCAACTCCTCACCGATATCTTGGCCGCCATCAAGCTCTCGCGCGACGACGTATTCATCTGCAACGTGCTCAAGTGCCGGCCACCCAACAATCGCGATCCGGAGCCGCTGGAAGTCGCGGCCTGCTCGCCGTACCTTCATCGTCAACTCGAGCTGATTCGGCCGAAGGTGATCCTCGCGATGGGCAGGCCCGCGGCGCACGCGCTCCTGGGCACCAACGCGTCGCTGGGCGACTTGCGCCAGAAGGTGCACCGCTACCGGGGCATCCCCCTTATCGTCACCTATCACCCGGCCGCGCTACTTCGGAACCCCCACTGGAAGCGTCCGACCTGGGATGACGTCCGCCTCGCCCGCCGCATCTTCGACGACGAAGTCGTCTGAGGCCTTGGGCGGCCGCCAGCCGCCCTACAGCGCCGAAGCCGAGCAGGCCGTCCTCGGCGCGATGCTGCTCGACGCCGACGCCGCCCTCCGCGCCGCGGAGCTGCTGGACGACTGGATGTTCTATCGGGAGGGCCACCGCCGCCTCTTTCGGGTGATGATCGGGATCGCCAAGCGCGGTGACGTCATCGACCCCATCACGCTGAAGGACGAGCTGGACCGCAAAGGCGAGCTCGAGGGCGTCGGCGGGGTGGACTACCTCTCCTACCTCCTCGACGTCGTCCCCACCGCGGCGAACTTCGACTACCACGCCACCATCGTCCGCGACAAGGCCCTGCTGCGCCGGCTCATAGAGGTCGGCACGCAGATCGTCCAGGAGGCGTTCGAAGGCAAGCAACACGCGGCCGAGGTCCTCGACAGCGCCGAGCAGAAGATCTTCCAGGTCGCCGAGCACCGGACGACCGAAGGATTCGAGCGGCTCAAGAAGCTCCTCTGGCCGACCATGGAGCGCATAGAATCGCTCCACGGTGCCGGACAAACGATTACCGGTGTGGCGTCAGGCTTCAAAGATTTGGACGAGCGGACGGCGGGCTTCCAGGCCTCCGACCTGGTCATCGTGGCGGCACGGCCCAGCATGGGGAAGACGGCGTTCTGCTTGAACGTGGCGCAGCACGCGGCCATCGAGCGCGGAGTGCCCGTGGCGATCTTCTCGTTGGAGATGTCGAAGGAGGCGATAGTCCAGCGCCTGCTGACGTCGGAGGCGCGGGTGGACGCGCACCGGCTGCGCTCGGGAACGCTCCGGGACGCCGATTACAAGCTGCTGGCGAGCGCGGCGGGCATCCTTTCTTCGGCGCCGATCTGGATCGACGACAGTGCGTCGCTGACGCCGCTCGAGCTGCGCTCGAAGGCGCGCCGGATCAAGGCGGAGCAGGACATCGGGCTCCTCATCGTGGACTACCTCCAGCTGATGCGGTCGCCGGACCAGGTGGAGAACCGGACCCAGGAGATCAGCGCGATCTCGCGCGCCCTGAAGGCGCTGTCCAAGGAGCTGCACGTGCCGGTGATGGCACTCTCGCAGCTTTCCCGCGCGCCCGAGCAGCGCGGCGGCGAGCACCGGCGGCCGCAGCTCTCCGACCTGCGCGAGTCGGGCGCGATCGAGCAGGACGCGGACGTGGTGCTCTTCATCTTTCGGCCCGAGATGTACGCCTTGGCCGAGGAGCGGGATGAGGTGGCGGGGCAGGCGGAGGTGATCATCGGCAAGCAGCGCAACGGGCCGACCGGGACGGTGAAACTGTACTTCCACAGCCAGTACACGCGCTTCGACAACTACAGCGCCCGCGAGGCCCAGGCCGCCGGCGATGGCGCGTAAAGTCCTCGGCGCCTTGGCGCCTTGGCGCCTGTATGCTGCTTTCGGGGGTGGTGTCGGGCGCCTCGGGGAGCTGGCCCATCGCCTCGCCGCCTGACGCCGGCGCCATCATCGTCGCGGCGGGGAAGGGGCTCCGCGCGGCGGATGGCGGTTCGCAGGAACCCAAGCAGTACCGCGCGATCGGCGGCGTTCGGCTGCTCCTGCGTGCCATCCGTCCCTTCGCCCAGCACCCCCGGGTCGGCCCCATCGTCGTGGTGCTGCCGCCCGCGGACGCGGCGCGGCCGCCGGAGTGGCTGCAAGCGCTGCTTTCGGAGCGTCTGGTCGTCGCGGCGGGCGGCGAAGAGCGCCAGCACTCCGTCGCCAACGGTCTGGCGCGGCTGCCGGCGGAGGTCCCGATCGTGCTGGTGCACGACGCGGCGCGCCCGTTCGTCGAGCGCGATCTGATCGATCGCGTCCTCGCCGTCGCCAGCCTGGGGGCGTGCGCGGTGCCCGGCCTTCCGCTGGCGGACACGGTGAAGGAGACCGACACCGCGGGTCTGGTGGTGCGCACCGTCCCGCGGGAGCGACTCGTCGCGGTACAGACGCCCCAGGCGTTTCCGCGCGCCCTCCTCGAGAACGCGCACCAGCGCGCCCGCTCCGACCCGAACGCGCTCTCCAGCGACGATGCCGCGCTCTGCGAGCGACTCGGCCATCCGGTGCGTGTGGTGGCCGGCAGCGTGCGCAACATCAAGGTGACGACGTCGGAGGACTTCGCCGTCGCCGAAGCTCTCGCCGCCCTGGAGAGCGGCGCATGATCCCCTTTCGCACCAAGGAGGAGGTCGCCGACGCGATCCCGACGGTCGTGGCGCACCTGGTGCGCCGCGGCCTCATCGCGTATCCGACGGAGACCGTCTACGGCCTGGGATCCATCGTGGCGCCCGCGGCCGTGGACCGCCTTAGCGCCCTCAAGGGCCGCGCCCCCGGCAAGCCGTTCCTGCTGCTCGTGGCGGACCTGGCGATGCTGAGCGGGGTTGGGCTCCGGCTCACCGACGCGGCCGAGCGCTTCGCGGCGGCGTTTTGGCCGGGCCCGCTCACGCTGGCACTCCCGGGCGGCGAAGACCTGCTGCCGGACAGCCTTCGGGGACCGGAGGGCGGTGTCGCCGTGCGCTGGACCTCGCAGCAAGGGACCGCGCGCCTCATCAAGACCCTCGGCTCGCCCATCACCTCGACCAGCGCAAACCGGCCCCGCCAGCCGCCGGCGATGGACGCGGCAGCGCTCGCCGAGACGTTCGACGCGGAGACGCGCGACGGTACGCTGATCGTGCTCGACGCCGGCCGCCTCGCGCCGTCGCCGCCCTCCACGCTCGTGGATTGCACGGGGTCCGCGCCGCGGGTGATTCGCGAGGGCGCCATCGCCGCGGAGCGCCTCGCCAGCATCGTCCCCTCTTTGGTGCCGTCGGCTTGAAGCTCCTCTTCGTCTGCACGGGCAATATCTGTCGCAGCCCGATAGCGGAGGCGATCACGCGGCGGCTGCTGGTCGAGCGCGGGAGGCCGGACATCACCGTCATGTCAGCCGGTACGGCGGCCTACGATGGCGCGCCCGCCTCGGAGGGGGCGTACCTCGTGGGGCTCGAGCACGGGCTCGATCTCTCGGATCACCACGCGCGGCCGCTCACCGTGGACCTCGTCGCCGAGGCCGACCTCATCCTCGGCATGGGGCCGCACCACGTGGATCGGGCGAGCGCGCTCGGAGGGTTGGGCCGGGTGCACCTCCTCGGCGCCTATGCGGGCCGGGCCGCTGGTCTCGCGCAGGTGGAGGACCCCTACGGCGGCGACCTCGAGGAGTACCGGCAGACGTACCAACAGCTCGAGGGGCTGCTCACCGATGCGGTGGATCGGCTGCTCGCGGAGACCGGCACGGGTGCGGGTCCGGGCGACGAGTAGAGTCCTCGCCGTCATCGGCGACCCGGTCGCCCACTCGCTCTCGCCGGCGATGCACAACGCGGCGATCGCGGCGCTAGGGTTCGACGCCGTGTACGTCGCCCTGCACGCGACCGGCGCCACGTTCGAGGTGGTGGCACGCGGCGTGCTGGCCGCGGGCGGCGCCCTGAACGTCACGGTGCCGTTCAAGCGACAGGCGGCGGAGCTGGTGGCCGCGCCGAGCGAGGCGGTGCGGCGTACCGGCGCCTGCAACACCCTGTGGGGCGACGGCGTGCGGCCCGATGGCGACAACACCGACATCGCGGGGATTCGCGAGGCGTCGCGGGTTCTCCTGAGCGGGCGCCGCGTCGAGCGCGCCGTCGTGATCGGAACCGGTGGCTCGGCCCGGGCTGCCGCGGTTGCGGTGGCGGACGAGTGGCCCGGCGCCACGGTGCTGATCGTCTCGCGGGACGCGGAGCGGGCGCAGGCCTTCGTGGCCTGGGCGGAGAAAGCGAGTGTCGGCTGTCGGGTCGGAGTCGGGGATGGCGGGCCCGCTGAGCTCATGGTCAATACCACGCCCCTCGGACTCCGGCCCGAGGATCCGCTGCCGCTGGAGGGACATGCGCTGGAACGGCTGGCGCCGGCCGGCGTGCTTGATCTGGTGTACGCGAAGGGCCAAACGCCGCTGGTGCGGGCGGCGCAGGCGCTGGGCGCACGCGCCGCCGACGGGCGGGGAGTGCTGGTAGCCCAGGGAGCGAGCGCATTCACCCGCTTCTTCGGCGTACCCGCGCCCACCGAGATCATGCGCGCGGCGGTGGAGGATGCCCTCCGTGCGTAGTATTTTGGCGGCGGCACGGGTCGCGCTGCTGGACGTGGAGGCGCTCGCACTCCCCGCCGCGTGCCTCGGCTGCGAGCGGGCACTGCGACCGGCGGACGAGCACGGGGTCCTGTGCGCGCCCTGCCGGAACCGCCTGCGACCCATCGCGCCGCCGGTCTGCGGACGGTGCGGCCAACCGTTGGATCGATGGGACGAGGTCGGCGTCGCGGCCCCCGCGCGCTCGCTCGGTCGGACGGCACGCACGGCGCCCTCGCTCGCGCGCGGGGACCGCTCCGCCTCCTCGGCTTGCGCGTTCTGCCGGCATTGGCCGGCCGAGTTGTCCTGGACGGCATCGGCCGTCTGGCTCGAGGACGGCCCGGCGCGGGAGTTGGTCCACGCGCTGAAGTACGGCGGCTGGCGAGCGGCCGCAGGGCCGATGGCGGGCGCGATCGCGCGCCACTGCGCGCGGGGGCTGCGCGCCGTGGACGTGCTCGTCCCGGTGCCGCTCGGCCGGATCAGGCGCCGCGAGCGCGGTCACAATCAGGCAGCAGAGCTGGCGACGGCGCTCGGCGCGCTTCTCGGCATCACCGTGGTGGAGGACGCGCTGGTGCGCCCCCGAGAGACGAAGACCCAGACCGCGCTCGCCCCCGCCGAGCGGCGGCGCAACGTGAGCGGCGCGTTCCGGGCGGGAACGCGGCGCCTCGACGGTCTCTCGGTCGCGATCGTGGACGACGTCCTGACGACGGCCGCGACCCTCGGCGCCGCCGCGCAGGCACTGGCCGAAACGGGCGCGAGTAGGATCGGGGCGGTTACCTTCGGCCGCGCCCTGGTGCCGAAATGAGCCGTTGGCCGTGCGGCTAACCGCTAACTGCCACCGGTTACCGGTTAGCGGCTTCTTTTCTCCATGGAGAGCTTCGACATGCCCAATCGTGTCGGCATCAACGGATTCGGTCGCATCGGGCGCCTAGTGCTGCGGGCCGCCCTCCAGCAGAAGGCGGACCTCGATTTCGTCGCGGTGAACGACCTCACCGACACCAAGACCCTCGCGCATCTCCTCAAGTACGACACGGTGCACGGGAAGTTCGATGGCACCATCGAGGCCGACGGCCAGGACCTCGTCATCAACGGCGACCGCATGCGGGTCATCGCCGAGAAGGACCCGGCGAAGCTGCCGTGGAAGGACCTCGGCGCGGATATCATCCTCGAGTCGACCGGGCGGTTCACCGATAAGGAAAAGGCGGCCGCCCACTTCGCCGCGGGTGCGAAGAAGGTCATCATCTCCGCTCCTGCCAAGGGCGAGGACATCACGATCGTGATGGGGGTGAACGACCGGAAATACGATCCCGCGAAGCACCACCTCCTCTCGAATGCCTCGTGCACGACGAACTGCCTGGTGCCCGTGGTGCACGTGCTGCGCGAGCACTTCGGCTTCGTGCGCGGTTTCATGATCACCGTGCATGCCTACACGAACGACCAGGTCATCCTCGACTTCCCGCACCGGGACCTGCGCCGGGCGCGCGCCGCGGCCACGAGCATCATTCCAACCACGACGGGCGCCGCGAAGGCCACCTCGCTGGTGATCCCCGAAGTGAAAGGGAAGATCGACGGCGTCGCGCTGCGCGTGCCGGTGAGCGACGTCTCCAGCGTCAACCTCGTCGCCACCGTGGAAAAGAGCACCACCGTGGAGGCGGTCAACGACGCGTTCCGGCAGGCGGCCACTGGGCCGCTCCAGGGCATCCTGTCCGTCAGCGAGGAGCCGCTGGTCTCCGCCGACTACATCGGGAACCCCGCCTCGGCCACCGTGGACGCCATGAGCACGGGCGTCGTGGACGGCACGTGCGTGCAGGTATCCGCGTGGTACGACAACGAGTGGGGCTACAGCTCCCGCTGCGTGGACCTGATCAAGCTGGTGGCGAGCAGGCTGTGATCGGTAAGCGCACCGTCGCGGACCTGGACAAGACCGCGCTCGACGCCAAGCGCGCCCTGGTGCGCGTGGACTTCAACGTGCCGGTGAAGGACGGCGTGGTCGGCGATGACACCCGAATCCGCGCCGCGCTCCCCACGATCCGCGCGCTCAAGGGTCTTGGGGCCCGCGTCGTGCTCCTCTCCCACCTCGGCCGGCCCAAGGGCGGCGGCTTCGAGGAGAAGTACTCGCTGAGGCCCGTGGCGCGCGTCCTCGAGGGCCTGCTTGGCAGCCCCGTGACGTTCGTCGAGAATCCCGCCTCGCCCGAGGCGGTCCTGGTCACGAAGCAGCTGCCGCGGGGCGGCGTCGCGCTGGTCGAGAACACGCGATTTCTCGCCGGCGAGGAGCAGAACGACCCCGCGACGGCCAGACTCTTCGCCGCGCTCGGCGACTTCTTCGTGAACGACGCATTCGGCTCCGCGCATCGCGCGCACGCCTCCACGGAAGGCGTCGCACACCTCCTCAAGCCGGCCGTCGCCGGTCTGCTGATGGAGAAGGAGCTGGACTACCTGGGGCGGGCGCTGGCGAGCCCGGCGCACCCGTTCGTGGCGGTCCTGGGCGGGGCGAAGATCTCGGGGAAGATCGACGTCATCGAGAGCCTGCTGCCGCGGGTGGACCACGTGCTGATCGGCGGGGCGATGGCGTGCACCTTTTTCCGGGCGAAGGGCGCCTCGACCGGCACGAGCCTAGTCGAGGAGGACCGCGTCGTGATGGCCAAAGACCTCCTGGCGCGCGCGGGCGCCAAGCTGGTGCTTCCCGAGGGAGGTGTGATCGCGGAGGCGCTCGACCGCAGCGACGCGCGACGCGAAGCGGCATGGAACGAGATCCCCGACGGGTGGGCGATGTACGACATCGACGAGAATACCCGCCGGCGCTTCGCTTCGATCGTCAAGGGCGCGAAGACGGTGGTCTGGAACGGGCCGATGGGGGTGTTCGAGACGACGCCCTTCGACGAGGGCACGCGGGCGGTGGCGCTCGCGCTGGCGGAGGCGACCGCCGCGGGCGCGACGACCGTCGTGGGGGGCGGGGACTCGGCGGCTGCGATCGCCGAGGCGGGACTCGAGGACAAGGTGAGCCACGTTTCGACGGGCGGCGGTGCCTCGCTCGAGTTCCTTGAGGGTCGGGTGCTGCCCGGAGTCGCCGCTCTGGACGACCGCTAATGCATGCTGACCGCCTGACCTCCCGACCGGCTGACCGCCTATGACCATCTTCGCCGCCAACTGGAAGATGCACCACGGCCCGGCGACCGGCCGCGACCTGGTGCGCGCGGTCCTCGCGCGGGTGCGGCCGAGAGAGGACCGGACGTTGCTCTTCTTCCCGCCGGCCCCGACGCTTCCAGCGGTGGCCGCGGAGGTGGCCGGCCGTCGCGATGCGGCCGCGGGCACGCAGAACGTCTACTGGGAGGCGAAGGGCGCGTTCACGGGCGAAGTCTCCGTCGGCATCGCAGCGGAAGCCGGTGCGACGTGGGTGCTGATCGGCCACTCGGAGCGCCGTCACAAGTTCGGCGAGGCGGACGAGGAGACGGGAAAGAAGGTGCGCGCGGTCCTCGGCGCCGGCCTGAGCCCGATGCTGTGCGTGGGCGAGAAGCTCGAGGAGCGGAAGGCCGGTGAGACCGAGGCGGTCGTTCTGCGCCAGCTCGCGGCGGGACTCCAGGGGCTCGATGCGGCGGCGATCGCGCGCGTAGTGATCGCGTACGAGCCGGTCTGGGCCATCGGCACGGGCGTCAACGCGACGCCGCAGGACGCGGCCGCGGTCCATCGCTGCATCCGTGAGTGGCTCAGGGCGCGGACGCCGGCGGGGACGCGGAGCCGGATCCTGTATGGAGGATCCGTCAGTCCATCGAACGCAGCGGCGCTCCTGGCCGAGGAGGAGCTGGACGGCGTGCTGGTGGGCGGAGCGAGCCTGGAGGTGGAAAGCTGGGCCGCGATCTGCGAGACCCCCAGGCCGGCGCGGTAGGGCCGCACACGCTTGCTACCCACGTTGATCGGTGCGTTGACCGGAAGAGCCACGCCCGGCTACATTTCCGCCCGTCATGTACACGTTCTTGCTGATCCTGGTGATCCTCGACTCCCTTGTCCTCGTGGCGGCCGTGCTCCTCCAGGCCGGCCAGGGCGGCGGCCTTGCGGCGTCGTTCGGCGGCGCTTCCTCGACCGATGCCTTCGTCGGCGGGCGGCAGGCCGCCACCATCCTCACCAAGGCCAGCTGGTGGTCCGGAGGCATCTTCCTTTTTCTCTGCCTGCTCCTCCAGCTGATGTCGTCGCGCGTCACGCAGCCGCGCTCGATCGTCGAGCAGCAGCTGCGCGACCAGCAGACCCAGCAGGCGCCGGCGCCGCTCGCGCCGCTGCCGCTCCAGAACGCGGCACCGTCGGGGACGACGCCGGCCGCGCCCGCGCCGCCGACCCCGGCGCGCTGAGGCCGTGAGCGACAGGCTCCAGCCCGCCTACATCCTCCTCGAAGACGACACCTGGTATCGGGGCGCGGCGAGCGCCCCGTTTCCCGTCACCCCCGCCGAAGTCGTATTCACCACGAACCTGAGCGGCTACCAGGAGGTCTTCACCGACCCCTCGTACGCCGGCCAGATCGTTGTGATGACGGCGCCGATGATCGGCAACTACGGTATCAACGCCGAGGATGTCGAGTCGGAGCGGCCGATGGTGGCCGGCGTCGTGGTCCGTGAGATGTCAGTGCTGGCGTCCTCGTGGCGGGCCAGCGGCCAGCTCGACGCCTGGCTCCAGATGAGCGGGATTCCGGTGGTGAGCGAGGTGGACACGCGCCGGCTCACGCGTCACATCCGCGAGAAGGGCGCGATGCGTGGCGTCATGGCCTGCGGCGAGCAGCCCTCCGACGACGCGCGGCACATCCTCATGGCCTCGCCGAGCATGGAAGGGCTCGACCTCGCCTCGATGGTTACCTGCAAGGCGTGGGGGACCGTCGGTCCCGACGACGCCCGCTTCAAGGTGGTCGCGTACGACTACGGGATGAAGCGCAACATCGTGCGTCTGCTGGTCGCGTCCGGCTGCCAGGTCACCGTCGTGCCGGCGGACACGCCCGCCGCGAAGGTGCTCGAGCGAAAGCCCGACGGCGTCTTCCTCTCAAACGGTCCCGGCGACCCGGCGGCGGTGAGCTACGCGCCGCCGATCATCCGTGAGATCGCCGCGGCGGGCACGCCCATCTTCGGCATCTGCCTCGGCCACCAAATCCTTGGTCTCGCCTTTGGCGGGCAGACGGTAAAGCTCCCCTACGGCCACCGGGGCGGGAACCACCCGGTTCGGGAACTAGAGAGCGGGCGGGTGTTGATAACCTCCCAGAACCACGGCTTCGCGGTGGAGGGGGAAGAGGGCGGAACTGGCGTGCCCGGAGCCCCCGCGCTCGAGGTCACCCACCGTAACCTCAATGATGGCACGGTGGAAGGCGTCAGGCACCGGGAAATGCGCATTTTTGCCGTCCAGTACCACCCCGAAGCCAGCCCCGGACCCCACGACGCCACCCCGCACTTCGCGGAGTTTGTGCGGCTGATGACCCCAACCCCTTGACAGTCAACGAGGTAGCTTCCAGATTAGCCGCTCCGTCCCTTAGGACGGACCACACCGCGGACGCTGGAGGCGCTGATGACCAAGGCCGACCTTGTCGAGAAGGTGACCGCGCAGATCGCGCGGACGGCCGGGCCAATGATCAGCAAGAAAGACTGTGCCCGCGTTGTAGATAGCTTCCTCGACGCCGTGAAGGATGCGCTCGCGGAGCAGCGGAATATCGAGATCCGCGGCTTCGGCACCTTCAAGATCCGGAGCCGGAAGACCCGCATGGCGCGCAACCCGCGCACCGGGGATCCGGTGGAAGTAGCCGCGCGGCCGGTACCTGTCTTCAAGCCCAGCAAGGAGTTGCGGGCGATGGTGGCCGAGCGGGAAGAGATGGCCTCCAATCCGTGACCTAGGACCACGCGAGCACGTGGGAATGTTGATAACGTTCGGCGCCTCTTTTTGTGGCGCCGAACTCATTTTCCTGACGGGCCGCGTTACTTCGGTTCTTGTAGATCGTCTTGTGCGACAACCGTATGCCTGGAGGCACTGAGCAATGAAGCGAGCATTCGCTGTCTCGATTATCCTCGCGCTCTGCGCCCTGGCGCCGGCGACGCTCAGGGCACAAGCGAAGTTCGGCGGCCAAGTGAGTTGGGCCGACGATCAAGACATCGGGCTTGGCGCCCGAGTGGTAGCAAGCACGCCCGGAGCCCTTCAGCTCCCCAGGTTGGATTTCATCGGGTCGTTCGATTGGTTTTTCCCCGGCGGAGGCGCGAACTACTACGAGGTGAATGGTAACGTCGGCTACCGCATCTCCGGCGTGACCGGTATCGCCCCGTATGTCGGGGGCGGCCTCAACATCGCTCACAGATCCAACGGAACGAGCAATACGGAACTCGGCCTCAACCTCTTGGGAGGTCTCAGATTTGGGATCGGACCCGTGGTGAAGGGTTTCTCCGAGGTTCGCCTGGAGCTGTCGGGCGGGGAGCAGTTTGTGGTGACGTTCGGGGTGCTGTTCTGAGAAGAGTTGAAAAGTTGAAGAGTTGAAGAGTTGAAGGGTGTCGGTGCGCGAACGCCGCTCTTCAACTCTTCAACTTTTCAACTCTTCACAGCTTGGCGCCCCCGTTACCTTTCCGGCGCACATCGAACGGAGGATGGATGCGGGCGTTGAGGAGCCTGATGCTGGTGGCGGCGTTGCCCTCTGTGGCCTGGGCGCAGGGGACCCGGTATCGCGTGACGGTGAACCCCCCGGGCAACACCTTCGTGGTGCGCGCGGAGCTTCCGGTGCCCTCGGGACGGGACACTTTCCTGATCTCGCTGCCGGCGTGGTCGCCGGGGGCCTACGACATCGCCAACTACGCCCGCTTCGTACACGGCTTCACCGCCAGCGCACCCGACGGCCGGCCGCTCTTCTGGGACAAGGCGGACAAGGACACGTGGCGCATCGCGGTTGGCGGAGCGCGCCAGGTCGTCGTCGAGTTCCGCACCAATCCCGACTCGATCGGCCTCGAGTGGAGCGCCATCGGACAGGATTACGCCTTCTTCAACGGCACCAACCTCCTCCCTTATCCGGAGGGTGGCGATCTCGACTCCCCGGCGGAGCTCATCTTGGTCACGCCGGACGGCTGGCGGGTGGCGACCGGCCTCGCCACCGCGGGCGTGCCCGGACGCTACCGGGCCGCCAGCTACCACGACCTCGTGGACTCACCGTTCCTCATGGGCCGCCTCGCGATCGACAGCGTGATCGTGGACGGCCGGCCGATCCGGTTTGCCGTCTATCCCGATTCGGTCCTGACGCCGGCGGTGTGGGACAGCGTGAGCGACGCAATCCGCCGCATCGCGACCGCCCAGAACCGCATCTTCGGCGGGCCGCCGTACGAGGGCTACACCGTGCTCCTGTTCGCGCCCTTCGTCGAGATGGAGTGGGCGGGCGGCCTCGAGCACCACAACTCGCAGTTCGACGCGTACGCCGCCCCCTTCTTCGCGCCCAACCGGCGGACGGGACGCCTGGGCGACTTCGCCCGGCCGCTCCTCTCGCACGAGTTCTTCCACCTCTGGAACGTGAAGCGCATCCGGCCGGCGGAGATGTGGCCGTACGACTACGCGCGCGAGCAGTACACCCCACTGCTGTGGTGGTCGGAGGGCGTGACCGACTACTACGGCGACGTGGCCCTGGCGCGGGGCGGGTTGTTCAGCGTCGACCGCTTCATCGCCGGCGTGAACGACAATATCCGCGAGGTGGACGATGCCCGCGAGATCGTTGCCGCCGAGGACGCCAGCCTCAACACCTGGACCCACCCCACCTACGTGGACGAATCGCAGTACTACTACCCGAAGGGGTCCCTGCTCGGTCTGATGCTGGATATCCAGATCCGCGAGGGGACGAACAACCAGCACAGCCTGGACGACGTGATGCG
>JACORV010000126.1 GCA_016179225.1 Gemmatimonadota bacterium | reverse complement strand
TGGTGGAGCGGCGCGGCATCGCGCGCCTGTCCAACACCGCGGGCGCGGTCGGCGACACGGTCGCGGTGACACCGGCCCCGGACGCCGTGGGCGACTGGGCGCTCACCCTCGAGTACGTGGGCGAGGCGACGGTCTCCCCGCGCGGGCGGCACCGGGCTCGGGGCGAGCCGTACCGATTCTCGTACGGCCGGTTCGAGCCGCCGGCCAGGTGGACGGTGCGGTATTTCGCGTGGCACGACGCCACCCAGCCCCGCGAGCGGCCTGAGGCGTTCGCGGCGCTCCTGGCGGGCCCGCCGCTGTTCACGCGGCTGGAGTCCCGGCTGGACTACATGTGGTACCGCCCGCCCCCGACGATCCGGGACCTTCCGCGGGAGCGCTGGGCGCTCTCGGCCGAGGCGAGCGTGACGCTCCCGCCCGGCGAGTACACGCTCCGCACCATCAGCGACGACGCCGTGCGCGTCTGGGTGGACGACGTTCTCGTCATCGACCACTGGGAGCCGCACGAGTCCGCGGTGCACACCGCACCGCTCGACGCCGGGCCGCATGGGCTCCGGGTCCAGTACTACCAGGTGGGCGGCTGGACCGAGCTGCGGCTCGACATCGTGCGGGGTCGCCAGGCGCCGGGCGAGTCGCCGGGACCGCACTGACGCTCCACGCTCCATGCGCCGGGCGGTGGTGGCTAGTTAGGCGCGTTCGCCGCACCAGGTGGTGCTAGATTGGTGCAGACGCGCAGCCTTGACGGCAGGCCCGGTATGACATAATATCATACCCTAGGGAGGCGGTCATGGCGAAGACCAAGGTCGCAGTAACGCTCGACGCGAAGCTGGTGGGCCGGCTCGACAGTCTGGTCCGCCAAGCCCAGTTCCCCAACCGGAGCCAGGCGGTCGAGGCGGCTCTGGTGGAAAAGCTCGCCCGGTTGGATCGAACCCGGCTCGCGCGGGAGTGCGCGAAGCTCGATCCCGAGGCGGAACGGGCCCTGGCGGAGGAGAGCATGGGCAAGGAGCTGGCGTCGTGGCCCGACTACTGAGAGGCGAGATCCGGTGGGCGGATTTGAACCCGGTCCGCGGCCGCGAGCAGGCCGGGCCGCGTCCCGTGCTCATCCTCAGCCATGACATCTTCAACGAGCGCTCGGGCACCGTGATCGCGGTGGCATTGACGAGCCAGCCACAGCGTGCCGGCTTTCCCCTGACCCTGGAGCTCAGCCACGCGAGCCTTCCGAAGCGCTCGTGCGTCAAGATCAGCCAGATTCGCACCCTGGCGGTCGAGCGCCTTGGCAAGAAGCTGGGACGGGCCTCAGCGGAGGAGCTGGCGCAGGTGGTCGATGGCCTTCTGGAGATCATTGGCGCGTAACCGCCGCGGACGAGGACCTCTGTGACCACTCCGCAACGCTGTCTCGCTGCCGCCGGCACCCTCAGCGCCACCCTCGCGGCACTCCACCTCGCCATCATCTTCGTGGGGCCGGACGGGTACACGTACTTCGGGGCGCCAGAGCTCGGTACGCTCGAACGGCAGAACTCGGTCGTCCCCGACCTCGTCACCGCCCTCCTCGCTCTTGTCTTCGGTGCCTTCGCCTACTACGCCTTCGTCGGAGCTGGTCGCCTGTCGCGTCGGCCGCCATTCCTCGCGCTGGGCCTCGCCGCGATCGGCTGCATCTACACGCTGCGGGGGCTGGCGGTCATCGCCCAGGTCCTTCAGCTCGCCACCGGAGCCGCGCACGGTCCGGCGCGCTATGTTGTGTTCTCCTTCGTTTCCTTGGTGATTGGCCTGTGCTACTTGGCGGGGACGCTGGGCCAATGGCGTTCCCTGCGCGAGGCGCATGGCCTACCTGGACGGGTTGACCCCTGAAACGGCCGGCCTGCGGTCCAACCCGCGTCTGTTGCTGACGGGGCAGCGCTGATCTGGCGCGTCCGCCGCAGCCCATGACCAACCCGGCCGACGGACCGAACACCGCGCGCCCCCGCCGCAGCGTCCGAAGGGCGCTCGGGCCCGTCGGCGGTCTCGTGGTGGGCGCGGCGGCGCTGACCTTCACCACGGCAGTCTGGCGGGTCATCCGCACGCCGGTCGAGCCGGCGACGCCGCCATCTATCGTCAACGACGTCACCCAGCTGAATCCGATCGCCGTCGGCGAGGTGATCGCGCCCACGACGGCCGAGGAAATCCAGGATGCTGTTCGACGGCACCCCGGCCCGATCGCGATCGGCGGCGCGCGCCACAGCATGGGCGGCCAGACGGCAACGGAGGGCGCCCTCCACATCGACCTGCGCCGTTACAACAGGATTTTGGACTTCTCACCCGCCCAGAAGGCCATCACGGTACAGGCGGGCACGACCTGGCGCCAGATCCAGGAGCACATCGACTCGGCCGATCTGTCCGTGAGGATCATGCAGTCGTACGCGAACTTCACGGTCGGCGGCTCGCTCTCGGTGAACGTGCACGGCCGCTACGTGGGGCTGGGGCCGATCATTCTGTCGGTTCGATCGCTGAAGGTCGTGCTCGCCGACGGCTCGCTCCTCGAGGTGAGCCGGACCATGCATCCGGACGTCTTCTACGGCGTGATCGGGGGCTACGGCGGGCTCGGAGTGATCACCGAGGCGACCCTCGAGCTCGCGGACAACGTGAGGGTCAAGCGCCACGACCGGACGATGCCGATCGCCGAGTACCGGCGGTATTTCTTCGAGCACGTCCGCGACTGGTCCTCCGCGGTTTTCCATAACGCGGACATCTACCCGAACGATTATGCGACGGTGCACGCGGTGACTTACGCCACGACGGAGGAGCCGGTGACGGTTCCGGAC
This sequence comes from Gemmatimonadota bacterium, assembly GCA_016179225.1. GTDB lineage: Bacteria > Gemmatimonadota > Gemmatimonadetes > Gemmatimonadales > JACORV01 > JACORV01. The sequence continues at coordinate 6,625 of JACORV010000126.1, read as the reverse complement.
CGGCTCATCCCGAACGACAGGTCCTACCGGTTCAGCCGATTCGCGTTCTGGGTCCTCTCGGCGTGGCCCTTCGGCAAGACGATCCGGCGCCGCCTCCTCGACCCGCTGATCTACCGGGGCGAGCCGGTCACGTGGCGCAACTACGAGGCGAGCTACGATGTGGCGGCGCTCGAGCCGGCCTCGCGCGAGCGATCCACCTACGTCCTGCAGGAGTACTTCGTCCCGGTCGCGCGGTTCGACGCGTTCGTGCCGAGGCTGCGGGACGTCCTCCAGCGCCATCACGTGAACGTGATCAACATCTCGATCCGCCACGCCAGGCAGGATCCCGGCTCGCTCCTGGCGTGGGCGCGCAGCGAGGTGTTCGCGTTCGTCCTCTACTACAAGCAGGGGACGGACGCGGCGGCGAGGCACAGGGTCGGCGTCTGGACACGCGAGCTCATCGACGCCGCTCTGATGGTCGGCGGATCGTACTACCTGCCGTATCAGCTCCACGCCACTCCGGAGCAGTTTCTGCGGGCCTATCCCCGCGCGCCGGAGTTCTTCGTGCTGAAGCAGCGGCTCGACCCGACCAACAAGTTCCGGAACAGGTTGTGGGACACCTACTATCAGCCGCGGCAAAGCTCCCGCGCGGCCTTCAGGGCAATATCCTCGGCACGCCGTGCAGCGCCGAGGTTGGCCCGTTACGGCAACGGCACGAACCGGCCGAGGAAGCCTCGCGCCTCCGGCGTGTCCAGGCGCCAATCCCAGGTCGTCGCCCGGCACGGATAGTCGCCCGTGGTGACGGTGGCCAGGATCATGTCGGCGTTTCCGTCGAGGAACTTCGGCCCGCCGGAGTCGCCGTAACAGTCACCGCCCTCGCCTGTGGCGTTCGTGTTCATGAGCAGGCCAAGCCAGGTGGGCTGGAGTCCCATGAACTCGGACTTCGACACGTTGCGCTTCCCGTCGTAAGGGAAGCTTGGCACCCCGGTCTGGCTGCTCGAGGTACCATAGCCGACGTTGACGAACAGCTGGTCGTTCAGCCCGCCCTGCGCGGCGAGGCCATCCAGGTACCCGGCCGGCGGGAGCTGGAGCGGCGCGATCCCTTTCGTGGCTCCGTTGGGGAGGAACACGACCGCCAGGTCGTGCAGGTTGGCCTGATCGCGCCCGTAGAGCGGATCGAACTGATAGCTCGTCGCCCCGACGAAGCGGAACGACTTCGCGTAGAGGTCGGGCGAGAAGGATACGTAGAACTGCGATCCGGCGGGCGTGAACGAGCTCACGACGCAGTGGGCCGCCGTCAGGAAGACGGTCGGCGCAATCAGGCTGCCGGTGCACCACTCGTCGTCGCCGTTGATCACGCCGTCCCTGTTGTAGTCGAACAGCAGCGCACCGACGGCCGGGTATGCGCTGCCGGCAGGCTCGCCGTTGACGATGAAGCTGGGCCGCTCGGGAGCGGCGGGACCAGCGCGGTCGCCGCAGGCCGCCGCGGCGAGGGAGAGCATGGCGACAGCGATCGAGGATCCAGCGAAACGCATAGACGACCCCGGTACGTTGAAGTTGAGGGGTGGATCAGTCCAGAACGGGAGGCAAGAAGATGCCCGGCCGGCCGCCAACCGGCAAGAGGCTACCGCGGCCCCGACCCGGCCAGCCTAGGCGGCGCGACGTCGCCCGGCGGTGCCGCGGCGCTTCCGCTTTCCCTTGTTCGCCACTTCCACGACCTTCTTCATCCACGTCTCGGCGGCTCGCAGGGCCTTGCGCTTGCCTCCGTGGGACGCATCGCCAAAGAAGGCCCGGTAGCGCGGTACGTAGGAGCCGTCGCGGCGCCGGTACCAGCCGAAGCGGGCGAAGAAGCCATGGGTTCGGGTGGAGTCCTGGTCGATGCGGCAAATACCGGGTCGCCGGCCGAGTCGCGGGCGGGATCTTTTCATGGTTCCCCTGTTGGAGACGGGTTCGGTGGCTCCGAGTCGATGCTAAAGAATGGCAGGAACCCCTCGCGCGCTCAAGCCCCCACCCGCCGGTCGCGCAGGGCGCAGCCTAACAACGGCTTCCCCGCCTCGACTCTCATCGTCGCCGTGCCCTTCAGGAGCTGGTGGCCAACCCGGCGGCCTTGCGCGAGCGCCGGGGAGAGAACATCCTAGCGGTGTCGCGGAGGTGCCCATGGCATTCGCCGACCTGCTGACCGCCGTGATCGGCGCCGAGCCCGGACAGAAGCCCCGGGACGACGAACTCGACCTCTTCGGACTCACCCACCCCGGCAAGGTTCGCCGAGAGAACCAGGATCACTTTCTGGTGTGTACCGTGCACCAGCAGGTCGTGATCCACGGGACGAGTCTCCCCGACACCGACCGACTCCCGCTGCGCGGAGAGCGGCTCGCGACGATCCTGCTGGTGGCCGATGGCGTGGGGGGCGGCCAGGCGGGGCGCAAGGCAAGCCAGCTCGCGGTGGAGACGATCACGCGGTACGTGTCTTCGACGATGCGGTGCTTTCACGCCTCCGGCCGCTCCGCGGAGAAGGAGTTCCACGAGGCTCTGCGCGCGGCGGCGCTCGAGGCGCACGCGACGGTGCGGGCCGAGGCGGCCAGGCGGCCCGAGGGCAAGAGGATGGCGACGACGCTGACGCTCGCGCTCGCGGTGTGGCCGCGGATGTACGTCCTTCAGGTCGGGGACAGCCGCTGCTACTTCTACTGGGATGGCGTCCTCAGACAGGTCACTCGCGACCAGACGATAGCCCAGAACCTCGCAGACAAAGGGGTGCTGCCTCCCGAGCGGGTGGCGGCGTCGCCGATGAGCCACGTGCTCTCGAGCGCGATCGGGGGCGGCGAGGCGACACCCGAGGTGACGCGTCTCGACATCCGACGCGGCTGCGTCGTCGTCCTTTGCAGCGACGGGCTGACGAAGCACGTCGCGGACGCCGAGATCTCCGAGCGGCTCCGGGTGATGGAATCGTCAGAGCAGTTGTGCCGGACCCTGCTCGACCTGGCTCTGGAGCGCGGAGGGAGCGACAACATCACCGTGCTGGCCGGGAGGGCGAGGGGGAGTTGAGGGGCTCGCTGCCGCCGCCTCCGGCCCCTCAGATCGGGTGCCCGAGCGCCTTCAGATATCCCCGATCCCAAGCCGCGGGGATGCTCTCGCGCGGCGAATAGGGACCCGGTTGATACATCCGCGAGCTCACCCCGAGCTGGCTCCGCTCGCAGATGTGCCAATCCTGCCGGTTGGTCCGGTCCCAGAACTCCTCGGCGTCCTGGATGTTGTAGCCCGGCGACCGCGGCGAGTCGGGGTGCACCATCCACTCGCACACCACCCGGCTCTCGGCCGGGCTTTTCGGCCATACCGTGTAGAACACGGCGTAGTCGGGGTGCAGGCTCAACATCATCGTCGGGAAGATCGAGTAGTAGTACGCCCGGCGGCGGTCGTCGGCCGGCAGGTCGCCGAGCGGGAGGCCGCAGGCGCGCCCGCTCATCGTGGCGCTCTCGTTGGGGGCCTTGATCTCCATGTACCCGCCCAGGAACGGCCCCTCCACGAGGTCGTTCGCACCGCTGGCGTACGGAAGCTTGGTGGAGAGCTCCGGGTGGATCGTGGGACAGTGGAGGCACTCGGAGTAGTTCTGAAGGATGAGCTTCCAGTTCGCATCCACGTCGTACGCGATCCGCCGCACCACGCTGAGCGATGGGAGGTTGAACCGGGCAAACCGCCCGATGAGCGGCGCGAACGCGTGCGCGAACGGCTCCGGCTCGCCCGCAAGGTTGACGAACAGGAAGCCCCCCCACGTCTCGAGCGAGACCGGGTGCAGCGGGTGGTCCTGCTTGTCGAAGGCCTCGATCTCGTTCATGTGCGGCGCGCCGATCAGCTGCCCGTCGAGCCGGTAGGTCCAAGCGTGGTACGGACACTGGATAGTCTCCGAGAAGCGGCCGCGCGCCGCCTCGCACAGGCGCGTGCCCCGGTGGCGACACACGTTGTAGAACGCTCGCAGCCGACCCGCCTGATCGCGCAGCACGATGATGCTCTCGTCCGCGATTGCCGCCAGCAGGTAGTCGCCGGGCTCAGGGATCGTCTCCACGCGGCCGACGCACACCCAGCGGCGCCGGAAGATGCGCTCCCCCTCCTCGGCCAGGATCTCCGGCGACGTGTAGTAGCGGCCCGGCAGCGTGCGCGCGCCCTGCCGGTAGGACTGAGTGGTCCTGAGGAAGGCCGTCATCGCTCGGTGTCCTTCAGCATTTCCCGCGCGGCGTTGCGGCCCGCGCCGCCGGCGATCGCGCCACCCGGATGCGTGCCCGCGCCACAGAGATAGAGCCCCCCGACCGGCGTGCGATACCGGCCCCAGCCGGGCACGGGCCGCATGAACAGGATCTGATCGAGGGTGAGCTCGCCGTGGTAGACGTGGCCCTCGGTGAGGCCGTAGCGATCCTCCAGGTCACGCGGCGTGAGGACGTCGCAGCCGGTCACGGTTTCGCGCAACGCCGGGACGTGCTCGCAGAGCCGTCCGACCACGACGTCTCCCAGGGCCTGGCGGCGCGCCTCGTCCCAGCCGCCGTCGGGCAGGGAGTATGGCGCGTACTGCACGTGCACGACGACCCGTTGGTCCTCGGCGCGGGCCTCGAGCCACGGGTTCAGAGAGACGCGCCCGTACTTGGCGTCGTCGTAGGCGCGCTCCAGGTAGTCGAGCGACGGCGCCACGAGCAAGGCCGAGAACTCCGGAGCCCGGCCCAAGGTCAGCGTGACCCTGGCCGCCACCCCACGGCACTTGATGTGCCGCACCGCCCGGACGAACTCGGGATCGAGCCAGCGCGGCTCCACGAGGCCGAGCAGCGTCGCCCGCGGGTCGGCGCTCGAGGCGACGAGCGGCGCCGCGATCTCCTCGCCAGTCGTCAGCACGACGCCGGTCGCGCGGCCTTCCACCACCACGATGCGGGCGACCGCGACTCCACGACGCAGCTCCACGCCGGGTAGTCGCGCCAGCACCTCGCGGACGTTCGAAAGCGGCGGGCGGAACACCCCGGCCGGACTCCCCACGTGGTGGTGCAGCAGCCCGAACGCCGTGCCGCCTGAGCGCGGGCCCTGACGGAGATGCATCACGCCCGCCGCTCCCAGCACGGCCTTGAGGGCGTCGGTCTCGAACCACTCGTCGAGCAGCTCGGCCACCGACATCGGCAAGATGCGCAGCAGGTCGATCATCCCCTGCCTTCCGAGGCGGCGCACGCGCAGGCCGAGACGGCCGAGGCGCAGCAGCTCGCCCAGCTCACGGGTCTCCACGTCGGGAGCGGGCTGGGTGTACAGCTCCTCGAGCACCCTCGCCAGCCGGCTCATCCGCCCGCAGAACGCGGGCCACCTGGCCGCGTCGGCGGGATTGAGCCGCCGGATCGCCTCGACGGACTTCCCGATGTCCTGCGACAGCTCCAGCCGGCCGCCGTCGGGGAGCGCGACGGCGATCCACGGGTCCGGCCGGTGGATCGCGAGGCCGTGCCGCTCGAGCCCGAGCTCGCGGACGACCTGGGCCGGAATCCAGCCGACGTCGGGCGACCCGTCGGCCGCGGCCCGGCGCTCGAGCACCAGGACGCGCTTCCCCGCCCGCGCGAGCGCGTGCGCGGCGACGAGCCCGTTCACGCCGGCGCCGATGACGATCGCGTCGTGGCTCACATTGCGTCCTTCAGTATGGCCAGCGCCGCTAGGCGGCCCGACGCGCCCATGATCCCGCCGCCCGGGTGCGTCCCCGAGCCGCACTGATAGAACCCGCGCACGGGGGTGCGGTACTTGGCCCAGGAAGGCGCCGGCCGCAGGAAGAACAACTGGTGCAGCGCCAGCTCGCCCTGGAAGATGTTCCCCTCCGAGAGGCCCGTGATGCGCTCGATGTCCACCGGCGTCAGCACCTGGCGGTGCAGGATGCACGACCGGATGTTCGGCGCGAACTGCGCGATGGTGTCGATCACCGCGTCGCCGAACGCCTCCCGCTTCTGGTCGGTCCAGCCGCCGTTGAGGCGGTAGGGCGCGTACTGCACGAAGATGGACATCACGTGCTTCCCCGGCGGCGCCATCCCGGGGTCGATCAGCGAGGGGATGACGATGTCCATGTAGGGCCGGCGCGAGAACTCGCCGTACTTGGCGTCGTCGTACGCGCGCTCGACGTACTCGAGGCTCGGGCTGATGGACATCGCGCCGCGCAGGTGCGGGCCGTGGCCCGGCATGCAGGTGAAGCTCGGCAACTCGCCCAGCGCGAGGTTCACCTTCCCAGAGGAGCCGCGGAACTTGAACCGGCGGATGTCGTCCACGAAGTCGCCCGGCAGCTCCTTCGGCTCGACCAGCTGGAGAAAGGTGCGCCGCGGATCGAGCCCCGACACGACGACCCGGGCGCGGATCTCTTCCCCACTCTCGAGCACCACGCCCGTCGCGCGGCCGTCCTTGACGCTCACGTGGGCGACGGCGGCGTCGGTGCGAATCTCCGCGCCAAAGCTTTCGCCGGCGGACGCGATCGCCTCGCTCACCGAGCCCGTGCCGCCCTTGGCGAAGCCCCAGGCGCGGAAGACGCCGTCGATCTCGCCCATGTAGTGGTGCAGGAGCACGTAGGCGGTCCCCGGCGAGCGTGGGCCCAGGAAGGTGCCGATGATCCCGCTCGCCGACTTCGTGGCCTTCAGGACGTCGGTCTCGAACCACT
>JACORV010000131.1 GCA_016179225.1 Gemmatimonadota bacterium | reverse complement strand
CTGCTAGGTGTTGGATGCTGGGTCTAAAGTGATGGGGCGCGCGCGCGCCCCCCGGACACGCAACACCCGATACTCCGTTCACACGAGTTCCGCTTCGGCGAAGAAGAACCCGACCTCCCTCCTGGCATTCTCCTCGCTGTCCGAGGCGTGGATCGCGTTGCGCTCCTTGGACTCGGCGTACAGCGCCCGGACCGTACCCGGCGCCGCATCCTTGGGGTCCGTTGCACCGATCACCTCACGGAGCTTCATCACCGCGTCATCCCGCTCCAGGGCCATCGGTAGGCAGGGCCCCGAGGTCATGAAGGCCACGAGCGGCCGGAAGAAGGGGCGCTCGCGGTGCACGGCGTAGAATGCCTCCGCCTGAGTGGTGGTGAGGTGCGTGAAGGTAGCCGCGCGGATCGTGAAGCCAGCCTGCTCGAGGTGCGCGAGGACCTTGCCGGCCGTTCCGGCGGCGATGGCGTCGGGTTTGATGATGGCGAGAGTGAGCATTCGCGTGTATGGCTCGGGTTGAGGTGACGGGTGCGTGGTGCGTGGTGAGTGGTGCGTAGGATGCGCCGCGCCCCCACGCACTACGCACCACGTACCACGCCCTACGTACCCAGCAACTTGCGCACGATGTCACCGCGCGTGAGGAACCCTACGAGGGCGCCGTCGCGGGTGACGGGAAACCGGTCCGTTTCCTTCGACAGCATGATCGCGGCGACGTCGGCGATCGTCTGGTCCTCGGAGAGGCAGAGCACGGTGCGATCCATCACCTCGCGGACGGCCACGTTGCCGGGTTCGACCACCCCGCCCCCCGTTCCCTTGGCGCGCCGCTTGATGGCGCGCATCTGGCCGGTGCTGAGCTGGCTCACCGTCTGCGGCAGCAGGTAGCGCATCAGGTGCTGGTCGGTCAGTACCCCCATCACCTCGCCGCTGGGCCCCGTCACCGGCGCGGCGCTCACGTCCCGCCGCAGCATCACCTGCGCGGCCTCGCGGAGCGTCATCTCAGGCGTGACGTGCGTGACGTTGGTCGTCATGACATCTCCCACCGTCACCTCGCTGGGGACGGCGGTCTCGGCGAGACCCGGCAGGGCGAGCACCTCGGCGGGTCCCGCGGCGCGGTGCAGCCCGTCCAGCACCTCATCGGACGCGAGCGCCTGCGCGGCGGCTGCCATCGCCCGCAGGTACCCCGACGCCTCGGCCGTGGGAGCGATGATGAGCACCACCACCCTCGCGCAGCGGTTCGGGTCGTCCGCGAGGCACAGCGGCACGGGCGACACGCCGATGGCGAGCGAGAGCTCGCGCGCCGCGTCGGTGCGGAAGTGCGGGAGGAACGCGCGCCCACTCACCGACACGATGTCCTCCGGCCATTCGCTCTTCAGCAGCTCCTTCAGCCGCGCCTCGTCGGCGATGGCGCCGGCGCGCACCAGGGTCTGCGCGAGCTGCGTGGTGGCGTCGCGGACGTTCCGCGCCTTGAGGGGCACGATCAGTCGTCGCGCGTCCAGCAGCTCACCGAGCTTCACCGGCGCTCCTTCAGCAGCGGGACCACGTCCGCGGGGCGCTGCATCACGGCGATCCCGGCGTGCTCGAAGGCGGCCATCTTCTCCGCCGCGGTGCCCGAGGAGCCGGAGATGATCGCGCCCGCGTGCCCCATGCGCCGCCCGGGCGGCGCCGTCTGTCCGGCGATGAAGCCCACGACCGGCTTGGTCATCCTCGTCCGGACGAACTCCGCCGCCTGCTGCTCGTCCGTCCCGCCGATCTCGCCGATCATCACCACGGCCTTCGTGGCGGGGTCGGCCTGGAAGGCCTCGAGGCAGTCGATGAAGCTCGTGCCGATGATCGGGTCGCCCCCGATGCCGACGCAGGTGGTCTGGCCCATGCCCGCGCGGGTCAGCTGGTACACCACCTCGTAGGTGAGCGTCCCCGACCGCGAAACGACTCCGATCGGCCCGGGCGTACAGATCTGGCCGGGAATGATCCCCACCTTCGCGACACCCGGGGTGATTAGGCCAGGACAGTTGGGCCCGATGAGACGCGCGCCGCGCTCCTTCACGTACGGGGAGACGCGCGTCATGTCCAGGACGGGCACGCCTTCGGTGATGCACACGACGAGCCCCACACCGGCGTCCGCCGCCTCGAAAATCGCGTCCGCCGCGAACTTCGCCGGCACATAGATGACTGAGGTGTTGGCGCCGGTCTGCGCCGCCGCCTCGGCGACGGTGTTGAAAATCGGGACCGTGTCCTGGAAGGTCTGGCCGCCCTTCCCCGGCGTCACGCCGGCCACCACCCGCGTGCCGTAGGCCATCATCTGCTTGGCGTGGAAGGAGCCGTCCCGGCCGGTGATTCCCTGCACCACCAGGCGCGTGTTCCCGTCGACGAAGACGCTCATGCGGCCGCCGCTCCCTTGGCGAGGCCCACGGCCTGCTTCACCGCCTCGTCCATGTCCGTGAGCGCCTTCATCCCGACGCCGTTCAGGATCTCAACCGCCTCCTGCTCGTTGGTGCCCGTGAGCCGGATGACAATGGGACGGTCCACGGTGAACTGACGAGTCGCGGCGACAATGCCATTCGCCACGTCGTCGCAGCGGGTGATCCCGCCGAAGATGTTGAACAGGATCGCCTTCACATCCTGATCGGCGGTGATGATCTTGAGCGCGTTCACGACCTTTTCGGGATTGGACGAGCCACCGATGTCGAGGAAGTTCGCGGGCTCGCCGCCATAGTACTTCACAAGATCCATGGTGGCCATCGCCAGGCCCGCGCCGTTGACGACGCAACCGACGTCGCCCTCCAGCCTGATGTAGGTGAGGTTCGCCTCGCGCGCCTGCACCTCCGACGGCTCCTCCGCCGTCGGGTCGCGCAGCGCCGCGATCTCCGGGTGCCGGTCCAGCTCGCTGTCGTCCACCACGATCTTGGCGTCGAGGGCGACGATCTCTCCCCGCGGCGTGCGCACCAGCGGATTGATCTCGGCGAGGGACGCGCCCGCGTCGACGAAAGCGCGGTAGAGCTTCTGGAGGATGTCCGCCGCCTGACGCGCCGGCCCCACGTCGTGGTAAAGCCTGAACGCGAGGCCAAGGGCCTGGTGTGGGAGCAGCCCGTAGCGGGCGTCCACGCGTGCCCGGAAGATCTTCTCGGGCGTGGTGGCCGCGACCTCCTCGATGTCGATCCCTCCCGCGGGACTCACCATGAACACCGGTGACTGGGAGGCGCGGTCCACGATGACGCCGACGTACGCCTCGCTGGCGATCTCCGCGGCGGGCGCGAGCAGCACCGTGTGGACCGTGAGGCCCTTGATCTTCATGCCGAGGATCTTCGCGGCCGTCCGCTCCGCCTCTTCTGGCGAGTCGGCGAGCTTCACCCCGCCCGCCTTGCCCCGTCCCCCGGCGTGGACCTGGGCCTTCACGACCACCTTGCCGGCGCCCAGGCGCTCGGCCACCTGCTTCGCTTCCCTGGGGGTCGTCGCTACGCCGTCGGGTGGCACCGGGATGCCCGCTCTCCTGAGCAGCTCGCGCGCCTGATACTCGTGCAGGTTCATTGGCCCTCGGCTACAATGGTTGTTCCCAATTCGCCGCGCATGGCGGCGGGACCCGCGTCCAGTTCCGCGATCACCGCATGCCCGCCGCTCGACCGCACGAAGCGGATTGCCGCCTCGACCTTAGGCCGCATGCTGCCCTCGCCGAGCTGGCCGGCGGCCAGCATCGCTTCCGCCTCGCCTACCGTCATGCGGCGGATCGGCCGAGCGCGGGCGGTTGCGAAATCGCGGTACACCGCGTCCACATTGGTGAGGATGAGCAGGAACTCGGCACCCAGCTCGCCCGCCAGGATCGCCGCGGTACGGTCCTTGTCCACCACGGCGTCCACGCCCTCCCACCCGAGCGTCGGGTCGCGGTACACCGGCGGCCCCCCGCCTCCGGCGGTAACCACGATGGTGCCCGCGTCCATGAGGCGCCGCACCACGTCGCGCTCGACGACCCCGATCGGCGCTGGACTCGCCGCGAGCCGCCTCACCAGGCCCGCGCTGTCGGTCGCGACCGGGACGCCGCGGCGCTCCAGCTCCGCGCGCCGCGCCGGCGACAGCGGGTGTCCGATCGGCTTGGTCGCGGCCCCGAGCCGCGGATCATCCGCCGCCACCACGGTCTGGGTGATCACCGTGACAACGTCGCGCCGGATGCCCGCCCTATCCAACGCGTTCTGGAGCGACTGCTGGATCATGTAGCCGATCCAGCCCGCCGTCTCCGCGACCAGCACGCCCAGCGGCAGCGGCTCGACCTCGCCAGCCGCGATCTCGTTGCGCGCGAGCGAATCGCCGACTTGCGGTCCGTTCCCGTGTACTATGGCGATCCGCCAGCCGTCGCGCGCCAGCGACACGACCGGCGCGAGGCTCTCGCGCGTGTAATGGAACTGCGTCGCGATCGTGGGCCGCTCGCCGGCGGGCGCCAGCGCGTTGCCGCCCAGCGCGATCACCACCGTCCGCTCCGTCACCGGCCGGTCCGGCGGCGCAAAGTAGAACCGCGCCGCACGCCGTTCAAGGTCGCTCCCCGCCGCTCACGCCGAGCGCGCGGCGCAGCGCGGCGTAGGCCAGCGAGAACTCGTTCCAGTCGGCTCGCCGGACGGCGGAATCAAGGGCGAGGAACGCGGCCCGCGCGGCGGCCAGCGAGAGACCGGCGCCGAGGTCGCCTCCTCCTGTCTCCCCGCGCCCGAGCGCCTGCGCGGCCGACGCGGCATCGGGGCCCACCCCGATCCGGTTGCCGACGAGCAGGGCAACGCCGCGCACGCCAAGCGGCACGGCGCCGCGCCGCGCGGAGCCGAAAATCACCTGCTGGTACGCCACGGTGCCCCCGGCGGGGATCGGAAAGACCGGGCCCCGGTGCACCGCCCCCTCCGGGCCCGTGGCGGTGGCGGAGGCCGCCAGAACGGCCGGGGCCGACGAAAACCGGCTGCTCGCCGAGGAAGGTGTCGGGAACCCCTCGGGCACGCGGAGCACCTTGAGGTGGAGCGCCCCGTCACCGCCGCCTCCCGCGACCAGGGCGGTCAGCCGGTTGCCCGTGGCGTCGGTGAGCGGGAGGAGATACCACAGACGTCGCTCGCCGCCGTCGAGCGGGAGCAGCGCGAGGGCCGGCCGGAGCGACGCCGCGTCCCCGGCGGAGACGACGCCGCTGTCGCGTGCCGCGAGGGCCCAACCCCGCTCGCCGCGGCTGCTCTCGTCGCCACGCCGTGCCAGCATCACGGCCTGCGCGCCGAACAGCCCGAGCGGGTAATGCAGGTGCCGGCGCAGCTCGGCGCCGATGCTGTCGCTCGGCAAGAGTGCGGCGCCCTCGCCGCGTGCCACCTCGCTCGCGAACTCGAGCCCGTGTGAGCGCAAGTAGAGACGCGTCGCCCCGCTCACCGCGTCCAGCGTGGCCAGGTACGGCGAGGAAAGGTAGTTGACCTCCTCGCCATGCCAGCGCACGTGCTCGGCCAGCGGAAAGCGGGAGGACGCGAGGTACCCGTCCACGATCCACGTCAGCCTGCCGCCGACCAGCGAGGCGCGCGGCGGGTCGAACGCGGCGAAGGGATAGAGACGGGCCAGACGGCCGGGGACGTCCCGCCAGAAGACGACCCGGTCGGCGTTGCTGGTGTGGTTGTCGAGCAGGGGCGGCGCCTGCAGCGCCCAGGCGAACATGAGCCGGCGCAGGAAGCCACCCAGCAAGAGACCAGGCGAGGGCTCCACGATCGTCCCTTCGTCGGGTCCGATGACGGCCAGGTCCGCGGCGCTGGCCAGAAACCGGATGCGCCCCGGCGCGCGTGCCACGGACGTCGGCGCCGGCGCCGTGTCCACCGGCTCGAGCGACGCCAGATAGCGCGGCTGGCCAGCGCGCCCACCCACATCCAGCGCGACCGGCTCACCGCCCCACGAGAGCGCCCCGCGGTGCAGCGCCGTCCAGCGCGGCCGCGGCGTCAGGCGGGCGGCGAGCAGCGGGTCGGTCTGCGGCACGGCGAGGGCCGTCAACCACGGCGCCCCGGACGCGTCGGCGTACCGCGCCACGCTCACCGTCCAGACCTGCGGGCGGGCCGTGTCCGCTCCGGCTCCGGCGGCGGCGATGAGCGTCTCGAGAATGCCGGATTCGCCGCTCCACGGCGACACGCCCTCGAAATCGGTGGCGAGACGCCCGGCGCCGTCCGGGGGGAGATTGGGCTGCGCGGTCAGCGGCTCGGCGCGCACCTCGCGGAGCCCGAACCCGGCGCGCGAATGGTCGTCCGCGTACACTCCGAGCGCGCGGGCGACGCCTTGCTCCCCACCCGCGCCCCACGCCTCGGCGAGGAACGGCACCAGGAACCGGCCCAGCAGCGCGGCGGCCGCCAGCGTGACCCAGAGACCGAACAGGACACCCGGTCGAACCCACCGGAGCGCCAACGCCGTGCCGGCCGCCACCACGAGCGCGATGACGGCCAGCGAGGTGGACGCGGGAATCCGGATGGCACGATCCACCGCGGAAAGCGCGCCATGGCTGCTGCCACCGCCGCCCACGAGCTGGTACGCGTCCAGGTGAAAGGCCCACGCGAGCACCAGCGCCAGGGCGCTCATGAGCAAGATGACGTGGGTCCGCGCATGCGGGGTGATGCGCAGCCGCCGTTGCGCGATGGTGAGGTTGCCCGTCAGGGCATAGAGGGCCACCGTGAGCATGGCCGCCAGCACCACCGAGATCGCCGCGAGCACGTTCAGCGTCTCGAGGAGCGGGAGCCGTGCGAGGTAGAACGACGCGTCGCGTCGCAGGACGGGTTCCGTGAGTCCCAGCGGGACGACGTGGCGGTAGAGGGCGACGAGGTGATCGAGGTCCGCGAAGCTGTACGCGGTGGCGAGGCCGAGGAGGAACGCGATGCCGAGCGCGATCAGCCGCAGGACCCGGCGCGGCACTTGCTCTGCGATCTCGAGGTTGCCGACGCGGCGCGGGAGGTGGACCGAGCCGATGGAGCGATACACGCCCAGGGTGTGTGCCGCGTACCACGCGGTCGAGACGACCAGCACGCCGAGCTGGCACGCCACGGCCCGCAGCAAGAGCGTCCAGAACTGCCGCGCGAGGCCGAGGTCGGCGTACCAGGCGTGCTCGGTGTATCGCAGTGCCACCCACCGGCCCCCGAAGAGGACCACGAGGACGGCGGCGACCAGGAGTCCCGCGACGCGGCGGCGGCTCATGGGTCCGGGACGCGCACCCCCTCCGCCGCGAGGACCTCCAGCGCCTCCCGGCGAATGCGCTCCAATCCCTCCGCAGTCCGGGCCTCGAAACGGAGGACGAGGATCGGCTGCGTGTTGGAGGCCCGGATCAGTCCCCAGCCGTCCTCGGCGCGCCAGCGCACACCGTCGATGGTGATCGTGGGGTAGCGCGCGGCGAAGTGCCGCGCGGCAGCGGCGACGGCCGGCCCCTTCCGGCCCTCGGCGCAGTCCACGCGGATCTCCGGCGTCGCCACATGGCGCGGCAGGTCGGCCAGGAGATCGGAGACCGGCCGGCCCTGCTCCGCGACGATGCGCAGCAGCCGCGCGGCAGCGTACAGCGCGTCGTCGAATCCGAGGTAGTCGGGTGGGCCGAAGAACATGTGCCCGCTCATCTCGCCCGCGAGCGGCGCGCCCGACTGTTTCATCTTCGCCTTGATGTACGAGTGGCCGGTCATCCACATCACGGGGCGCGCACCCGCCCCCTCGAGCGCCATCGGCAAGACGTCGGAGCACTTCACGTCGAAGATCACCTCGAGGCCCGGTCCAAGGCGGCGCACCAGGTCCCGCCCGTATAGCACCAGGAGCTGGTCGCCGAAGAGCACGTTCGTCTGCTCATCCACCGCGCCGATCCGGTCGCCGTCACCGTCGAAGGCGATCCCCAGCTCGGCCCGCTCCCGCGTCACCGTGGCGCGCAGGTCGTCGAGGTTGTGCAACACGGTCGGGTCGGGGTGATGGTTCGGGAAGCTCCCATCGGACTCGCAGTACAGCTCGACGATGTCCGCACCGATCGCCCGGAGCAGCGCGGGCGCCGCCACGCTGGCGGTCCCGTTGCCACAGTCCACGACGACGCGTACCGGGCGCGGCAGCACCCCGATGCGGCGCGTGACTTCGTCCCGGTACGCGTCGAGAACCGCGTGCGTCTCGACCTCGCCGCGTCCGACGGCGAAGCGATCCGACTCGATCCGGGCCCGCAGGCCCTGTATGTCGTCGCCGGCGAAGGGGAGCCCGTCCAGCACCATCTTGAAGCCGTTGAACTCCGGCGGATTGTGCGAGCCCGTGACCTGGACGCCGCCGTCGGCCTGCAGGTGGTGGATGGCGAAGTAGAGCGTTGGTGTGGGCACCAGGCCGACCGAGAGCACCTTGGCCCCGGTCGCGAGCAACCCCTCCGTGAGGGCGTCCAGCAGCGACTCACCGCTCGGCCGATTGTCGCGACCCACGACGAGGGTAGGCGCGCGGCTAAGTCGCTCGCGGGCCTCGGACCCGACGGCGCGCCCGACGGCGCGCGACACGTCAGGTGTGAGGTCCACGCCGACGGTGCCGCGGATGTCGTACTGGCGAAAAATCACGGGATCGACGCGCATGGGCTGGAAACGGCGGGGGGCGGGCGATCCCCCTCGCCGCTCGCTAGTGGGGGGTGGTGACCGGTGCGACGGCCGTCGCGGTACCCGCGGGCAGGAACGCGTGCGAGCCGTCCCGCGCCGCGTCCAGCAGGGTGTTTGGCCATAGGCCGAAGAGCAGCAGGGCCACGACGACGGCCGCGAGCATGCCGCGCACGACACCGGGGAGCTTCACCTCCGCGTGCGCCTGCTCGTGCAGCCGCGGCTTCATGTACATCGCCATGATGACCGGGAGATAGTACCCCGCCGACACGACGCTGGCGAGGACGAGGACCGAGGCGAGAATGGCGTACCCGCTCCCCGTCGCGGACGTGAGAATGTACCACTTGCCGATGAACCCCGCCGTGCCGGGAAAGCCGAGCAGCGACAGCATGCAGACGGCCATCGTGAACGCCAGCCCCGGGTTCGACTCCGCGAGTCCCGCCAGGTCGTCCGTGGTCACGTCCCGCTCGCCCCCGCGGCCCTTGGCGATCAGCACGGCGAACGCGCCGACGGTCATCAGGGTGTAAAACAGCAGGTAGAACAGGAACGCCGCCGCGCCGGCGAGGGACCCGCTGACCAAGGCCGTGAGCAGGTAGCCGGCGTGCGCGACGCTCGAATACGCCAGCATCCGCTTGAGGGCCCGCTGGGCAAGCGCCACGAGGTTGCCCACCACCATCGTCGCGGCGGCGAGCCACCAGATCACGGTGTCCCAGCTCGCGTGCAGGTTGGAGAATCCCATGAGCAGCAACCGCACCAGGGCGCCGAACGCCGCCGCCTTCACCGCTGCCGCCATGAACGCCGTCACCGGGGAGGGCGACCCGTCGTACACGTCCGGCGCCCACATGTGAAACGGCACCGCGGCCACCTTGAACGCGAAACCGATAAAGAGCAGCGCAAGGCCCGCCACCAGCATCGGATGCCTTTCGATCCCGAGGCTGCTCACCTGGAAGTCCATCACCGCGAGCTTGGTCGTCCCGGTCGCGCCGTAGACCAGAGCGATGCCGTACAGGAAGAAGGCCGAAGCGAACGCCCCGAGCAGGAAGTACTTGAGCGCCGCCTCGGCCCCCACCGCGCTCCGCCGGTTGATGCCCGCCAGCACGTACACCGACACCGACATCAGCTCGAGGCCGAGGAACACCACCATAAGGTCCGCGCCGCCCGCGAGGAGCATCATGCCCACCGCGGCGAAGAGGACCATGACGTGGTACTCGGGGATCCGGAACCCCTCGCGGTCGAGGTAGTCGAGGGAGAGCAGGATCGTAAGCGCAGCCCCCAGCAGGACGATCAGGTCCACGGCCCACCGGAACGCGTCCACCGCGACATTGGTCGCGAGGCCCTCGATGTGCGCTCCCTTCGCCCACAGCCAGACAACCGCCGCCGCCGTCGCCGCAAGGCCCAGGAGGCTGAGCCAGCCCACCTGGCGCTGCGCGCCCGGCTCCCCGTGACGCCACGCCGCGAGCAGCACCAGGAGCAGGGCCCAGCCGGTCAGCAGGATCTCCGGTAGGAGCCCCATCGCCAGGCCGCGTCCGGTATCGAGATCGAGCGGCATGCTAGCGGCGCTCCCTCTGCTGCGCGACCTGGAGCTCGGGCCCGCGTCCCTGCACCGCCTCGATGTATGAGCGCACCGACGGCTCCATGCGGCGCAGCACCGGCCCCGGCGACAAGCCGAGCCACACGATCATGGCCAAGAGGGGCACCAGGACCGCGTAGTCCCGTGGGACGAGGTCGGTCAGCGACTCGTTCTCCTTCCGGTCGAGCGCGCCGTAGAGCACGCGCAACAGCGCCCAGAGCAGGTACGCCGCGGCGAAGACGACGGCCGTCGTCGCGATGCCCGCGGCCACCGGATGCGTCCGGAACGAGCCGAGCAGCACCAGGAACTCGCCGACGAAGCCGTTGGTGCCGGGCAGCCCGATCGACGACAGGCTGACGACCGTGAGGACGGCCGCGTAGGCGGGCACCACCCGCGCGATCCCACCGAAGTCCGCGATCATCCGGCTGTGGCGTCGCTCGTAGATCATGCCCACCAGGAAGAACAGCGCGCCGGTCGAGATGCCGTGGCTGATCATCACCATCAGCGCGCCCTGCGTGCTCTCGACCGTGAGCGCCCAGATTCCCAGAACGACGAAGCCGAGGTGACTCACCGAGGAGTAGGCGATGAGCTTCTTGAAGTCGGGCTGCACCATCGCGACCAGCGCCCCGTAGACGATGCCGATCACCGCCAGGGCGATGATGACGGCGCTCACCGTCGGGTCGAGGGCGACCTTCGGGAAGAAGGGGAGCGAGAAGCGGATGAACCCGTACGTGCCCATCTTGAGCAGGATGGCGGCCAGGATCACCGAGCCCGCCGTGGGCGCCTCGACGTGGGCGTCCGGGAGCCAGGTGTGGAACGGGACCATCGGCACCTTGATCGCGAAGGCCAGGAAGAACGCCCCGAACAGCCAGAACTGCGTCTTGACCGGTACCGAAGCGTGCTGGAGGATCTGGTCGTACGCGAACGAGTAGGCGCCGCCGGCGGCGCGGCCCGCGCTGTAGTACAGGTACAGGATCGCGACCAGCATCAGCAGCGAGCCGAGCATCGTGTAGATGAAGAACTTGATGCTCGCGTACAGGCGTCCCTTCCCTCCCCAGACCCCGATGATGAAGTACATCGGGATCAGCATGACCTCCCAGAACACGTAGAACAGGAAGAGGTCCATCGCCACGAACACGCCGATCATGCCGGTGGTGAGGAGGAGCAGGAGGGCGTAGTACGACCGCTCGCGCGTGGTGATGCCCGACCAGCTCCCGAGCACCGCCAGCGGCATGAGCAGCGTGGTGAGCAGGACCATGACCAGCGAGATACCGTCGACCGCCACCCGGTAGGCGATGCCCCAAGAAGGGACCCATGGTGCCGTGGCGACCAGCTGGAAGGGCGTGCCCTCGGGCCGGTACGCCCACCACAGGCCCGCCGATACCACGAACTCGACCACGGTCACCGCGAGCGCCACCCGCTTGGCCATCGCGGCCGGGAGCGCCGGGATGATGAGCGCGCCGGCGATGGGGATGAGCAGCAGCGCGGTGATCGCCCAGCGGTCGTAGCCGACGTTCTCGAGGAAGGCGTGCATCGCGGGCTACCGGGTCAGCGCGCCGAGGACCGCGAGCGCGCCGAGGACGAAGAAGAGGACGTACGTGCCGACCTGCCCGGTCTGGAGGCGGCTGCCGATCCAGCCCAGGGCGCGCGCCACGGCGGCCGAGCCGTTGACCGCGGCGTTGTCGATCGCGCCGGCGTCCACGCCCTTCCAGAGGACGACGCGGGAGAGCCAGACTACGGGCCGCACGATGATGGCGTCGTACAGTTCGTCCACGCGGTACTTCTCGTGGAGGAACTTCCCGAAGCCCGTCTCCGGTGCCGCCCG
>JACORV010000130.1 GCA_016179225.1 Gemmatimonadota bacterium | reverse complement strand
CGGGATGTACGGGTTGTGCCCGCCCTGCATCAGGATCTGGACCGCGCCGATCGCCTTGGCCTCGTCGATCTTCTGCCCGATCTCCTCGAATGACAGGACGTAGCCCTCGGCGTGCTTGGGCCGCCGGTAAAACGCGCAGAACTTGCAGTCGGCGACACAGACGTTGGTGTAGTTGATGTTGCGGTCGACGATGTAGGTGACGACGTCGTCCGGGTGGCGCTTGCGGCGCTCCCGGTCCGCGATGGCGCCCAGCTCGACCAGCGGTGCGTGCTCGTACAGCTCCAAGAGCTCGGCGGATTCAGACATGGGAGCACCCGGGAGACATGAGACGTGAGACGTCAGACGGGAGACGGGCAACGTCCGACCAAACGCGACAGAGGCGAGGCGTGAGACGCTGAAACACGGCCATGGCGCGCCTCATGCCGCGCTCACGAACGAGAGCGTACCATCGGGCACGACGCCCCGCGCCGCCAGCCGGCGGAGAAAGTCGGTGAGGCCGGCCAGGTGCCGGTAGGAGAGGCCGTAGTCGAGGCCGGTCAGGTACTCCACGCAGTCGCCCAGATCGACGTCGGTCACGCGCGAGGCCTGCTCGGCGAGATCCGAGAGGTGCGCGAGGCCCCACTGCCGGCTGCCGATCAGCGCCCGGTGCACGTCGCGTACCGCCTGGCGGCTCACGTCGCGTCGCGCCGCCCACGCGGCGAAGACGAAGGGCAGCCCCGTCCAGCGCTTCCACTCCTCGCCGAGGTCCACGTGGTAAGGGTAGTTCCGCCGTGCGCCCAAGAGGAGCGCCGCGTCTCCGATCACGAGCACCGCGTCGTGCGGCACCGCCGCCAGCCGGCCCAGGTCGCCCGCCTCGGCGGGCGCCGGGGTGGGGGTGAACGACACGCCCCAGCGCTCGCGCGCGACCAGCTCGAGCAGGTGAATCGACGTGCGGGACGCGGTGGACACGAGGACCCGCGCGCCGCCGAGCTCCGCCGGTGGCCGGCGACTGAAGAGGATCACGCTGCGCACCGGGCCGTCGGAGCTGATGGCAAGGTCGGGGAGCAGCTCGAGGACGTCCGCATGCTGCGCGTAGGCCACCGCCGAGATCACGCTCACGTCGAGCCGGCCGTCCGCCAGCCGGTCGTTCAGCTCGGCGGGGGTCCCTGTGACGAGCGTAGCCGGCGGCACGACGATTCCCCGGTCCATCGCACCGTAGACCGGGTAGCAGTTGACGTAGCCGATCCGCCCGAGGCGCATCAGTCGAAGGTCCTTACGGGCTGGTAGAGCGAGTCCCGCTCCACCGGGACCTTCCCCGCCCCGCGGATCAGCCGCACCAGGTCGTCGTAGAGCATCTCCATCGGTGTCTCGGCGCCGGCCTCGTGATAGACGCGCTCGTACACGACCGTCCCCTCGAGGTCGTCGCTGCCGAAGCTCAGCGCCACCTGCGAGAGGAAAGGGGTCACCATCGGCCAGTGCGTCTTCACGTGCGGGACGTTGTCGAGCACCAGCCGGCCGACCGCGATGTTCTTGAGGTCGTCCACCCCCTGCGTCTCGCGCCCCGTCCACCCCATCTGATCGCCCAGCTCGTTGTGGTCCGGGTGGTAGGCGAGCGGGATGTAAGTCAGGAACCCGCCCGTCTCGTCCTGGAGATCGCGCAGCATCGCTAGATGCTCGGCCCGGTCGCGTGCCGTCTCCACGTGGCCGTACAGCATGGTGCAGTTGGATGGGATGCCGAGCCGGTGCGCGTCCCGGTGCACGGCGATCCACTCCTCACCCGCGAGCTTGCGGTCCGCGATGGTCGCTCGGACTGCGGTGCTGAACACCTCCGCCCCGCCCCCCGGCATCGAGGTGAGCCCGGCTTCCTTGAGGGCGAGCAGGACCTCGGGCACCGAGCTGCGCTCGATCCGCGCCAGGTGCGCGATCTCGACCGCCGTCAGCGCTTTCACATGCACGCCGGGATAGGCCTCGCGCAGCGCGCGGATCATGTCCGTGTAGTACGAGAGCCGCAGCTTGGGGTGCAGGCCGCCCACGATATGGAACTCGCGAGTCGGCGACGACTTCGCCTGCGACGCCTCGGCCAGCACCTCGTCCAGCGTCCGCGTGTACGCTCCGTCTTCCTTCGGCAAGCGCGCGAAGGAGCAGAACACGCAGGTGTTCCGCAACACGCACACGTTGGTCGGGTTGATGTGCTGGTTCGAGGAGAAGAAGACCCTGTCGCCGTTCTTGGCCCGGTTGGCGGCGTCCGCCAGCGCGCCGATGCCGAGGAGGTCGTGGCTCTCGAAAAGCGCGATCGCGTCGTCGGAGGTCAAACGCTCCCCCGCTGCCACCCGCTCGGCGATGGGACGGAGCGCGTGGTCGGTGATGCGGAGGTCGGCGATCTCGCGGACGGCCGTCGCCATGGGTTCCCTCGGGCCGCTACGCGGCGAAGCGCTTCACGACGAGGCTGACGTTGTGCCCGCCGAAGCCGAACGAGTTGGACATGGCGACATCTACCCGGCGCCGCACCGCCGTGTTGGGCGCGCAGTCCAGATCGCACTCGGGATCGGGCGTCGTGTAGTTGATGGTGGGCGGGATCACCCCGCGCCCGATCACCAGTGCGCAGATGGCGAACTCGAGCCCGCCCGCCGCGCCCAGTAGGTGACCCGTCATGGACTTCGTGGACCCGAAGACCAGCTTCCGGGCGCACTCGCCGAAGACCGCCTTCACCGCCTGGGTCTCGGCGGCGTCGCCGTGGGGCGTCGAGGTGCCGTGGGCATTGATGTAGCCGATCTCGGCGGCCGCCACCGCGGCGTCCTTCAGCGCGGCGCGCATCGCTTGCTGCGCCCCGCGTCCGTCGGGCGCCGGCTGCGTCATGTGGTGGGCGTCGGCGCTCATGCCGTAGCCCGCCACTTCGGCCAGGACCCGGGCGCCGCGCTTCTCCGCGTGCTCCAGGCTCTCGAGCACCACGATGCCCGCGCCGTCGCCCAAGACGAAGCCGTCGCGGGTCTGGTCGAACGGCCGGGAGGCCCCCTGGGGGTCATCGTTTCGGGTCGAGAGCGCCTTCATGTTGCCGAAGCCGGCCACCGCGAGCGGCGTGATGGCCGCCTCGGCGCCGCCTGCGATCATCACCTCCGCGTCGCCGTACTGGATGATCCGCAGCGCCTCGCCGATGGCGTGGGCCGAGGAGGCGCACGCCGATACGGTGCAGTAGTTCGGGCCCGTGGCGCCGAAGCGCATGGCGGCCAGGCCCGCCGCCATGTCGGGAATGAACATCGGGACGAAGAACGGGGAAACCCGGCCCGGCCCCTTCTCGAGGAAGACCCGGCACTGCTCCTCGAACGTCCAGATCCCGCCGATGCCGCTCCCGATCACCACGCCGGTCAGCGCGGGGTCGGGGAAGCCGCCGCCCAGGCCGGCGTCATCCACGGCCTGCTGCGAGGCGGCGATGGCGTACTGCGCGAAGAGGTCGAACCGCTTGGCCTCCTTGCGCTCGATGTACGCGAGGGCGTCGAAGTTCTTGACCTCGCAGCCGAACTGGGTGTCGAACGGCGTCGGGTCGAAACGCTGGATGCGCGCCGCACCGGACTTCCCGGCCACCAGGGCGGTCCAACTCTCTTCGACGGTGTTCCCCAGGGGCGTCACCAGGCCGAGGCCGGTGACGACGACGCGTCGCCGCACTACTTCGCGCCCATCCGCGCGTGCAAGTAGCTCAACGCGTCACCGACGGTGCGGAGCTTCTCCGCCTCCTCGTCGGGGATGTCGAGGTCGAACTCCTTCTCGAAGGCCATCACGAGCTCGACCGTGTCGAGGCTGTCCGCGCCGAGATCCTCCATGAAGCTCGCCTCGTTGCTGAGCTTCTCCTTCTCGACGCCGAGCTCCTCGGCGATGATGTCCTTGACCCGTGCCTCGAGTTCCGCCATGTCCGCCATGAGAGTTCCGCCCCTCAAGAGGTTGGACCGCTACATCACCATGCCGCCGTCGACGACGAAAACCTGGCCCGTAATGTACGACGCCCCCTCGGACGCGAGGAAGAGCACCAAGGGCGCGATGTCGGCCGGCGTGCCCAGGCGCCCCAGGGGGATCTGGGACGCCAGAGCCTGGCGCTGCTCCGGCGTGAGCGCGGCCGTCATGTCGGTCTCGATGAAGCCGGGGGCGATCGCGTTGACCAGCACGTGGCGCGAGGCCAGCTCTTTCGCCACCGCCTTGGTGAGCCCCAGGATCCCGGCCTTGGACGCGGCGTAGTTGGCCTGCCCCTTGTTCCCGATCAGCCCCACCACGCTCGAGACGTTGATGACGCATCCGCTGCGCCGCTTCATCATCCCGCGGCTCACGGCGCGCATGGTGTGGAACGCACCCTTCAGGTTCGCGTCTACGACCGTGTCCCAGTCCGCGTCGGACAGGCGCACCAGGAGGTTGTCCTTCGTGATGCCGGCGTTGTTGACGAGGATGTCGATCGGGCCGAGGTCCTTCTCGATCGCCTCGACCGTCGCGTTCACCTGTGCTTCGTCCACCACGTCGCAAGCGTAGCCCCTCGCCCCGTCGCCCAGTTCGGCGGCCGCTGCCTCGGCTCGCGCCCGGTCGCGACCCACCACGGCGACCTTCGCCCCCGCTCCGGCCAGCGCCGCCGCGACCGTGCGGCCGATGCCCCGGCTGCCGCCCGTCACCATCGCCACCTTTCCGTCCAGCCGCTGGTTCACGCCGCCTCCAGAAACGCCCGCACCTCCGCCGCGGTGCCCAGATTCACCGTCTCCGCCCCGTTCACGATCCGCTTGGCAAGGCCCGTCAGCACGTTGCCGGGACCGATCTCCACGAACCGCGGGCTGCCAGCAGCGGCCGCCGCGAGCGCGCCCACGCACTCGACCCACCGCACCGGCGCCGTGAGCTGCTCGGCGAGCATCCGTTTGGCCGCGGCCACCTCACGCACCGGCTCGGCGCTCGCCGTGGCGACCACCGGAAACGCCGGCGGCGCCATCGAGACGCGGCCGAGCTCCGCCTCCAGGCCGGTCGCGGCGGGTCCCATCAGCGGCGAGTGGAACGCCCCGCTCACCTTGAGCGGAACCACCCGCTTGGCGCCGGCCGCCTTCAACCGGTTACCGGCTCGCGTCACGGCGGCCGGGTCGCCGGAGATGACCGTCTGGTCCGGCGCGTTGAGGTTCGCCGCCACTACCACGCCGTCCGCCCCGCTCGCGTCCCGGCACACCGCCGCGACCTTCTCGGTCTCGAGCCCCAGGACCGCGGCCATGGCGCCCGGCCGAACCGTCCCAGCCTCGTGCATCAGCTCGCCGCGACGGCGCACCAGCCGCGCGCCGTCGGCCGCGGTCAGCGAGCCCGCGGCGACATAGGCGCTGTACTCGCCCAGCGAGTGCCCCGCTGCGGCCGCAACCTGCGCGCGGAGCCTGGGCCCCACGACCGCCCACACCGCCGCCGAGTGCGCGAGGATGGCCGGCTGCGCGATGTCCGTCCGCGTCAGCTGGTCCTCCGGCCCCTCCCACATGACCCGCGACAGCCCAAGGCCAAGCGCTTCGTCCACGACCTCGAAGACCCGGCGGGCCTCGGGAAACGCCTCCGCCAGGTCCTTCCCCATGCCGACCCGCTGGGCGCCCTGGCCGGGACACAGCAGGGCGACGTTCACCACCTGAGGACGAGCGAGCCCCAGGTGAAGCCGGCGCCGAAGGTGACGAGGAGCACGATCATCCCGGGCTCGAGCCGCCCGCACTTCCGCGCCTCGTCGAGCGCGATCGGGATGGAAGCGGAGCTGGTGTTGCCGTAGCGGTCCACGTTGACGTACACGCGCTCCATCGGGATGTGCGCGTGCTCGGCCGTGGCCTCGATGATGCGGATGTTAGCCTGGTGCGGAACGAGCAGGTCCACGTCGGCGCCGGTGAGGCCGGCGCGCTCCAGCGCCTTGGTGGCGGCGTCGGCCATGGATCGTACGGCGTTCTTGAAGACCTCGCGGCCCGCCATCTTGATGTAATAGCTGTGGTCCTTGATCATCTCGTCGCTGGGCGGGTGGACTGTGCCGCCCCCCGGGCGCCAGAGCAGCTCGGCGAGCGTGCCGTCGGTCTTGAGGTAGCTCGAGAGGATGCCGCGGTCGCCGTTCGCCGGGCTGAGCAGCGCCGC
This sequence comes from Gemmatimonadota bacterium, assembly GCA_016179225.1. Taxonomy (GTDB): domain Bacteria; phylum Gemmatimonadota; class Gemmatimonadetes; order Gemmatimonadales; family JACORV01; genus JACORV01. The sequence goes on along the minus strand of JACORV010000130.1, from coordinate 2,543 downwards.
GCCCGCCCCATCGCCGAAGAGCACGGCGGTCGAGCGGTCGGTGTAGTCCGTGATGGCCGAGAGCTTCTCCGCGCCCAGGACCAGCACGCGCTCGCCCTTCCCTGCCGCGATCATCGCCTCGCCGACCACGAGGCCATAGACCCAGCCGGAGCAGGCGGCCGTGATGTCGAACGCGGTGGCGTTCCGCGCGCCGAGTAGCGCCTGGAGGTCGCACGCCACCGATGGGAGGAGACGATCCGGCGTCGCCGTGGCAACGATGATCGTGTCGATCGCTTCGGGCCCGATCCCCGCTTCGGCCATCGCCTGAAGGCTGGCGTCGCGCGCCATCAACGCGGTCGTCTGGTCGGGCGCGGCGATGTGCCGCTCCCGGATGCCGGTCCGCTCGCGGATCCACGTGTCCGACGTGTCGAGCATTCTCTCGAAATCGGCGTTCGTCAGGATCCGCTCCGGGCTGCAGGCGCCCAGACCGGCGAACGCCGCGATGGGCTTCGTCACGAGGTCACGCCCCCCGCGGAGAACTCGTTGGTCATGTGCTGGACCAGGTGATGCCGGGCGGCATCCACGCCCACCTTCACCGCAGCCTTGAAGGCCGCAGGCGAGGAGCGCCCGTGGCAGATGATCGAGACCCCCTGCACGCCCAGCAGCGGCGCGCCGCCATACTTGGCATAGTCGAGAATGCGCCAGATGCGCTGCATCGCCTCGCCGCCCGCGACCTCGGGGCCGAGCTCCTGGATCACCAGCTTGTGGAAGATCTTGGCGACCGACTCGTAGAACTTGAGCAGCACGTTGCCGACGAACCCATCGCACACCACGACGTCGAACTCGCCGCGGTCGCAGCGGCCGAGCACGATATCGCGGCCCTCGACGTTGCCCACGAACTTGAGGCCGCTTTCCGCGAGGAGGCGATACGCCTCCTTGGTGGCGACGTTCCCCTTCTCCTCCTCCTCGCCGATGTTGAGGAGGCCGATGGCCGGTTCGGCCCGCCCCATCACGTCGCGGGCGTACAGCGCCCCGAGGTGCGCAAACCCGACCAGCTCCTGCGGCGAGCAGTCCACGTTGGCGCCGCCATCGAGCACCAGGACCGTCTTGTCGGTCGTCGGGAACGGCGTCCCGATCGCCGGCCGATCGAACCCGGGGTAGAGCTTTAGGACGAGCGTGGAGGCGGCCATTACGGCGCCGGTGTTGCCGGCGCTGATGAAGCCGTCCGACTTCCCCTCCTTCTGAAGTCGAAGCCCGATCGCTATGGAGGACTTGCGCTTGCCGCGCACCGCCTGAAGTGGCTTCTCCGCCATCCCGACCACCTCGGGGGCATCCACCACCTCGATGCGGGAGTGATCCACGTGCTGCTTGGTCAGCTCGGCTTCGATCGCGGCCGACTGGCCCACTAGTTGGATCACGAAGTCGCCCCGCACCTCTGCAAGCGCCAGCGCGGCCCCGGCCACCGGCGCGGCGGGGGCGTGGTCCCCGCCCATCGCGTCGATCGCGACCCGGATCACGTCAGTCCTCGATCTCCAGCCTCTTCGCGCCCTTGTAGTAGCCGCAGTTAGGGCATACCCGGTGGGGGATGCGCGCCTCGCCGCACTTGGGGCACGGCGCCAGCGTCGGGACCGCCGCCTTGTGGTGCGTCCGGCGCATCCGCTTCTTCGACTTGGAGGTGCGTCTCTTCGGAACCGCCATGATAGCCCTCAGTCACCCTTGCGTTCGAGTTGGGTCAGCGCGCGCAACGCGTCCCACCGCGGATCCCCCGCGGGCGCGCAGCCGCACGGTCCGTCGTTCAGGTTGGCACCGCATTTCGGGCAGAGCCCGCGACAGTCGGGCCTGCACTCCACAAAACGCGGGAGCGCGAGCAGGACCTCCTCACGCACCGCCCTCCCCAGATCCAGCGTCTTGGCCCGCACCGGAATCACGTAACAGCCGGCGTCCTCCACCACGTCGCCCTCGTGGGCGAATATGACGCCCAGGGATGCCGAGACGGGAACCTCGACCGCCGCCAGACAGCGCCGGCACTCCGCGCGCACCACCGTTTCCAAGCTGGCGCGCCAGTAGAACTTGCCCTCCCCCGCGCTGCTGATCCGCCCCTTGACCCGGACCGGAGCGGCCAATGTCATGCCGGGGTCGACCTCGCCGAGCAGCGGGTCGTCGGCGGCCAGCTCACCGGTCGTTTCGACCGGGCCGACGCGCACCTCCGCGAGGTCGATGCGCAGCATAGCCACACAAGCTAACCCCTTGGAAATGAAACTGCTAGGTGTTGGATGCTGGGTCTAAAGTGATGGGGCGCGCGCGCGCCCCCCGGACACGCAACACCCGATACTCCGTTCACACGAGTTCCGCTTCGGCAAAGAAGAACCCGACCTCCCGCCTGGCATTCTCCTCGCTGTCCGAGGCGTGGATCGCGTTGCGTTCCTTGGATTCGGCGTACAGCGCCCGGACCGTCCCCGGCGCTGCCTCCTTGGGGTCCGTCGCGCCGATCACCTCACGGAGCTTCATCACCGCGTCATCCCGCTCCAGGGCCATCGGTAGGCAGGGCCCCGAGGTCATGAAGG
>JACORV010000123.1 GCA_016179225.1 Gemmatimonadota bacterium | reverse complement strand
TGACGCCCGAGCTGGCTGCCGTGCTGGGCGGCGAGCGGTTCCTGCGCGAGATCGAGATCGCCGCCCGGCTCACCCATCCCCACGTCCTGCCGCTCTACGACTCGGGAGAAGCCGACGGCGTCCTGTTTTACGTGATGCCCTTCGTGGAGGGCGAGTCGCTGCGCGACCGATTGGCGCGCGAGAAGCAGCTGCCGCTGGACGACGCGCTCCAGATCGCGCGTGAAGTGGCCGACGCGCTGAGCTATGCGCACAGCCACGACGTGGTACACCGGGACATCAAGCCCGAAAACATCCTGCTGGAGTCGGGGCACGCGGTGGTGGCCGACTTCGGGATCGCGCGGGCGATCACGGCGGCGGGCGGCACCAAGCTCACCGAAACGGGGATGGCGATCGGGACGCCGGCCTACATGAGCCCGGAGCAGGCGGCCGGGAGCCAGGATCTCGACGGCCGCTCGGACCTTTACTCGCTAGGCTGCGTGCTGTACGAGATGCTGGCGGGACAGCCGCCGTTCACGGGGCCGACGGTGGAGAGCGTCGTGCACCAGCACCTGGCCATGGAGCCGCATCCCATCACGAGCCTGCGGCCCGCGGTTCCGGCCGAGGTGGCGGCGGCGCTTCAGCGGGCGCTGGCCAAGACGCCGGCGGATCGGTTCAACCCGGTGGCCCAGTTCGGCGAGGCGCTCCGGCCCGCCGTTGCTCGCACGGGACCGCCCGCGGCTGGAACGGCCGCCGCCGCGGGCGCCGAGCGGCCGAGTCGCTGGGTTCGCATCGCGGCGCTCGGCGTGGGCGCGGCGGTCGTGGTGGCGGGCCTGTGGTTCGGGATCGAACGGCTCAAGGACCGGGCGCTGCCACCGGGACAGCGGCCCTACACGATCGTGGCCGAGGTGGAAGGAAGCGCGGACCTGGAAACCAGGCGGGCCGTGCGCGGCCTGGTCGCCTCGGCGCTGGATGCCTCCGGCATCATCGCCGCGCTCCCCGACGATCAGATCCGGCTAGGTCTGTCACAGGCCGGGAAGCCTGAAACGACCACACTCGACATCGCGACCGCTCGGGAGCTGGCGGTCCGCGGCTCGATGCGCGCCATCGTCGCCGCGACCGCGGACCGCATCGGCGGCGCCTACACGGTCAACGTGCGAGTGCTGGACGCAGACAGCGGCACGATGCTGACCGCCGCGCGGGGTGTGGCCAACGGCGACGACGCTCTGATAACCACCGTGGACGGCGTGGTGGGCGACGTGCGTCGCTGGCTCGGCGAGCGGCGGGAGGCGATCAACCCAACCCGGGCCAGTGTGCCCGTCATGACGCCTTCGTTCGAAGCCTACCAGAAGTACCGGCGGGGCGGTCCGCTCGTCGGGAACGACAATGAGAGGGCCATCTCGTTGTTGAGGGAAGCCGTGACGCTGGATACCGGATTCGCCCTTGCCTACCGCGGCCTTGCCGCGGCCTACCTCAATACGGGCAAGAGCGACTCCGCACGCTGGGCGTTGAGTGCGGCGTTGAGGCACCGCGACCGATTACTGGAAGGACAGCTCCACGCTGTTCAGGGACTGCAGGCTTGGGAGCGCGGGGACATCGCCGGAGCCGCGGCGCTCTTGGAGCGGGCCCGGGACGAACCAGGGGGCAATTGTCTCGGCCCGAACCTGGCTGTCGCGCTCGACGTGCTCGGTCGGACGGAGGAGGCAGTCCGCGTTGTCGAGGAATGCGAGCGCCGAAGCCCGTTCGGTGTCAGCCAGACGGCGATCGGCAACCAGATCGAGTACCTGGCCTCGCTCGGCCGCTTCGACGAAGCGCGCCGCCGAGTGGACCAGTTGACATCACCAGCGAATCGGGACCGGTATGGTGGCTTGTTGGAGGCGATGGCTGGCAACTGGACTGTCGCTGAAAGCCTTATCACCTCGGAGAATGCGCCCGACCTTCACGCCGCCGTTCTCGCGGCGCGTGGGCGGGTGAGCGAAGCCGCGTCCATCCTCACCGCCCGCAACTGGTTGCGTCGCCCCCTTCTGGTCCTCAGCGTCGCAAGCCACAGACCGGTGGACCTCACGACTCCAGCTGAATTGCGGCGCGATACCACCCTCAACGGCCGCTCCCTCGCAGCCCTTTGGGCCACCGCCGCCGGCGACACGAGTACGGGTCGGACGCTTCTTGGCGCCTTGGTGGCGCTGCCCGAGGAAGAGCGTCGAGGGTTCGACGCGGAGATTCAGCTGGTCCAGGGATGGCTCGCCATGTCGGGCGGCGACTGGCAATCCGCCATCCGGCTCCTGACGCCCGGCGCGGTGCGCCGCGACCACATCGGGCCTAGAATCAAGACGTTGGCGCGGTGGCTGCTCGCGGACGCCCACGAGCGACTGGGCCAACTGGACTCCGCCGCCGCGTACCTCGGCATGGTAGCAGAGGGTAAGGGCCTCATTTCGGATGAGCTTGGCCGCCGCGGCCTCACGCACTCCTTCGCGCACCAGCGCCTGGTCGTCCTCTACTCGCGCATGGGCCGCCTCAGCGATGCGCGGCGGCACTGGCGCATCTTCAGCGAGGCGTTCACGCATCCCGATCCGGAGCTGGTGCCGCTGGTGGAGCAGGCGCGGGCGGCGCTGGAGGAGGCGGAGCGGCGGCGGTAGCACTCCGGCTGGCGGGGGCCGCCGCACGACCCGCGACTGAAGTCTTGCCCGACGAAGAGCCGCCGCTGCCGCAGCGCGTAGACGATCTGAAGATAAACACCTATTGTTGAGAGCCTTCCGACCGGAGGCGCGTGTGACCCCGGCAGTTCGCAGCGAGAGCGACATGGCGCCCGCCGACGACCCCCTCCTCGCGGAGGTGGTGCGCCGGCTCGTGGCCACCTTTCGACCCGAGCGGATCTTCCTGTTCGGCTCCAAGGCGCGGGGCGGCGCCGGATCGGACAGCGATTACGATCTGATGGTGATCGTGCCGGACGACGCCCCGCCTGACCGGCGGCGGAGCGAGCAGGCGTACCAGGCGCTGTGGGGTCTCAAGGTGTCGGCGGACGTGCTCGTTTGGACGCGGTCCGCCTTCGAGCAGCGCCTGCACCTGAAAGCTTCCCTCCCGGCCACCATCGTCCGCGAAGGTCGCCTCCTGCATGCCGCTTGATCCGGTCCGTGAGGCCGATACCCGCGGCTGGCTCGCCAAAGCGCGCATGGACCTGCGGAGCGCCGAGGTGGATCTGGGCGCCTCGCCGCCGATCACCGGCGACGCCGCGTTCCACTGCCAGCAGGCGGTCGAGAAGGCACTGAAGGCCCTGCTGACCTGGCACGACCAGCCGTTCCGCAAGACGCACGACCTGGTGGAGCTCGGCGGCCAATGCGCGGAGCTGCAACCGCCGTTGGAGCCCCTGCTGCGCGCGGCCGCGCCCCTCACGGCGTTCGCGTGGAGGTTCCGGTACCCTGGAGAGCCCGACGAGCCGCCGCTCAGTGAAGCACAGGCCGCGCTCTCGCTGGCGCGTCGCCTGGTCGGCGAGATAGAATCGGCCATCCCGCTGGAGCCGGCACCGTAGAACCCGCCGGATTCATGGATCTCCTCTCGCGCCTTCGCGCCGCCCTCGCCGGCCGCTACGCGATCGAGCGCGAGCTTGGCCGCGGCGGTATGGCCACGGTCTTCCTCGCGCAGGACGAGAAGCACCACCGCCCCGTCGCCATCAAGCTCCTGAGCCCCGAGCTGGCCGCTGTGTTAGGCGCTGAGCGCTTCCTGCGCGAGATCGAGATCGCGGCCCGGCTCACCCATCCCCACATCCTGCCGCTCTACGACTCGGGTGAAGCGGATGGCGTGCTGTTCTACGTCATGCCCTACGTGGAGGGCGAGTCGCTGCGGGACCGGCTGGCGCGGGAGAAGCAGCTGCCGCTGGACGACGCGCTCCAGATCGCGCGCG
>JACORV010000122.1 GCA_016179225.1 Gemmatimonadota bacterium | reverse complement strand
TTCGTCGTCTCGTAGCCTACCCAGCGCTGGCGAAGCCGAGGCTTCACGCGGACCCACACGGCGGCGCGAGCGCGCGGGGTCCCGGGCGCGACGCCGGGCGCCGTGCGTGCCGTCCGACCGGCGGAGCGCCCGGGGCCCTGCGCGCGAGCCGCCGCGTTCCGTGACCGCTCCCGCTGCTCGCCCAGCAGCTTCTCAAAGCCGGCGACGTCCACCGGTATCCCGCGCTCGGACGCGACGATCTCGGTGAGGTCGATCGGGAAACCGTACGTGTCGTACAGCTTGAACGCCTCTTCGGCGCTCACCGCCGTGAGCTGCTCCATGCGCTTCAGGCCGCCGTCGATCGTCTCGAGGAAGCGCTCCTCCTCGGACGTCGTCAGGTCGGCGAGGAGCTTGGCGCTCTTCACCAGCTCGGGGTACACGCTCCCCATGGTCTTCACGACTTCGTCCACTAGGTGCACCAGCGTCGGCTCCCGGCGCCCGAGGAGGTAGGCGTGCCGCACCGCGCGCCGCAGGATGCGCCGGAGGACGTAGCCACGCCCCTCGTTCGAGGGGTAGACGCCGTCGGCGAGCAGGAAGGCGACGGCCCGCGCGTGATCGGCCAGCACGCGGAACGGCGCGCCGGCCTCGCCCCGGTCGTACCGCTGGCTGATGGCCGCCTCCGCGCGACTCATGAGCGGCAAGAAAAGATCGGTGTGGAAGTTCGACTGCTCGCCCTGCATCACCGCCGCGATGCGCTCCAGCCCGGCGCCCGTGTCCACCGACGGCGCGGGCAGCGGCACCAGCTCGCCACTGGGCTGCCGGTCGTACTGCATGAACACGAGGTTCCAGATCTCCAGGAAGCGCCCGGCCTCCGCGACCTCCACGAACTCGTCCAGGGAGTGGATGTGGTCGCTGACTTGAGCCGCATTCGCGGGCGAGCCGGAGGCGTGGGTCCCGAACGCGACGGCGGGCGCCCTGCGTGCGGTCCGACCGCCGGAGCGTTCGGGGCCCACGCCGACGGGCTCGCCCAGGTCCACATAGATCTCGCTGCACGGCCCGCACGGCCCCGTGTCAGCCATCTGCCAGAAGTTGTCCTGGTCGCTCAGGCCGTAGATCCGGGCGTCGTCGAGCCCCGCGACCTCGCGCCACAGCTTCCGCGCCTCGGCGTCCTGGTGGTGGACGCTGATGCGGATGCGGCGGGGGTCGATCCCGAGCCACTCCGAGCCGGTCACGAACTCCCAGGCGAACGCGATCGCGTCGTGCTTGAAGTAGTCACCGAAGGAGAAGTTGCCCAGCATCTCGAAGAAGGTGTGATGCCGGTCGGTGTGGCCGACCTGCTCGAGGTCGTTGTGCTTGCCGCCGGCGCGGACGCACTTCTGGGCGGTGGTGGCGCGCCGGTAGTCCCGGTGCTCCACGCCAAGGAAAGTGCGCTTGAACTGCACCATGCCGGCGTTGGTGAACAGCAGCGTCGGATCGTCGCCGGGGACGAGCGAGGACGACGGCACCTCGCGGTGGCCCCGCGCGAGGAAGAAATCGAGAAAGCGGCGACGGATCGTGGCAGCTAGCATAGAGCCTGCAAAATCTAGCCCGCCAGCGCCTCCTTCACCACCTCGATGACGTCGGTCACGGCGAATCCGCGACGCAGGAGATAGGCCTTGAGACGGCGTCGCTTGGTGGCAGCGTCGAGCCCGGCGAGCGCGCGCATCTTCTTCGCGGCCGCCTCGCGCAGCAGCGCCCCGGGGTCGATGCCGTCGTCCGCCAGCGCGTCCCGCACCGCCGCCTCCGCCTCGCGCTCGGCTAGGCCCAGGCGCCGCAGGTCCCCCGCCAGACGGCCCGGCCCGAACCGCGAGCGGCGCGCACGGGTCCGCGCGTAGTGCCGCGCGAACTCGGCGTCGTCGATCAGCCTCACCTCCACCAGCGCGCGCACCGCAGCCTCGGCCGCCTCGCGCGCGTGCCCCTTCCGCATCAGCCGGCGCGCCACTTCGCGCGAGGGGAGCGCGCGGGCCGCCAGGATGCGCAGCGCCACCGTGCGCGCCGAAAAGACCTCGGCTCGCGCCACCAGCGACGAGAGGCGCCCGTCGTCGAGCGCCTCTCCCACCGCGAGCCGGAGCTCGCGGACGTCCTCGGCGGACACCGTGGCGAACGGCCCGCCGTCCACCTCGACGCGGATCCCGCTGCCCGCGGGCTCCGGCGCCAGCGCCGTGACGTCCGCCACCTACTCCTCGCTCGCCACCTCTTCCTCGACCCCCGAAGCCGCCTTCATCCCCAGCAGGTCCTTCACCTTCCCCTCGATCTCCGTCATGAGCGTCGGGTTGTCGCGCAGGAAGAGCTTGGTGTTCTCGCGCCCCTGGCCGATCTTTTGGCCATTGTAGGCGTACCAGGCACCGGACTTCTCGATGATCCCCGCCTCACTCGCCAGATCCACGAGCAACGCCGCGTGGCTGATCCCCTCGTCGAACATGATGTCGAATTCAGCCTGGCGGAACGGCGGCGCCACCTTGTTCTTCACCACCTTGACCCGGGTGCGGTTCCCGATCACGACATCCCGCTCCTTCACGGGCCCGATCCGCCGCATGTCGAGCCGCACCGAGGCGTAGAACTTGAGCGCCCGCCCGCCCGACGTCGTCTCCGGGTTGCCGAACATCACGCCGACCTTCTCGCGCAGCTGGTTGATGAAGATGACCGAAGTGCGCGAGCGGTTGATCCCGCCGGCCAGCTTGCGCAGCGCCTGGCTCATCAGCCGCGCCTGGAGCCCCACGTGCGCGTCGCCCATCTCGCCCTCGATCTCCGCCTTGGGCACCAGCGCGGCGACCGAGTCGATCACGACGACGTCCACCGCGCCCGAGCGGACCAGGATGTCGCAGATCTCGAGCGCCTGCTCGCCCGTGTCCGGCTGGGAGATGAGGAGGTTGTCCACGTCCACGCCGAGCTTGCGCGCGTACTCGACGTCCAGCGCGTGCTCGGCGTCGATGTACGCTGCGACGCCGCCCGCCCGCTGGGCGTTGGCCGACACGTGCAGGGCCAGCGTCGTCTTGCCGGAGGACTCCGGCCCGAATATCTCGGTGACCCGGCCGCGCGGGATGCCGCCGATGCCGATCGCGGCATCCACGTTGAGCGCCCCCGTGGGAATGAAGTCGACCTTCACGCGGACCCGCTCGGACCCCATGCGCATGATCGAGCCTTTGCCGCAGGTCTTCTCGATCTGGGCGATGGCCAGGTTCAGGGCCTTGCGGCGGTCGTCTTGGGGATCGGAAGGCATCGGGACCTCAGAAGAGAAGGGTGTTGGGTAACGGGGGTTGGGTGTTGGGGGGCGTGGCGCACGGCGGCCGGTGAGCACCGCTTGCCAACACCCAAAACCCAAAACCCAACGCCCCGAATATATACCGAAACCGCATTAGCGCCAGCCCGGGCGGAACGCCGACTGGAGCCATTCGACCCGGTCCCCCTGGACGGCGACGACGTCGAACCGGCAGCTGTCTCCCGGCCGTCCGTGACGCTGCAACCAGGCGCTGGCGGCGCGCACCAGCTCGAGGCGCTTGCGGGGGGTCACGCTCTCCATCGGCGCGCCGTAGCGGTCATCAGCCCGCGCCTTGACCTCCACGAAGACCACGACGGCGCCGCGTCGGGCGACCAGGTCCACGTCGTGGCGATGGTGGCGGAACCGGTGCTCGAGAATCTCGTACCCCTGCTGGCGCAGCATTCGGGCGACGAGCACCTCGGCGGCCACGCCGTCGCGGTGGCGCGCATCGGTCCAGGTGGAAGGATCGGACTTGAGCACGGGGCCAAGCTAACGGCACGGTCCGATTGCACATAACCATTCGTGCGCAGGACGTGGCGAAAGTGATGCAAAGGGAGCCGGGAGCAGGGAGCCGTACCATCCGTGTGCCGGTCCGGCGCCCCGTTACCTGAACGGCACCGAAAGGTACCGCTCCCGGCTCCCGGCTCCCCCGTCACTCCCCGATGATCCGATCCAGACTCTCCAACCCCACCAGCACTTCCCTCGGCTTCGACCCGTCCTCCGGTCCCAGGATCCCCGCGTCGTAGAGCTGGTCGATGATGCGCGCGGCCCGTCCGTAGCCGATGCCGAGGCGGCGCTGGAGCAACGACGTCGAGCCCTTCTGGTTCTGGATGCAGATCTCGGCCGCCTGCCGGAAGAGCGGGTCGCGCTCCCCCTGCGCGGTCCCGCCCTCGATCTCGCCCGCGCCTTCCTCGAGCGCCAGGCGCTGATCCACTTCCGCGAGGATGTCGCGCTCGGCGGCGAACGGCTCTTCTTCGGCCGCGGCCTCCTCGCGCGCCGCCGCGATCCGCTCCTCGCGCCGCGCGTCGAACCAGTGCATCAGCCGCTCCGTCTCTTCGGTGGCGATGAACGCGCCCTGGATCCGTATCAAGTCGCTCTTGCCGGGCGGCATGAAGAGCATGTCGCCGTTGCCGAGAAGGGCCTCCGCACCGTTCTGATCGAGGATGGTCCGGCTGTCGATCTTGGACGCCACGCGGAACCCGATCCGGCTCGGGAAGTTGGCCTTGATGAGGCCGGTGATCACGTTCACCGACGGGCGCTGCGTGGCGAGGATCAGGTGGATGCCGATCGCCCGGGCCTTCTGCGCGAGCTGCGCCAGCGGCGTCTCGACCTCGGCCTGCACGGTCATGATGAGGTCCGCCAGCTCATCCACGATGAGCACGATGTACGGGAGCGGCCCGCCCTGGTACGGCTCGTCCTTCGGCGTCTTGAGCTCCCGGCCCTCGTCGAACTTCCGGTTGAAGTCGACGAGGTTGCGCGCGCCGTTCGCGTGAAGCAGCTCGTAGCGGTCCTGCATCTCCCACACCGCCCACTTCAGCACCTTCGCCGCATCCCTGTTGTCCGTCACGACGCTGTGCAGGAGGTGCGGCAGGGCGTTGTACATCGACAGCTCGACCATCTTCGGGTCGATCATGATCATCTTGAGCTCGGTCGGGGTGTAGCGGTACAGGAAGCTCGTGACGATGGCGTTGATGCAGACCGACTTCCCCGAGCCCGTGGCTCCGGCGATCAGCAGGTGCGGCATCTTCGCCAGGTCGGCGATGATCGGACGGCCTTCGAGGTTCCTGCCCAGGACGATGGGCACGAAGAGCTTCTCGCTCGCGCTCTCCCAGTGCGGCGTCTCGAGCAGTTCCCGGAAGCCGACCACGCGCGGCGTGGGGTTCGGCACCTCGACCCCGACGGCGCCCTTCCCCGGGATCGGCGCCACGATGCGGACGGACTGCGCCTTCATCGCCAGGGCGAGGTCGTCCGCGAGCGCGGCGATCCGTCCCACCTTCACGCCGGGCGCGGGGACGATCTCGAACTGCGTCACCACGGGACCGGTGGTGCGCCCGCTGGGCGTCCCTTCGACCTTGAACTGCCGCAGCGTCTCGAGCAGGATCTGCTGCTGCCGGTCGAGCTCGGACTCGAAGTTGGCGGACTCGGCCGTCGGCGGGTTCAGCAGCTCGATCGGCGGCAGCAGCTCGGCCGGCGCGGAGCCCGGCTCGCCGCCCTTGATCAGCGTGAGCTTGGGCTTCTTCGTGCCCTTCGGCCTGGGTGCGGGCTTCTCCTCCCCTTCGCCAAAAACATCTTCCGCCGGCTCGCTGAGCCCGGGAGCGGCGCCGGGCTGCGCCCCGACAGTGCTCGCCTCGGCGCCGCCCCCGGGCTCAGCCTCGCCGGCCTCCATTTGTCGCTTCTTCAAACGGCCTAACGGATTCCACCCGACCGTGGACACCGTCAGCGCCGAGAACGCGCCGAGGGCAAGCAGCCCTTCTCCGATCGGACCTACCACGCGCAGATAGTACGCGAGGAAGAGGCCGACCAGGCCCGCCGGCGCGAAGTGCTCCGGCGGCTGGTGCTGCGCGAGGAGCGCTCGGGCGGCGGGGTCCGTGTACTGGTAGATGGCGCCCGCGGTGAACGGCACGGTGAGCGCGAGGCCGAGGAGCAGGACGGTGACGCGCTTGCCGAGCGATCGTTCGAAGTGACCGAAGAGGGCGACGGCCCAGAAGAGGGGGACGAGGGGAAAGGCGGCGGCGCCGAGGCCGAACCACTCGCGCAGGGCGCCGCCTATCGCGACGCCGGCAGGGCCGGTTACCGAGACCGGCGGCGGCAGCGTCGCGAGCGCGAGGAACGCGCCCGCGAGCAGGGCCGCGATGGCCCGGAGATCATCCTTCGTTCGGGGGTCGATGAGCGGTGATCCTCCGATCCGCGTACAGCGGGAGCACCGGGTGGGTGTTCTCTTCGGCGCAGGCTTTGACGTCCTCACGGAACCCCAGCTCCGCCAGCTCGCGGCCGTGCGCGCTGGCCCTGAGCGCGCGGAGCCAGCGCTCCCCGAAGTGGCGGGCGATCTCGAGCGAGGCGAGCGCGCCGTCGTTCACCTCCACGCGCCTCAAGCCGCCCTCGGGGAGCAGCACCTTGGTGAGTCGCCCGGCGGCGAAGGCGTCCTCGAGGGCGAACTGCCGCTCGCGGCCGGCGCACAGCATGACCAGGTCGCTGTGCTGCTCGAGAGCCGCGCGCGCGCGCTGCACGACCAGGGCGAAGTTGACCGCCGCGCCGACGACCACCTCGCGCGCTCCCTGCGCCGCGATCAGGGCCTGCGTCCCGTTGGTCGTCGTCATGACGATCGTCTTGCCGCGCACCGCTTCGGACGCGAACTCCTGCGGCGAATTGCCGAGCGCGAAGCCGGGGATGCGCACCGCCCGCCGCTCACCGGCCAGCAGCACGTCGTCGCGCTCCAGGTTCTGCGCGATCCGCAGCGCCTCCTCGGTCGAGGCCGCGGGGAGCACCGCCTTGGCGCCGCCCGCCAGCGCGACGGTGATGGTCGTGGTGGCGCGCAGCACGTCCAGCACCACGACGGTCCGTCCCGCCAAGTCCGAGGGGTTGAGGCCGACCGGCGTGAAGAACACGTCGATCTTCACGCCGGCTCCTGCATCAAGTGGCTCTCGCGCTCCAGGAACTTCGTGTCCACGTCGCCCGTCTGGAACGCGGGGTGCATCAGCACGCGACCGAGGAACGGGATCGTCGTCGTCACTCCCTCGATGATGAAACCGTCGAGCGCCTGGTGCATGCGCGCCAGGGCCTCGGTCCGGTCGTTGCCGTGGACGATGACTTTCGCGATCAGCGAGTCGTAGTACGGCGGCACCGTGTAGCCGGCGTAGAGGTGGGTGTCCACCCGCACCCCCGGACCTCCCGGCGGATGGAAGGTCGTGACGAGGCCCGGACACGGCTGGAAGTTGCGCGCGGGGTCCTCCGCGTTGACGCGGCACTCGATCGCGTGGCCCCGGAGCCGCAGCCCGCCCTTCGGGATCTCCATCCTCTCGCCCGCCGCGACGCGGATCTGTTCCTTCACGAGGTCAAACCCGCACGTCATCTCGGTGACGGGGTGCTCGACCTGGATGCGGGTGTTCATCTCCATGAAGTAGAACGAGCCGTCCGTGTCCAGGAGGAACTCGACCGTGCCCGCGCCGACGTAGTCGATACGCTTGGCGAGCTTGACCGCGGCCGCGCCCATGGCCGAGCGGGTCTCGGCGGTGAGCGCCGGCGAAGGCGCCTCCTCGATCAGCTTCTGGTGCCGCCGCTGGACCGAGCAGTCGCGCTCGTTGAGGTGCGCCACGCGGCCGTGCGTGTCGCCCATGACCTGGATCTCGACGTGCCGCGGCCGCGCCAGGTACTTCTCGAGGTAGACGGCGTCGTTGGCGAAGGCGGCCAGCGCCTCGCTGCGCGCCAGCTGGAAGTGACGCCCGAAGTCCTCCTCGGACTGCGCCACCCGCATCCCCTTGCCGCCGCCGCCGGCCGCCGCCTTGATGATGACCGGGAACCCGAGCTCCCTGGCGCAGGCGAGCGCGTCGTCCACGTCAGCGACGGGTCCGGGCGTCCCCGGCACGGTCGGCACTCCCGCCTCCTGCGCGAGCCGGCGCGCCTGCGCCTTGTCGCCCATCTGGCGGATCTGGTCGGGGGTGGGGCCGATGAAGGTGATGTTGGAGGCCGCGACGATCTCGGCGAACTCGGCGCGCTCGGAGAGGAAGCCGTAGCCGGGGTGGATGGCGTCGGCGCCCGTGATCTCGGCCGCCGCGATCAGCTGCGGGATCTTTAGGTAGCTGTCCCGCGCCGGCGGCGGCCCGATGCAGACGTCGTCGTCGGCGAACCGGACGTGCAGCGACTCGCGGTCCGCCTCGCTGAAGACCGCCACCGTGGCGATGCCGAGCTCGCGGCACGCCCGGATGACGCGGAGCGCGATCTCGCCGCGGTTGGCGATCAGGACTTTCTTGAACATCAGTGCTGGAGCGGGTCTCTGCTCAGCCCGGGCAGGTCGCTCCCAGAGCCGCGGCCGCCCTTGTCCTGCGGCGGGATCGTCTTCGGATCGAACGCGCCCTTCTTCTCCTCCTGGAAGCCCTCGAACGTCCGGTCGCTCGAGGCCGCGATGCCCTGGATCTGCAGCGAGAATTCGGTCGGGTTGGAGCAGTAGAACAGCGCCGTCTCCAGCGAGATCTCGCCCATCGTGTACCAGCGCATCAGGCTCTGGTCGAACGACTGCATCCCGTACTGCACCGTGCCTTCCTTGATGAGGTCCGGGATGTTGAGCGACGCCTTCACGTCGCGGATGTTGTCGCGCACCGCGGCCGTGTTGATCAGTACCTCGCACGCCGCCACCCGGCCGTTCCCCTCCTTCCGGGGGGCCAGGCGCAGGGACACCACGGCCTGCAGCGCCGTGGAGAGCAGGTGCCGGATCTCCTCGTGCTGGTGCGGCGGGTAGAACGAGATCACGCGGTTGACGGTCTGCGTCGCGTCCGTGGTGTGCAGGGTGGCGAAGACCAGGTGGCCGGTGTCCGCCGCCTTGAGGGCGACGTCCAGCGTCTCCATGTCGCGGATCTCGCCGATCAGGATCACGTCCGGGTTCTGCCGCAGGATGTGCTTCAGCGCCGCGTGAAACGACAGCGTGTCGGCGCCCACCTCGCGCTGGTTCACGATCGAGTTGAGGTCCCGGTGGAGGAACTCGATGGGGTCCTCGATGGTGATGATGTTGACGCGGCGCGTGGTGTTGATGTGGTTGATCATCGCAGCGAGCGCGGTGGACTTGCCGCTGCCGGTGACGCCGGTGACCAGTACCAACCCGCGCGGCTTGACGGCGATCTCCTCGAGGATCTTGGGGAGCCGCAGCTCCTCGATCGTCTTGACCTCGTAAGGGATGACGCGGAACGCGAAGGCGAGGGTCCCGCGCTGCCAGTACACGTTGACGCGGAAGCGGCCCACCCCCGGCACGCCGATGGCGAAGTCCGCCTCCTTCGTCTCCATGAACTCCTTGAGCTGCCTGGGCTGCAGCAGCTGCTCGGCCAGCGCCTTCAGGTCCGCAGGCGAGAGCGGCGGCAGGTCCATCTGCTCCAGATCACCCGCCACCCGCACCGTCGGGGCGCGGCCCACCTTGAGGAGGAGGTCCGATCCCTTCTTCTCCACCATCGTCTTGATGGCCTTCTGGAAGAAGGCGGTGGGGGGCGGGGCCTTCGCCGCCGGGGCGGAGGCGGTCGGCGGAGCGGCGGGTGTTGCCGTGGGCTCAGACATTGGGCTCTACCCTGAAAAGGACCTGGCCAAACTCGACGGGCTGCGCGTCGTCCGCCAGGATCTCGCGCACCGTGCCCGTCACCTCGGATTCGATCTCGTTCATGATCTTCATCGCCTCGATGATGCACAGCGTCTGGCCCGCCGAGACGCGGTTCCCCACCTTCACGTAGGGCTCGGCGCCCGGCTCCGGGGCCCGGTAGAACGTGCCCACCATCGGTGACTTGATCTCGAGCAGGTTGGACGGCGGCGCGGGCGGAACGGCGGTGACGGGCCCCGGCCCGCTCCCCGCGGGCGGTAAGGCGGTCGGAAACAGCGCGGCGTCGCCGACCGCCTGACCGCCCAGGGTGGCGGGGTGGCCGTGGACGGGGACCGCCTGACCGCCCTTCGACACCTCGTAGGTCGTCGTCCCGCGCTGCAGCTTGATGGCCGCGGCGCCGGAGCCGTCGAGCATCGACAGGAGCTCCCGAAGCACTGCCAGGTCCCGGTCGCCCGAGCCGGCCGTCCCGCTTTTCTTGGTGGCAGCCTTCGGCTTCTTCACGCGCATCTCCTGTCCGGGCCCTAGCCCAGTACGGTGAGGTCCCGCGGAAACTCCGTCAGCAGCTCCACCCCGTCGTGACGCAGGGCGACGTCGTCCTCGATCCGCACCCCGCCCCACTCGGGAAGATAGACGCCCGGTTCAACCGTGACCACCGCGGCCGCCGGCAGCGGCGATTCGACCGTCTTGGCGAGCCGCGGCGCCTCATGCACTTCCAGTCCCACGCCGTGACCGAGGGAGTGCCCGAACGCGTCACCCCAGCCGGCCGCCTCGATGAGGTCGCGCGCCAGCGCGTCCCCCTGCCGCCCGGTGAGCCCGGCGCGCAAGCCCGCCAGCGCGGCTCGCTGCGCCGCGCGCACCAGCTCGTAGACCTCCACCTGGCGCGCGCTCGCAGGCGCGCCCACGACGAACGTGCGGGTGATGTCCGAGCAGTATCCGTTGACGACGGCCCCGAAGTCCACGAGGAGGAAGTCCCCCGGAGCGATCACGCGGCGCGAGGTGCGAGCGTGCGGTAGCGCCGCGCGCGGTCCGGACGCCACGATGGTCGGGAACGGATAACCCTCGGTCCCGTGCCGGCGCAGCGCGCTCTCGAGCACCGCGGCGGCCTCCTGCTCCGTCTGCCCGGCGCGCAGCGACACCACCAGCTGCCCCAAGGCCGCCGTCGCGACCTCGCCCGCATCCCGGATCGCCTCGACCTCCTCCGGCGCCTTCACCGTGCGGAGTCCCTCGACGATGTCCACCGTGGGTCCGAAGCGCCAGGGGCGCGCGGCATCGACCAGGCGTCCGGCGTCCTGGGCCGTCAGAACGTGCGCCTCGAAGCCGAGCGTCGTCGCGCCGGACAGCTCCGGCAGTACCTTGAAGAGTCGCTGCCAGAGGCTGCCGCTGTCGATCTCGATCCTGGCCAGGTCGCCGATCTCCAGCGCCGCCTGAGTCCGGTACCGGAAGTCGGAGACGAAGACGGCATCCCCCCCGGTGACCAGCAACACGGCGCTCGTGCCCGAGAACCCCGTGAGGTACCGGATGTTCGGGAGCGACGTGACCAAGAGGCCGTCGAGCCCGTCGGCCGCGAGCTTCCGGTGGAGCGCCTGGAGGCGTTCGGGTCGGCGGTCAGACATGACGTGCGGACGTGCGAACTTGGAGAGGTGCGGACGCGGGGGAGCTAAGCAACGCTCAGACCTCCAGCGCACCCGGCTCCGGGCGCTCCGCCCGCCGCAGCCACCCTACCATCGCCTCGAGCCCCAGCACGTACGAGTCGGGGCCGAAGCCCGCCACGACGCCGATCGCCAGATCGGCGAGCAGCGACTTGTGTCGCTCCTCCTCCCGCGCCCAGATGTTCGAGAGGTGGACCTCCACGAAGGGGACGTCCACCGCGAGGACCGCGTCGCGCAGCGCCACGGAGGTGTGCGTGAACGCGGCGGCGTTGATGAGGGCGCCGTCGGTCGCTCCCCGCAGCGCCTGGATCGCCTCGACGAGCGCGCCCTCGTGGTTGGACTGGAACCACGCGATCTCGGCGCCCAGCGGCGCGGCGCGCTCACGCACCCGCGCCTCGATTTCCGCCAGGGTCGCGGTGCCATAGCGTTCCGGCTCCCGAACCCCCAGGAGGTTGAGGTTCGGACCGTTGATGACCGCGATGTGCACTAGCGCTTGAGACCGTGGAGCCAGGCGTTGAACGCGCTGAGGTCGTCTTCAGCCGGCGGCGCGGCTTCGGCCGGCTTCGGCCGCACGCTCTCCTCCTCGGGCTTGGCGCCGAAGAACTCGTCGAAGGAAGCGCTGGCCGGCGCCGCCGGCGGGGCCGGCGGGGCCGGCTCGGGCGCCGGCGTCTGGCCACCCGTGGCCGATTCCGCCCCAAAGATCTGGTCGAGCGAAAACGCGTCACTCGCCGGGTGCGCCGGCTCCCCGACAACCGCCACCTCCGGCTCGGCCGCCGCGAACGCCGCTTCCATCGGCGTCGGTTCTTCGGGCGGGGGCGCCGCGCGGGGCGGCATCGGCGCCGAAAGCGACGCCCGCGCCACGCGCTGCAGCCACGCTCCCACTGGCTCCGCGCCGAGCGACGCAGCGCTCAAGCTGGGCGGCGGACCCTCGACCTGGGCGAGCTTCGCCCGGAGCGTGGGGTCGTCGGGTCGCTGGGCGAGCAGCCGGCGGTACACGTCGGCGGCCTCGCTCTTGAAGCCCTGCTTGAGGTAGAGGTCGCCCATCGTCTCCGTGAGCATCGGCTCCGGCTTGCCTCCGGCCGGCGGCTCTTCGGCCGTAGGCTGCGGCGAGACCATCTGGACCTGCTTGGTGGACGGCCGCGCCATCTCCTCGGGCGGCGTGACGTCTTCAGGCATAATGAGTGGCAGATCCGCCGAAGGCGGTGCCTCGCGCGGAACCATCGGCTCGGCGGCCGCGGCCGGCGCTTCCTCCGGCCCGACGCCGAGCGGGATCATCAGGTCCCCCGTCGGACCGAGGTCGGCCCCCGCGATCTCAGCCGGCGCTGCCCCGGAGGCACCAGCCGCGGGCGGCGCTTCGAGGTCGAGACTCGGGATCTCGGGCGCGGCGTCCCACACCGACCCGGCGGCCGCCGGCTCCTCGGCTGGCGCGCGCGCGGCCTCGAGACTCGGGCCCGTGTCGAGGAACTCGATCGCCGGCGCTCCAAGCGGCTCCTCGTGATGCGCCGCCTCGAGGTCCTCGACGCGCACCGCGCCGGAGAGCCGCTCCCCGGCGCCCCATTGGAGCGAATCGTCGAAAGGCACGAGGTCCGGGGGTGGCGCGACCTCCTCTGGCGTCACAGGCTCCTCGATAATCACGGCCGGGATCGGCTCGGTGGGCGCCTCGGTGATCGCCGGCGGGGACTCCACCGGTTCCAGCTCGACGGCCGGCACCGGTTCGGTCGGGGCCTCGGCCGCCGCGGTGACGTCCGCGAAGGAGATCTCGGCCGCGGGAGCTTCCTCGGCCGGGGCCGCCTCGGCCGGTGTCTCCTCCGGCAGCGGGCCGCCGAGACGCTGCAGATCGGCCTCGGCATCAGTGTTCATCGAGTCCACGACCAGCAGCTTTTGCAGCCAGCGCCTCGCCGACTCGGTATCGCCCGTCCGCTCGGCGATCTCCGCCAGGCTCTTGAGCGCGATGATGTTCTCCGAATCGATCCCCAGGACGTTCCCGAACGCGCCCTGGGCGGCCAAGTCGTCCTTCTTATCGAGGAAGCAGCGGCCCAGCACGATGTGGGCGGAGAGGTAGTCCGGGTGCTTCTCCAGTCCCTTCTGCACGAGCTGGAGGGCGTCGTCCACGCGCCCCGCCTTGCGGTAGGCGTCCGCGAGCGGCGCGAAGTACCGACCTTCCGGGTTTTCGGCGTAGCGGGTTTCGAGCTTCTCGATTTCGCTGGCTGCCATCAAACCCCTGGGCATTCGGTCCGTGCGGGCTACGTGGCGAGTATACGTTGCGGCGCCAGACCGTGTCAACGGGAAAGCCCTCCCGGCGGTTGGCTTTGGGCGTTGTCCCTTCTACATTTAGCGGCCTTCGGGGGTACGTGGTGCGTGGTACGTGGTGCGTGGGTTAGTGCCGATCACGCCTTCCCGTCCCACGCACCGCTCACACGCACCCGTTTTGGAGCCCGACATGCTCAGTGCGATGCGCGAGAAGACCAAGATCATCATGCTCGTCCTCATGGTGGCGTTCGTCGGGTGGCTGGTCTTCGACGTCGGCATGGGGGTGACCGGCCAGGGGCAGCTGCAGACCCAGGACGTCGGCTCGGTGGATGGCACACCCATCCGGTACCAGGCCTGGCTGGACGCGTATCGCGCGGCGTACGAGGAGGCCAGGCAGCAGAATCCCGGCCAGCCGCTCACCCGCGAGGAGCAGCGCCAGATCGAGGACG
This sequence comes from Gemmatimonadota bacterium, assembly GCA_016179225.1. Lineage (GTDB taxonomy): Bacteria > Gemmatimonadota > Gemmatimonadetes > Gemmatimonadales > JACORV01 > JACORV01. The sequence goes on along the minus strand of JACORV010000122.1, from coordinate 23,932 downwards.
CGGCGTTCGACCGGCTGGTGCAGACCGAACTGCTCCGGGAGCAGTACCAGCGCCGCGGCATCATCGTCTCCGACCGCGAAATCGGCGACGCCGTGCATCGCTACCCGCCGCGCGAGGTCGTTCAGGACCCGCAGTTCCAGACCGACGGCCAGTTCGACCCCCAGAAGTACGAGCGGTTCTTGACGCAGACCTCGGCGAGCCGCCCGTTCCTGATCGAGATGGAGCGGCGCTACCGCGAGGAGCTGCCGCGGCTCAAGCTGCTGGAGCAGGTGACGTCGGACATCTACGTCTCGGACGCCAAGCTGTGGACCATCTGGCGGGACCAGCATGACTCCGTAACGTTGCGCGCGCTCGTGATCCGGCCGGCGGACGTAGTTGCCGATGCGTCGGTGCGCGTCACCGACGGGGACGTCCAGGCTTACTACGACGCGCACCAGACCGACCTCGAGCGGCCCGCGCGCGCCGTGCTGTCCTTCATCGCGGTGCTGAAGCTTCCGACGAGGATCGATTCGGTGCAGAGCATGGAGCGCGCGCGCGGGCTGCGCGACTCGATCATCCAGGGCGCCGACTTCGCGGCGATCGCCCGGACGGAATCCGCGGATTCGGGCTCCCGGGAGCAGGGCGGCGAGCTGCCGATGTTCGGTCGCGGGCAGATGGCCCCCCCGTTCGAGCAGGCCGCCTTCCGCCTGCCGGCCGGCCAGGTGTCCGAGCCGGTGGTCTCGCTCTATGGCGTGCATCTCATCAAGGTCGAGCGCCGCACCGCCGACAGCGTTCAGGCGCGGCACATCCTGATCCCGATCGCGCGGACGGGCGCGCGCCTCGACACCCTGGAGGCGCGGGCCGACTCGCTCGACCGCCTCGCCGCCGAGCAGTCCGATCCGGAAGTCCTCGACAGCGTCGCCCGCCTGATGTCCCTGACGGTCGAGCACGGCCCGCCGCTCTACGAGAGCGTGCCGTACGTGCTGGGCCGCTACCGCATTCCCGACGTCGGGGTGTGGGTGTTTGAGGCGAACGTCGGAGAGACGAGTCCGGTCGTGGAGACGAACGGCGCGTACTACGTGTTCCGGCTGGACAGCGTCGCGCCGGCCGGCACCCCGCCGCTGGCCGAAGTGCGGGCAAACGTACTGGTCCGCGTGACGCTGGAGAAGAAGCGGGCGGCGGCGGAGGCGATCGCCCGGGACGCAGAGCGGCGGCTCAACAGCGGCCAGACGCTCGACCAGGTGGCGTCGGCGCTCCGCCTCACCGTCACCACCCTGGGGCCATTCACGCGGACCGCGACGGTGCCGCTGCTCGGCACGGCGACGGAGGCCGTGGGGGCGGCGTTCCGCCTGCGCGTCGGCGAGCGGTCGCGGCTCCTGTCCAGCAGCGACATGTTCTTCTTCATCGAGCCGGAACGACGCGTCTCGGCGGACTCCGCGGCGTGGCTGCGGCAGAAGGATGACCAGCGGCTGGCGGTGCTGCGGGCGGCTCGGCAGGTGCGGGTGCAGGCCTACCTGGAGTCGTTGCGGCGGCAGGCCGACGTGAAGGACCGGCGCGCCGAGGTGCTGCGGCCGGCGGCGCAGCAGCAGACGCCGTAGCGCTCGGCCTCGACGTGATACGGGGCGCGGCTCTCTTCGATCCGCGCCCCGTTGGTGTTCGGGCTTAGTTCTGCCGTCGCGGTTCGTCCGGCGTCGGCAGTCGCCTCGGCTCGGCGGGCGGCTCGGGACGATCGATGTCTTCCGTCACCTCGCGCATGCTCTTCTTGAATTCCCGGATGCCCTTGCCCATGGCCGACCCGATCTCCGGCAGGCGCTTGGCGCCGAAGATGAGCAGCACGATGACGAGGATCATCAGGATCTCGGACATGCCCAGATTGCCCAGCATAGGCGACTCCTCGTTGAAGAGTTGAAGAGTTCAAGAGTTCAAGAGTTGAAGCCTTCAACTCTTCAACTTTTCAACTCTTCAACCTTCTTCAGAACAGCGACCGTGCCAGCAGGTAGGCCAGGACGACCCCGACGACCGCCAGCACAGAAACATTAATACCGATGGGCCCGATCGTGAAGGACAGAACCAAGAGGTCGATGGTGACGGGGCCAAGGTGGGCGGTCACGGCGAAGGTCAGGACGTCCCGCGGAGCCCCCTCGGGCATGAAACGGCGCAGGAAGGCCGACAGGAGCCCGCCCAGGGCGAACCCCGAGGCGAGCACCCCGAGATAGAAGAGCGGGCGGCGTGGGACATGCGCCACGCGTCAGCGCCGCCGCTCCACGGCGTAGGCGATCGCATCACGCAGGGCGTCGCGGGAGGCCGAGGGCCCGAGGTCCTCGATGGAGGCTTCGGCCTGTGCCGCGTACCCGGCCGCGCGCTCGCGGGCGTAGTCGAGCCCGCCGCACCGCGCCACCATGTCCATGACCTGTGCAACCTCCTCGTCGGGGGGTTCCGAGGCGAGGAAGAGCTGCTGCACCATACGACGCTCCTCCGGGGCGAGGTGCGGCAGCGCGGCGATGAGCGGGAGCGTCACCTTGTGCTCCTTGAGGTCCTGCCCCGAGGGCTTGCCCGTCACCGCCTCGCCCTCGGTGTAGTCAAGGAGGTCGTCGGTGATCTGGAACGCCATCCCCAGCGCGTCGCCATAGGCACGGAGCGCCCGGCGCCACGCCGGCTCGGCGCGCAGCGCACCGACCTCGCACGCCGCCGCGACGAGCGAGGCGGTCTTCGAGCGGATGAGCAGCTCGTAGTCTGCTTCGCGGAAGCTCAGCGCGTCGTAAGCCCCCAGCTGCCGCATCTCGCCGACCGTCATCTCGTTGGTGACCCGCGACAGGACCCGCAGCGGCTCCAGGTCGTCGAGCCGCACCAGCTCGATGATCGCGCGCGAGTAGAGATAATCGCCCATGATCACCGAGATCTGGTGGCTGAAGAGGGCATTCACCGTGGGCATCCCCCGGCGCAGCGACGAGTGGTCCACCGAGTCGTCGTGCACCAGGGTCGCGAGGTGGATCAGCTCGACGATCGCGGCGAGCCGCACGGCCCGCGGGTCCCGCGCCCCCGACGCCTCGCTCGCCAGGAGCAGCAGCGTGGGCCGGAACAGCTTCCCCTTCATCTGGAGAAGATGGCCATTCACTTCCTCGATTAGGGGAAAATCGGCCGAGATGATGGCGCGCAGATCGGCGGTGACGGCATCCAGCTGCGCCACGACCGGTCGCTGCACGTCGGCCAGCGTGACGCCGGCAGCCTGGTGGGTCACCCGCTACACTCCCGCCTTCGACAGCGCCTTGACCCGCTGGTTCACGTCCTGGAAGTTGATGTCCACCGCGAAGACGCGGTTGTACGAGCCCAGCGCGTCGCGCCCCTTGCCCTGCTCCTCCAGCGTGCGTCCCAGCCAGTAGAGCAGACCGATGCGCTCCGCCTCGCTCGACGCCGGCAGCTCCAGCGCGCGGCGGAGTATCGTCTCGGCGACGGCGAACTGACCCTTCTCGAAGAAGCAGAGCCCCAGGGCCTCGGAGCTCTTGAGGCGGCCGTCGGTGCTGCGCAGCGCCTTCTGGAACTCGGCGATGGCCTCGTCGAGCAACCCCATTTCCTTGTACGCCACACCCAGGTCGTAGTGGCTCTGGAAGTCCTCTTCGCCGACGTTGGCCTCGATGCCCTTCTTGAACGCCGCGAGCATCTGCGAGAAGTCCTTCTGCTCGTCTCCCGTGGGCTCCTCGTCTTCGATCCGCATCCTGGTGTCCTTGGGGCCCTCTTCGTCGAAGAGGAGGGCGGCCAGGTCCACGTACTCGCCCGCGGCCGCGCCTACAGCGGCGGGCTCGAGTGGCGTCGGCGGTGCGGAAGGGGCGGCCGCGGCCGGTGCGGCTGGGGCCGCGGCGGGCGGCGCCAGCGTGTCCAGCGCGGACCTGGCGCGCGGATTGGACGGATCATGCTCCAGCACCCGCTGGTAAACGGCGATCGCCTTGTCCGGATCGTTCGAGCGCAGGAGGGCGTCGGCCAGCTCCACGTACGCGTCCACCAAGCGAGCCTTGTCGCTCTGCCGATACGCAATCTCCACCCGCTTCTGCTGGTGGCGCACGCTATTGGGGTCAAGGCGGAGCACCTCCTCGGTGACCACGTACGCCATTTCCAGGTCGCCCGCCTGGTCATAGCCATCGAGCGCGAGGTCGAGCTCGGCCAGGCCGCGCTCCCGCTCGCCCTTCTCGATCAGCGCCTCGCCGAAGAGCCGGTGCGCTTCCCAGTCCTCGGCGTTCGCGAAGATGCGGGCTCCGAGATCCTCGATGCTCGGCGCCGTCGCGGTAACCTCGCCCAGATCGAGGAACTCGAGCGTCGAGCTACTCTGCGCCTCGGCCACCGCCGCCGGCTCCTCCTCGCCGACCTCGAGGAGCGGGAGTCCGGCCACCGCCTCGGCCCTCTCCTCCTGTTCTTCGGCGATCGGCGTGACCTCGAGGTCGAGCGCGCCCAGGTCGTCCGCGGGAGCGGCCGCCGCCGGCTCCACCAGCGAAGTGGGCTCCACGTCGAGTGTGGTCGGCTCAAGCTCGAACGACGGCTCGGACGCCGCGGCCGGGGCGGCCTCCGGCTCCGCCAGCGACGTGGGCTCGACCTCGAGCAGCGGCACCTCCGCCGCGGGGGACACCTCCTCGGGGGTGGCGAGCGACGTGCTCTCGATCTCGAGCGCCGGAATCTCCGGCTCGGGCGGGGGAAGCTCCTCGACCGGGGCCCTGGTCGCGGCGCTCCGGCGGGCCGCCGGCGTCGGCTCGCCGAGGTCGAGGAACACCAGGTCCTTCTTGGCCTTCGGCTCGGGCGGCAGGTCTTCGCCGGTGATCATGCTGCGGCTCATCCGCGACCGCCGCTGCACCACCACCTTGTCCTTCGCCTCGAACTCCGCCAGCAGCTTCTCCACCTGCTCCGCGGCCTCGGGCGTCTTCGCCGCGGCGCGCGCCTGCTGCGCCAGCACCGCCCACATGTCGTCGTTCCCCGGCGTCATCTCGGCGAACTTCTTCAGCGCCTTGAACGCCTCCTCGAGCTGCCCGGCCTTCTGCATCCGGTCGGCGTACTCGAGCAGGTTCTGCTTCGCCTCCGTGCCGAAGCCCTTCTTTGCGAACAGCATGCCGAGCTTGAGGTAAACCGGCGCGCGGCCGGGAGCGAGGCGGAGCATCTTGTTGGCGAGGGCGATCGCATTGTTGACGAGGCCGCCCTCGGCGTACTTGTCGACGGCGCGCTCGTAGTAGGTGATCGCGTTCTGGGTGTCGCCGACCTTCTGGTAGAGATCGCCGACCTTGTTATAGAGGGCGAGCTCGGCGTCGTCCCCCTCAGGGGTGGCCTCGAAGGCGTCGATCGCCTTGACGAGCTGCTCGATCGCCTTCTGCCACTGCCCCTTCTGCTCGAGTTTTCGCGCGGCTTCTTTGAACTTGTCGAGGTTGCTCATGCGCCCGGAAATCTAGGAGAGTGGCGGCGAGAGTGGTCCTGCGCGATATCCAGCGGAAGATATGCCCGCCTCTCCACCGTGACAAGGACGGCCGGCGGCGTAAACCCGCCACGCCAGGGGCATTCCGTACCAGTACGAGAGCTCCCCGACGTCGCGGCAGTTCCAGACCGCGATGTCGGCCCGTCCCCCCACCGTCAAGCGGCCCTGCCCGTCCGCCAGCCGCAGCGCCCACGCCGCGTTGACCGTCGCTCCCAGGAACACCTCTTCCGGCTGGAGCCGCGCCTGGCTGACGCCGAGGGCCATCATGAGCGGCAGGTTCGCGCTCGGCGAGCTGCCGGGATTGAAGTCCGTGGCGAGGGCGACGATGGCGCCGCTGTCCACGAGGGAGCGCGCCGGGGCCTGCCGCGTCTTGCCGAGAAAGACCAGAGTTCCGGGCAGCAGCACGGCCACCGTGCCGCTCGCGGCGAGCGCGTCGATCCCCGCGGAATGGATCGCCCCGAGGTGATCCGCCGAGACCGCGCCCAGCCGCGCGGCGAGCTCCGCCGCCCCCGCCGGATCGAGCTCGTCGGCGTGGAGCTTCGCGCCCAGGCCGAGGGCCGTGGCGGCGGTGAGGATGGCCTCGCTCTCCGCGATCGAGAAGACGCCCGGCTCGCAGAACACGTCGCAGAACGACGCGAGTCCCGCGCGCACGACCGCGGGGAGCATCTGCTCGGTGACGAGACGGATGTACCCATCGCGCTTCAGGCGGTACTCGGTCGGCACCTCGTGCGCGCCGAGGAAGGTGGGCACGACGGTGAGCGGCAGCTCCGCGGCGAGCCGCCGCGCCACGCGCAGCGCCTTCAGCTCCTCGTCGAGGGTGAGGCCGTAGCCCGACTTGATCTCGACGGCCGTCGTGCCCAGCCCGGCGAGCAGCCGCACGCGCGTCCGCGTCAGATCGAGGAGCTCGTCCTCGCCGCGCGCCCGGAAATCCTCGACCGACGAGAGGATGCCGCCGCCCGCGGCCGCGATGCCCTTGTAGTCCTCCCCCCGCGCGCGCCGCGCCTGATCCTCGACGCGCGGCTTCCCGAACACCGCGTGCGTATGGCAGTCCACGAGGCCGGGCGTGACGAGACGGCCTTCGCAGTCCACCAGGGCTTCGGCCGGCGAGTCCGGCGGGGTCCCGAGCCCGACGGCGGGCGCCCTGCGTGCGGTCCGACCGCCGTCGGGCTCGGGATCCCGCCGGCGAGCCGCCTCACGAAGCCAATCCCGCACCTGTTCGTCGGGCGCGATGATCGCGATGCGCCCCTCCTCGACGCCGACGCCCACGCCCGTTCGCACGCCGAGGTGGTCATGGGTGGGGTGCCGCACCGGCTCGCCGGTCGGCGGGCCGGTGACGACGGCGCCCGCGTTGATCAACGCGAAGCGGCTAACGGTCGGATTCCTCCATGGGTAGGCGAATGCCGTGACCGCGAGCGGTCTCCCTCGCGAGGTCGTACCCGGCGTCCGCATGACGCACGACGCCGATGCCGGGATCGTTGGTGAGCACCCGCTCCAGGCGCCGCGCCGCGCCGGCCGTGCCGTCCGCGACGATCACCTGCCCCGCGTGGAGCGAGTTGCCGATCCCGACGCCGCCGCCGTGGTGGAACGAGACCCAGGAGGCGCCGCTCGCGACGTTCAGCAGGGCATTGAGGACCGGCCAGTCCGCGATGGCGTCGCTGCCGTCCAGCATCGCCTCCGTCTCGCGGAACGGTGAGGCGACGGACCCTGTATCGAGGTGGTCGCGCCCGATCACGATCGGCGCGGTGAGCTCGCCCTTCGCCACCAACTCGTTCAACCGCACGCCGAAGCGGGCGCGCTCGCCCTGCCCGAGCCAGCAGATGCGCGCCGGCAGGCCCTGGAACGCGACTCGCTCGCGCGCCAGCGTGATCCAGCGACGCAGGTGCTCGTTCTCCGGGAAGAGCTCGAGCACCAGCCGGTCGGTCCGCGCGAGCTCGGCAGGGTCGCCCGAGAGGGCCACCCAGCGGAACGGCCCCTTCCCTTCGCAGAAGAGCGGCCGGACGTAGGCGGGGACGAAGCCCGGGAAGTCGAAGGCGTCCTTCACGCCGGCGTCGTGCGCCTGGGTGCGGAGGTTGTTGCCGTAGTCGAAGGTGACGGCGCCCCGGCGCATGAGGTCGAGCATCGCGCGGACGTGGACGGCCATCGAGTCCATGGCGCGCCGCACGTAGATCGCGGGATCCCTGCCCCGCAGCTCCGCCGCTTCCAGGAGGTCGAGCCCCGCCGGCACGTACCCGTTCAAGGGGTCGTGCGCCGACGTCTGGTCGGTGAGCACGTCCGGCACGAGGTCGCGCCGCGCGATCTCCGGCAGCACCTCTGCGCAGTTGCCCACGAGACCCACGCTGAGCGCCTCGCCCGTGCGGCGCGCCGCGTCGCACCACGCCAGCGCCTCGTCGAGCGACGTCGTCTCGCGATCGAGGTAGCGGGTCTCGAGCCGCCGCCGGATCCGCGCGGGGTCCACTTCGACGCCGAGAAACACGCCCTCGTTCATCGTCGCCGCGAGCGGTTGCGCGCCGCCCATCCCGCCCATACCTCCGCTGACAACGAGTTTTCCGGCCAAGCTGCCGCCGAAATGCTTTCGCGCGACCGCGCCGAAGGTCTCGTACGTGCCCTGGAGGATGCCCTGCGTGCCGATGTAGATCCATGAGCCCGCCGTCATCTGGCCGTACATGATGAGGCCCTAGCGCTCCAGCTCTCGGAACACGTCCCAGGTCGCCCACCGGCCCACCAGGTTGGCGTTCGCGATGAGCACGCGCGGGGCGTTCTCGTGGGTGCGGAAGACCCCGACGGGCTTGCCGCTCGCCACCAGCAGCGTCTCGTCGTCTCCCAGGGTGCGCAGGGTACGGACGATGGCCTCGAACGCCTCCCACGACCGCGCCGCGCGCCCGGTTCCACCGTAGACGACGAGGTCGTCCGGCCGCTCGGCGACCTCGGGGTCGAGGTTGTTCATGAGCATGCGCATCGCGGCTTCCTGGATCCAGCCGCGGCAGGAGAGGGCGGAGCCGCGAGGGGCGCGAACGAGGCGGGGAGCGGCGATCGTCATGCGGGGAAGCTACAGGGGGAAGCTACAGGACGAGAGGGGGCAGTATGAAGAGTGCCGTAGAGTTGCAGAGTTGCAGAGTTGCAGCGGTGGGCAGTAACAAGTGGGCAGGGCGTCAGCCAGTGTTCAGGCGCTGATCCCTACCGACTGATCCCCTGTCAGCCGCTGCAACTCTGCAACCCTGCAACTCTTACTGACCACTTCCCCCTGCAAACCTGACGAGCTCCGGATTGCCCGGGTCCGTCTGATGACTCCAGTCGAAGATCACGTAATCCGTCCCCACCGCCGTTACCCGGATCGCGCCGTAACGGGTCAGCCCGCTTCCTTCAACCATCTGGAACACGTACGCCCAGAGCGGCACGGCCTCGAACGCGTCGCGGGAGTACCCGCTGCCCGGGGCGATGTCCACGCTCGTCAGGTCGGCCACCGGGGCATTGCCGTAGAGCTGCATCGTCGTGCCAAGGCGCTGCGGCACGATGAAGATCGCGCCGCTGGTGTCGCGCGCCACGTAGAAGTCGTTGTTGAGGTCCGTCCGGGAGCCGCTGCGGCCCAGCTCGCCGGGCTCCGCCGACCCGTTGCCGTTGACGTCGAGGAAGAAACGGAACGCGTCGGCCGCGAGATTGCCGCCCGGTGCGAACAGGATCACGTTACGGCCGTCGGGGCGCGGCGTGTCGTAGCGGAGCGGCGACCACAGGCTCTCGAAGCCCTCCACCGTCGCCGCGGAGACGCCGAAGCACTGCGGGCGGCCGTTGGTGAGGTTGGCCGCGAGGAAGGTGGCGGCAACGGTGGTACCCTCCAGGCTCCAGCTCGCGCCGCACAGGTTGGCCGTGACGTCGTAGCTCGTGCTGTAGACGCGATAGTGGGAGAACCCCTGCGGGTCCGTAGCGAACGGGTTGTCGGACCACTGGAGGTGGATCGCGTCGCTGAGCGAGATGCTCGTCAGCGTGGCCGGCGCCGGCAGGCGGAGCCGCTCGTCGACGAGGACGGCGCTCGACGGATCGGACTCGCCGCCGTCCGTCGAAACGGCCGTCACGTAGTACTCCAGGTGCGGCTGGCCGTCGTCGTGGAAGCTCGGCGAGCTGGTGGAGCCGCGCAGCCCGTAGCTCCCACTCTGGCTGGCGCGCGAGTAGATGTTGTAGCTCTCGATGCTGTTGTCGTCCACCGGCGTCCATCGGAGCACGATCCCGCGCGGCCTCAGCGGGTCGCCCGACGGCTCGAGCTGGTACGAGAGGCCGGTGGGCGCGGGCGGCACGTACACGGACACCAGGTCGTCGTAGCACCCGGCCGCGAACGCCGTCGCGGACATCAAGAGTGAAGTCTGAACGAGCACCCTTCGCATGTGCGGCTCCCAAAGGAGTGGCAGCCCTCACAAACGCACTTGCCGTGCCCGCCGCCACTCAAGCGTCTAACCCTTTGGTGGGAATGCAGTTACAGAAGCTCGGGCGTCCCTGCGGTGGCGCGGCTGTTGTCCGCTTCAGAGGACAGTTCTCCGTGTCCCCGGAGGCTAGCGACCGCCGATGTTGCGCTGATCGTAGTCGAACTTGATGTCGGGCTGGTCGATCAGTTGGATGAAGAAACTGAAGACGAAGTTGCCATTGGCCGACTTCACGAAGGTGAAGGTGGCGCGCCAGTCGTGGAGGTCGCGATCGAGGCGGACCACGTGATCGTTGAACTCGCCGCGGGTGAAGTCATAGGATGTCTGCCACGAAACGGTCCAGTGCGGCGTCGGGGAGAACGAGAGGCTGCCGTTTACCGTCTGGTTGGGGGGCGGAGCAGGCGTCGTCGGGAGCACGCCCGCGGTATCGCGCAGCACGCGGGTGCGCTGGAGGCTGTAGGACAGCGAGGCGGAGAAGCCACTGCCGCGCCCCGCCCCCGGCGCGAGCCGGTCCACGGCGCTGTAGCGCGTGGCGAGGCCGCGCTGGAACTGGTCGGCGAGCGAGCGCCCAAACCGGTCGGCCGAGTCCGCTAGCGCCGCGGCGCTGTCGGGCGAGGCGCGCCCCTCGGGCGGGCTCGGCGGGCGCAGCCCGAGCAGCGCGCCGAGGGCACGGAAGGTGGCGCTGCTGAGCTGGAAGCCGGCGGCCACGCTGGTCAGTTGCGGGTCGAAGCGGGAGATGGTGTAGCCGACCGGCCCATCAAACAGATCGTGCTGAGTCCGCAGCGAGAAGCCGCGCAGCAGGTCGGACTGGAAAGTGTTGTCGAAGGTGCGCGTCACCCATGCATTCCGGCCGGGCTTCTTGGCCTGCTCGAGATCGAACGTGAAGCTCGACGACTCGATCGACAGCAACCGCAGCTTGCGGCCTTCCTGTTCGGCAGGCGCGGCGGCCACGCCTTCGGCCGCGACTGAATCGGTGCGCTCGGGCTGAGGTGGCGGGCGCAGCTTGGCCTCGAAGTTCTGCCTCAGGCCGATCGTGATGGCCTGGCGGGCGTCGCTGCGCAGGGTGGCTGGCCGGCCGCCCCGCGCCAGCGCGCGGGCGTAATCTTCCGGCACGGTGGCGGCCGGGGAGTACGACCACGAGACGCTGGGCGAGACCGAGTGCCGGATCCGGGCGAACGGCCCAACGCCGCCGAACAGCCCGAACAGGGTCGGCGCGATCCCGGCGGAGTACTGGAGCCGCTTGCCCTGGCTCACGAACCGGCCGTCCGTGAACCGGTTGCGGACCAGATACGCCCCCCCGGTCGTGTTCACGATCTGCACGCTTGGCTGGAGGTTCCACGAGCCCTGGAACAGCACCGGGAGGTTGATGCCGGTCTGCCAGTCGATGCCCGTCTCGAAGCTCTCGCCGTAGGTGCGCACCAGCTGCAGGGTCGTGTCCGCCGGATCCGGCACGCGGATTGTCTCGCGCGCGTTGTTCCACTGGTCGCTGATCGAGATGCTGTTAGTCCAGTTCCACCGGCCCAGGCGCAGCGGCGTGCCGATCTGGACGGACGTGGCCCGGCTGTCGAGCAGGATCCGCGAGGTGTCACCGGTTGGGAGCGTGACGAGCGAGCCGGGGCCCAAGTTGCTCTGGAGCTGGTTGGTCAGGCTGAACGAGGGCGACCACGTGGCGCTGCGCGACAGCGCGATCGGGACGGGTGTGAACGACACGGTCGGTAACACCATGGTGACCTGCGGCTTGTCGAGCAACTGGCTCCGGCTGCCGCCCACGTTCAACTGGCCCCATTCGAACTTCCGCTGGTAGTTCAGGCGGCTGTCGATCTGCGCCGTCGCGAGCACCGGGTCCACCGCGTTGCGCGAGATGACACTCGCGCTGGAGGCGTAGTGGAGGCTCATGTTGAGCGAGCTGGCCAGCGAGAACTCCTGGTTGTGCTGCCACAAGATGTCGCGGTTGGTGCTGCCGCGCGCTTCGTGCAGCTCGCGGTAATTCAGGCCGCCCCTGATGAAACGGTCGAGCCAGCGGTAGCGGACCTGCCCGTTCACCTCGATGAACCGCTGGGCGTACCAGCTCAGCGTCAGCTGCGCGTCGCTGTAGTCGCTCATCGCCCAGTAGTAGCCGAGATTGGCGACGTGGCGCTTGTAGGTGGGCGAGTTGCGCACGATGTCGTTGAGCCCGAACTGCGGCGGCATCAGGCCGGAGCGGCGGCCGCGGCGCATGTCCTGGAAGATGAAGGGGAGCCAGAGCACCGGCACGTCGGCCACGTAGAGGATCGCCGGCCGCGACACCATCAGTCGCTTGGAGACCCACTTCACTTGGCGGGCGGCGAAGTGGTAGTGCGGGTCGACGAGGTCGCAGCTGGTGATCGTGGCGCCCGCGGCGTAGATCCGGTTCTCGTCGTTGTCCACGGCGAGGTCGCCGCGCAGGTACCAGGTAGCGCTCCCCTCCTTGAAGTCCGTGGTGGCGTGCTCGATGATCCCGGCGTGGTTGCACGCGTCGTACCGCATGCCGGTGCCCACCAGCACGCCGGTGCGGTCGAAGAGCCGGGGCGAGCCCACGGCGAATAGCCCGCAGTTCGTCTCGACGTAGCGGACGCTGTCGGCCTCGAGCGTGGACTGATCGCGCTCCACGAGCGCGCGGCCCGAGAGGCGAATCTCCTTTTCCTCCGCGAGGAACTGCACTGAATCGGCGTTATAGCGGGTGACGCGGAAGCCGCGCCGGCTCAGCAGCGACTGGACCACCGAGTCGGGCGAGGCGAAGGAGCGCGACGGCCGCTGCGGAAGCCCGGCGCCTCGCCCGGCGCGGCTCGTGTCCCCGGCGGGACGGTCGGCGCGGAGGCGGGCAGTGTCTCCGCGGGCGCGGAGCGTGTCGGGCCGCACCCGTATGGTATCCACGCGCGGCACCTGGGCGGACGCGCCGGCCGCGGCCAGCGCGAAGACCGCCAGCGTGACCCCGCCCACGCGCACGCTACGCCCTCCCTGCGGCCGGAACCTCGCCCTCTCCCTCGCGCTCCACGGCGGCCTCCGCGCGGGCCCGGCGTTTTTCGAGGATCACGGCTAGGACGATCGAGAGCTCGTACAGCAGCTGGACGGGAATCATCACCGCGAAGGTCATGATCACCAGGTCCCCCGGCGTCAGGATCGCCGCGAGGACGGCGTTGATCAGAATCGCCACGCGGCGATGCCGGCGCAGGAACGCCGCGGAGATGATCCGCAGGTAGACCAGGAGCAGCAGGACGAGCGGCAGCTCGAACACGGCGCCGAAGGAGAGCAGCACGGCGGTCGTGAAGCCGAAGTACGCGTCCGCCGTGATGAAGGGCTCGAGGCTCTGGCTCTGGAACCCGAACAGCACCTTGAGCGCGAGCGGTACGACGAGATAGAAGCCCGCCGCGACCCCGCCCGCAAACAGGAAGACGCCCATGATCGCCACCGGGAGCACGACCCGCCGCTCCTGCTCGTACAGCGCGGGCCTCAGGAACGCCCACAGGTGCCAGAGGACGACCGGGGACGCCAGGAGCACGCCAGCCACGAACGCCAGCTTCAGCGTGAGCATGAACGGCTCGATCGGACTCGTGAACAGGAGCTTCTGGCCGTCGGGCAGCAGCGGGTCGATGGGCTGCTTCAGGAATCCGATGACGTCGATCCGGTTGACGACGAGGAAACCGATCGCGCACCCGGCGACGAGTGCGACGAGGCTCCAGATGAGGTGCATACGCAGCTCCTCGAGGTGGTCGAGGAACGGCATTTCGCCGCGGTCGGGCTCGTCTTTCCGGGGCACGGTCCGGTCCTGGGGTCAGCGGCCGGGCGCGAGCGACCGCAGCTGGTCGCGCGCGAGCGCGGCCTCTTCCGACCCGGGGTACCCGGTCACCACGCGGTTGAAGTAGGTGCGGGCCTCGTCGCGGCGGCCGGCGGCCACCGCCTGCACGCCGAGCTTGTAGAGGGAGGAAGCGGCGCGCGGCGAGGACGGGTAGCGCTCCGCGACGCGGCGGTACGCCGTCGCAGCCGAGTCGGCGCGCTGCTCGGCGGCCCATGCCTCGCCGGTGAAGAACTCGGCGTCGGCGACGCGCGCGTGGGAGGGGAACCGGCGCAGGAACTCGGTGAAGGCGATGCGTGCGGTGCCCGGGCTGCCGCGGCGCAGCTGCTGGAGCGCGAGCTCCATCAGCTGGTCGGCCGTCGGCTCCGGGCTCACCGGCGGGCCCACCGCGCCAGTAGGCGCCGGCGGCGCAGCCGCACCGGGCGGTGCATTGCCGGGCGCAGCGGCCGCGGACGGCGGAGCGGCCCCAGCCGGCGCGCTCGGCGGCGGCGTGCCGGCGGTTGCCGGCGCCGCCCCGGCCCCGGCGGGCGGCGCAGGGTCCGTGGGTGCCGCGAACTGCACTGAACGCTGCTCGAGCTGCCCGCGCAGCTCGGAGAGCCGCTGCTGGCTCTGACCTGTCAGCTCCTGGATGGCGACCAGCTGCTGCTGGATGTTGTAAAGCTCCACGCGCAGATCGCCTCGGAGCCGCGTGAGGGCGTCCTGCTGCACCGCGAGGGAGTCCAGCAGTCCCTGCACCAGCCGCGCGAGCGAGGCGAGGTTCGAGGCACGCACCGAGTCCGCCCGCACCATCTCCCGCTGCTGGGCGGCGAGCTGCCGCTCGACGCGCGTCACGTCGCTGCGCAGCGCGCAGCCGCCGGCGGCGAGCGCCAGAGCGAGCGGGAGGGCGACCGGTGCGCGCACTACCGCCCTCCTCGTGTCACCACGAACTCGGCGCGGCGGTTCTTCGCCCAGGCGTCCTCGGTATGCTCCGGGTCCACCGGCCGCTCCTCGCCGTAGGAGATGATGGCGATCCGGACTTCGGCGACCCCGTGCTCGACGAGGTAGCGCTTGGCCGCCGCCGCGCGGCGATTGCCCAGCGCGAGGTTGTACTCGTCGGGCCCGCGCTCGTCGCAGTGGCCTTCGATCTGGATCTCGAGCCACGGGTTGGCGCGCAGGATCGCTAGCTTCTCGTCGAGCAGCGGTGTCGCCTCCGCGGTGAGGTCCGCGCGGTCCAGGTCGAAGTGGATCGGGCGAGCGAGGGCAGCGGCGCGCGCCGCATCGAGGCCCGACGGCACGGAATCGGGGGCCGTCCCCTCTGCCGCGTCGCGCAGGACCTCGGCGCGCACCGAGTCCGCCCGCGCACGCTCGCGCTCGGCGCGCACGATCGAGTCGGCCCGCGACCGTGCGACGGCTGAATCCCGGCGCGCGGCCGCGAGGACGGAGTCGCGCCGAGCCGCCGCGGCCACCGAGTCCGCGACCTGCTGCGCGCGGAGCGAGTCCGTCGCGAGCGGCGCCGGCGGCGTCGCGGGCGGCGGGTTGCCGCCGCACCCGACGAGAACCAGGGTGCAGACGCCAAGGAGCCAAGGCGCCAAGGTGCAGGGGCCAAGGCGCCAACGCGCCGAGGAAAAGCGATCATGCAACCACGTAAGGGTCATTCCCGGTGTTCCTCACTCAGTGAAAGTCGCGGCGACCAGGCCGGAAGGCGCGCCCCGCCGCCGGAGGTCAGCTGGCGCAGCCGACCCGTCTCCAGGTCCACGACCCACAGGTCGCGCGCGCCGCCGCGCGTGGAGGCGAATGCCAGGTGGCGCCCGTCCGGCGCCCACGTCGGATCCTCGTTCCGGCCGCTCCCGGTGATCTGCCGTACTGCCCGCGTCGCCAGGTCCAGAACGAAGACTTGCGGGGTGCCGTCCACGTCACGCTGGAACGCGATCGCCTGCCCGTCCGGTGACCACGCCGGTCCGGCCGTCGGTCCCGTGGCGCCGA
This sequence comes from Gemmatimonadota bacterium, assembly GCA_016179225.1. Taxonomy (GTDB): domain Bacteria; phylum Gemmatimonadota; class Gemmatimonadetes; order Gemmatimonadales; family JACORV01; genus JACORV01. The sequence goes on along the minus strand of JACORV010000122.1, from coordinate 8,325 downwards.
AGTCGAAGCGCCCGAGGACCTCCTGGCCCGTGCCGTCCGCCGCCATGACGTACAACTGCGGCGAGCGCGCCCGACTGCTGATGAACGCCAGCCGCTGTCCATCCGGGCTCCACGTGGGCGACAGGTTGTCCGAGAACCGGCCGGCGGTGAGGCGCTGCACGCAGCAGCCCCGCTCCACGTCGTAAACATACACGTCCGTGCCAGCCTCGGTGCCGTGCGCGAACGCCAGCCGCCGGCCGTCGGGCGAGAACTCAGGGGTGATGTTGAGCCCATACTCGGTCGTCGGCACCACCGCGCGCCGCCCCGTGGCCAACTCCTGGAGGACGATGGGCTGGCCGCTGCGCACGAACGCCGTGTACGCGATCCACCGCCCGTCCGGCGACCAAGCCGGTGAAAGCGCCGGCCGCCCAGCCGACCGGACTACGGTCCCATTGGCGCCGTCCGCGTCGATGCGCATCAGCCGGCCGCCCTGCACGAACAGCAGCGATGTCGCGGCGATACCGGGCGTTCCCATGGCAGCGCGCACGATCTCGTCCGACGCCGCATGTACCGCGCCGCGCCACGCGGTGGTGCCGACAGCCTGGAGCGGCAGCTGCCGCCGCATCAGCGACCGATTGGTCGCGACCTCAATCAGGCGCAGCGCGACCGCCGACGCGCCGGTCCCCGCCGTGTCCACCATCACGACATAGGTCGCGGCCCGTACCGCGCCGAGCCGCAGCGCCGCGGTATCGGGCAGTCGCTCCACGACCTCGAAGCGGTCCGAGTAATCGAGGTCGCGCGCCACCATCGCGCGCACGCTGTCGAAGACGGCGGCGGCGGGGGCGACGACGGCGATGCCGGGTCGGCTCCCCGGCGTGTACGTGATACCGATCCGCACGCCGCTCTCGACTCGCACGGTGTCCTGCGCCCCGACGACGGAGGGCCACGCCAGCAGCGCGACGAGGGCGACGCGCGCGACGTCCCACGCACCACGCACCACGCACCGACTACTCACCGCACCTTGCCGGGGCTAAAGAAGAAGGAAACCGGCAGCACGTCCGCGGCATAGCCGTCCGGAAGCGGTCCGAAGGCGGCCGCACGCGTCGCGGCCTCGACCGCGCCTTGCGCCTCGAGGTCGAACGCGAACGACCCCGACCGGCTGATGAACTGCAGTCCCGTCACCGAGCCGTCACGATGCACGAAGAAGAAGACTTCCGCCTGGAGCGCCGCGTTGGTCGAGGGCGGCCGCCAGCGCCGGTAGACCTGGGCCACGAGATTCCGGAGATACCCCGGAAACGGAAATTCGACTCCCTCCGTGCGTACGGTGGCGGGGTCCGCGCCGACCCCCGGCGCCGCGCCGGGCGCCAGCGGCGAGCTGGGGGCGGCCGCACTCGACGCGGCCGAGGGGGGCGCGGCGGGCGTCCGACTGGCCGCCGCCTGAGGTTGCGGCGGCGCGGCGGCGGGCCTTGGCGCTGGGGCCGCCGCCGGTACAGCGCTGCGCGGAGGGGCGACCGGCGCCGGTGGAGTGCGAGTCGCCGCCGGCGCGGCAGCGGGCCGCGACGGCTCGGGCACCGGCGCCGCCGGCGTGCTCGCCACGGGCGGAGCAGCGGGGGCGGGCGCCGCGATCAGATCCACGCGGTAGGACGTGAGCAGCGGGGGACGGGTCTTCGTCGCCCCCGCCATGAGCAAGGTCGCCAGCGCCAGGGCGTGCAGGGCCAACGAGCCCGCAATGCCGGCTCCGCGCACCCCCTCGGCCGTCGCGCGTCCGCGGAGCCCTCTCACCGCACCACGTCCTCGGCCTCGGTCACCAGGCCCACGTTCGGCACGCCCGCGGTGCGGATGACGGCCAGCACGCGCGCAACCTCGCCGTAGGGAACGCCGCGATCCGCGCGAAGGTAGATCCCCGAGGGCCGGCGCCGGCCTACCAGCGCCCGAAACGTGGCGCGGAAGTCGGCGTACGAGAGCGGCGAGTCGTCCACGTAGATCCGGCCGCGTCGGTCGATCGTCACAACCATTCCTTGCCGCGACTCGAGCGGGCGCGCCTCGGCGCGCGGCAGCCGCACCTCGACGCCGCCCTGCATGATTGGGGCGGTGATCATAAAGATGATAAGGAGCACGAATGCCACGTCGACCAGCGACGTCACGTTGATGTCGGCGTTCAGCCCGGCGCGGGTCCGGCGGCGCGGGCGTCGCATCTCAGAGACGCCCCTCGCGCGCCAACGTAACGATCAGCTCCCGGGCAAACCCCTCCAACTCGGCGGCCACGAAGTTCTGGCGGGCGGTGAAGATGTTGAAGGCGATCACCGACGGGATGGCCACGGCGAGCCCCGCCACGGTCGTCACGAGGGCTTCCGCAACACCCGGCGCCACCGCGGAAATGTTCCCCGCCCCGCCGACGGCGATCCCGATAAAAGCGTCCATCACGCCCAGCACCGTGCCAAGGAGGCCGAGGAGTGGGCTCACCGAGCCCAGCGTCGCGAGCCACGGAATGAACCGGCCCAGCTGGTCGTGTTCCGCGTCCACCTGGGTCTCGAGCACCATGCGGAGCGCCTCGAGCTGCGTGGGAGTGAGCGCCCCGCCCGCTTCGGGCTCGGCGGCGAGGCCGCCCGGCACCAGCTCCGAAAAGAACCCCGTCCCCTCCTTGAAGAGGCGCGTGTAGGGTGAGGGGGCGAGCGCACCCACGGAATGCTGGGCGTCGGCCAGGCGGCTGGCGTGGGCGACCGCGCCGAAGAAGGTGTCGCCGGCGTGACGGATGCGCCGGAACTGCCACAGCTTGGCGAAGATCAGGAACCAGGAGAGCGCGGAGAAGAGGGCCAGCACCGCGAGGACGAACTTGGTCTCGACGCCCGACGTGACGACCAGCTCCCACGACGATGTCGGGACCGCGCCGGCCACCTGCATCAGTCCGACCCCTTGACGATCCACTCGTACGTGGCGCGGAGCCCGTCGTGCAACGAGACCTCGGGTCGCCACCCGAGTACGCGCGCCGCCTTGTCGATCACCAGCGCGTTGGCGCGCAGCTCGCCGCGCCGCTCCGGCTCGTGCTCGACCGGGACGTCCATGCCCGAGGCGGTGATCATCGCGCGCGCCAGAGCGTTCACCGACGTCTGCACGCCCGTGCCGACGTTGAAGGCGGGCCCGTCCAGCGTGCCGTCCGGCTCGGGGAGCACGACGTCCGCCGCCAGCAGGTTGGCGCGCGCGACGTCGCCGCAGTACACGTAGTCCCTCGTCTGCTCGCCGTCGCCGTAGATGGTAATGGCGCGGCGGTCCCGCAGCCGGCTGCCGAAGATCGCTACCACGCCCGCCTCGCCGTGCGGATCCTGCCGCGGCCCGTACACGTTGCTGTATCGCAGCGCCACCGTGTCGATGCCGTACAGCTGCCGGAAGCAGGCCAGATAGTACTCGGCCGCGAGCTTCGTCACCCCGTACGGCGAGATCGGCAGCTTGGGCGCGGTTTCAAGGTGCGGCGGCGGGCGCTCCCCGTACACCACACCTCCCGACGACGAGAAGACCAGGCGCCGGACGCCGCCGTGCCGCGCCCCCTCGAGGATGTTCAGCAGCGCCAGGATGTTCTCCTCGGCATCGAGGAGCGGGTCGGCGACCGAGACCCGGACGTCCACCTGCGCGGCGAGGTGCGCGATCACCTCGAAGCCGCCCTTGGCCACCAGGTCGCGCGCCTCCTCCGACCCGATGTCCAGGCAGCGGAACTCCGCCGCGCGCGGCAGGTTCTCGGGTCGCCCCCGCGAGAGGTTGTCGATGATGGTCACATCCCAGCCGGCGGCAAGGAACGCGTCGGCGACGTGGGAGCCGATGAAACCGGCTCCACCGGTCACGAGCACGCGGCGTCTCACCCTGGCGGTACTTTCGCGGGAAGCAATGGTGGTGAACGACGTGGCGTTACGAGCGAGGCGGACCGCTCGGGGCGGCTGGCGCGCGCCTGGCGCGCGCCAGCCGCCGCCCGCCCGATGCTCAGGAGGGCATCCGGCGAATCTGTCTCGCCGCCGCGCCGGATTCGATGTCGGGTCGGGTGATCTCGACGATCACGGCCGTCGAGGTGCGCTCGCGCGTGTTGACGATCAGCGCTTTGCCCAGGTCCTGCTCGACCACGCCGACGCCGGCACGCGCGGCACCGCTGAGCGCGAAGATGTCGCCGAGGCGCACGCCGTCCTCCGCGCCACGGTTGATGAAGAGTACGTCCTGCAGCCCGACGATTTCGCGAATGTCGCGCAGCGCCACGACCTCGCCCGTGACGCCGTCGGCGACCTCCGCGGCGCGGGCGCTCGACCGGAAGCTGAACGGCGCTACCTTCAAAACGGACTGCCCATCCGTGATCTGCCCGTACACCGCGACGACCGTGGCGGCAATGTTGCCGCCCTCGCCGGCCGGCGCCGCGACACGGAGTAACCCGGTTGGTCGGACGACGTCGCCGTAACCGCGGATCTGCCTCGCGATCCGGTAGACCAGCAGCAGGTCGCCACGCTCGAAGGTCTCGCCCGGCGGCGGCTCCACCGCCACGTCGGCGAAGAGCATCGCCGTGGTGCTGGACGTGAGCCGCCGGATCGACGAAGTCTGGACGTTGCCGAGGAGGCGCCCCCCAGCCAGCGCACGGCCCTCAGTGAGGAAACCTGCGGAGTAGTACTCGCCCTCCCGAACCGCGCGGTAGGCCAGCCGGTTCTCGATCTCGATCGCGTCCGGCCTCGGGCCCGTGCCAGCGCTCAAGGTGGGCGAGAAGATGGTCGGGGCCTCCATGGCGCGAGCCGGAGGCAGCGTCGGCTGCACTGTGTCGCCCGTCGGCGAGACCGTGACGTTCTGCGGTACGACCGGCACGCCCGGAGCCGCCGGCTCCTCCGTCGGCACGAGACTCAGCTCCTCGCCCGGGTAGATCCAGTGCGGATCCTCGATGACCGTCGTGTTGAGGCGGTAGATCTCCGGCCAGAGCAGCGGGTCGCCGAAGAACTGCTGCGCGAGCGACCACAAGGTCTCGCCAGGCTGCACCACGTGCGTGGCCGGCGGCGCCAAGGCGGGCGCCGCAGGGGGCTGTTGCTGGGCCTGAGGCTGGGTGGGCTGCTGCGACGCCGCGGTTCCGGCCACGAGACCGGCGAGGAGCGCGGCGGTCAGGAACGATGCGCTAGAACGGCAGATCGTCGTCCTCCTCATCGAGCGCCTCCGGGAAGTCGTCGAAGGATTCGGCCGACCCGTCTTTGCCCTTCGCCTCACGCTTGCCCGCCGTCGCGGCGGTGGGGGCGGCCGCGCGCCGCCCCCCCGACTCTCCGACCGTGCCACCCGCGCCGCCCCCGCCGCCATCACTGCGGCCGGACAGCATCACGAGCTCCCGCACGTTGATCTCGGTGACGTACCGCGTCTGCCCTTCCTTGTCCTCGTAGGAGCGGTACTCGATCCGCCCCTCGACGTACGCGCGGTCGCCCTTCTTGAGGTACTTCTCGACGACGTCGGCGAGACTCGAGCCCTTGTTGTTCCAGACCACGATCTTGTGCCACTCGGTCTTTTCCTGCTTCTCGCCGCTCTGGGTCGTCCACTGGCGGCTGGTCGCGAGCGAAAACGACGCGACCCGGCTGCCGTTGCTGGTGCTCCGGACCTCCGGGTCGGCCCCGAGGTTCCCGATCAGCATCACCTTGTTGAGACTCCGACTCACATGCCCCTCCTCGCGATCTGCTCGGGTACCACGGACGTGGGCGAAGTATATGCGCCACAAGGGGTTTTGTCAACCAAAACGACGGCAGTTCGCATCATTTTCGCGCGTCTCCGAAGGCCAAATCGAGGGTCATGGTGAGGGCGTCCTCCCGGGGATGGCGATAGTAGCTGCGCCGTGTCCCGAGCGGGACAAATCCCGCCTTGCGGTACACCCCTATCGCCGCCTCGTTCGAGCTGCGCACCTCGAGGAAAACCCGGCCGGAGCCACGGGCCCGCAGCCAGTCGAGCATCACCGCGATGAGCGCTGTGCCCACACCCCTCCCTCGCGCACCCGGCTCGACCGCGAGATTGAGGATTTCGCCTTCGTCGGCGACGACCGAGCAGACGCCGTACCCTATCAGCAGTCCGTCTTCGCCGTCCACGGCGAACCCGTGGACGGTATCCTGTGCGAGCATCTCCTCGAACGAGCGTTTCGACCAGGGGTCCGAGAAGACACCCGCCTCGATCTCCGCGACACGGGAGAGATCGTCCGCGCGCAGCTGCCTAGCAACCGGCGGGGGGGCCATGTCGGGCAAGGTAGCGCGCTTCCGCTTCCGCCGGCCGGCCGTAGAAAGGCTCCCACGCGGCCGGATCGGCGAGGGGGGCGGCGCCGTTTGGCACGTGCACGAGCCGGAGCAGCGCCGCGGCCGACGCATGGCTCCCATCGGCCCGAATCAGCTCGATGCCGAAGGGGGCCGGGGCGTCGGCGGGGACGAGCTCGGGCGCCAGCAGGACTTCGATCGAGCGGGGCTCTTCGCCATGCAGACGGTAGAGGGCGCGATAGACGTCGCCGCGGAGCGCGTCGTAGGCAACGTGCACTGTCCCGCCCTGAGGCGCCGCGGCATGCGCCGCCCCGAGGAGCGACGGCGCCGCGAAGAGTGGGACGCCGAGCGCGCGCGCGAGACCCTTCCCGAAGGCGATGCCGATGCGAAGCCCGGTGAACGAGCCCGGGCCGTCCGCGACCACGACGCCGTCGAGGTCGCCCGGGCGCGCGCCACGCTCGGCGAGCATCCGCGCCGTCACCTGCTCGATCTGGCGCGAGAGGTCGCGCCGGCTCCCCAGCGTGACGTCCGTGCCGCGCTCACCGCTTGCGGCGAGGGCGAGGGTCGGGCGATCCGTCGCGGTATCGAGGGCGAAGTAGAGGGTCACGCTGAAGGCCGAAAGCTGAAGGCTGACAGCGCGCTCACGACCACTCCATGTGCCGCGTGCCGTCCTCGCCGGTGTGAGCGAGCGCGACGCGGTGCGTCAGCCCGGGCGACGCGGCACCCAGGCGCTCGGGCCACTCGATCAGCACGACCGCGTCGGGCTCGCCCAGCATGTCGTCGAAGCCGAGGTCGCCCGTGTCATCAGCCCGCTTCAGACGGTAGGCGTCCACGTGATAGACGGTCACGCCGCGGCCGGCATAGCGGTGGACGAGGGCGAAGGTCGGGCTGGTCACCGGCTCGGCGACGCCGAGGCCCGACGCGATGGCGCGCACCAGGGTTGTCTTGCCGGCACCCAGCTCGCCGCTGATCCCGACAACTGCGGGCGCCGTCAGACGGCGCGCGAATTCGGCGCCCCAGTCCGCGAGCTGCGCCTCATCGACGCGCGCGCTGCCCACGCTTACCCCCACCCCTGCCTGCTGGCCCGCTGGCCCGCGGGCGCGGCGGCACTTCCCCGCCCGCTGCCTTAAGGTCGAGGATCTGGTCGCGGATCTGCGCCGCCAGCTCGAAGTCGAGGTCGTCCGCCGCACGGCGCATCTCGTCCTCGAGGAGCTTGAGCATCTCGGCACGCTCGGCTGGGTCGGCGTCAGGCCACGAGATGCCCGCCTTCGCCACCAGCGCGAGCGGCTCGGCACGCGGCACCGGGTCCTCACGCGCATCGGCCACTCGCGTCGTGAAGCGGATTTCGTCCACCGACTTCACGATGGACCGCGGCGTGATCCCGTGCTCGGTGTTGTGGCGGCGCTGCACCTCGCGCCGGCGATCCATCTCCTCCATGGCCGCCTTCATCGAGTCGGTGACGCGATCGGCGTACAGGATTGCCCGGCCGTGCTCGTTGCGCGCGGCCCGGCCCACCGTTTGGATCAGCGACGTCCGCGACCGGAGGAAGCCTTCCTGGTCCGCGTCGAGGACCGCAACCAGCGAGACCTCCGGCAGGTCGAGGCCCTCGCGCAGGAGGTTGATCCCCACCAGCACGTCGAACTCGCCGAGCCGCAACCCACGGATGATGTCCATCCGCTCGATCGCGTCGATGTCGGAGTGCATGTACCGCACCCGGACGCCGACCTGGCTCAGGTAGTCAGTCAGGTCCTCCGCCATCCGCTTAGTGAGGGTCGTGACCAGCACGCGCTCGCCGCGCCTCTCCCTGGCGCGGATTTCCTTGAGAAGATCGTCCACCTGCCCCGTGACGGGCCGCACCTCCGCCTCCGGGTCGATGAGGCCGGTGGGCCGGACGAGCTGCTCGACCACGGCACCTCCCGAGAGCCGGAGCTCCTCCGGCCCCGGCGTGGCCGACACGAAGAGCACCCGCGGAGCGAGCCGGAGAAACTCCTCGTACCGCAGCGGCCGGTTGTCGAGCGCGGACGGCAACCGGAAGCCGTACTCGACCAGCGTCTCCTTACGGGAGCGGTCCCCCGTGTACATAGCGTTGAGCTGGGGCACCGTGACGTGCGAC
>JACORV010000121.1 GCA_016179225.1 Gemmatimonadota bacterium | reverse complement strand
GTGCACATCGTCCGGCAGGGCGAGACGCTGTCGGAGATCGCCGAGCAGTTTGGCGTGTCGGTGATAGCGCTGGTTCGCGAGAATCGACTGACCTCGAGCCGGATTCGCGTCGGGCAGGGGCTGAGGATTCCGAACTGAAGAAGCCGGTTGAAGAGCCAAAAAGTTGAAGAGTTGAAGAGTTGACGTTGAAGCGCGCTCCTTCAACTTTTCAACTCTTCAACTTTTCAACCCTTTTCCAAGTCCCCGACCGTCCCCCCGACTTCTCCAGCAACCTGATCTCGCCAATCGCCATCCCCCGGTCCACCGCCTTCACCATGTCGTAGACCGCGAGGAGCGCGACGGCGCAGGCCGTGAGCGCCTCCATCTCCACGCCGGTCCTGCCCGCCAGGCGCACTTCCGCGCGGACGCGCACGCCGCGGAGCTTCGGGTCGAGCGTCGCCTCCACGGCCACGTGGTCGAGCGGGAGCGGGTGCGCGAGGGGAATCAGCTCCGCGGTGCGCTTCGCGCCGCCGATGCCCGCCAGCTCCGCGACGCGCAGCACGTCTCCTTTCGTCACCCGGTTGGCCTTGACGAGCGCGAACGCCTCGCGGCTCATGCGGATGCGGCCTTCGGCGACGGCGCGGCGCTCGGTGAGGTCCTTGTCGCCCACGTCCACCATGCGGGCGCGCCCCTTGGCGTCCACGTGAGAGAGCGCGCGTGGGGTGGGGGCACGCGACGACCGCCCCGCATGACCCGCGCGCGCCCCCCGCGCCCCCCGCGCCTTCACGCGCGGCACTCCGCCAGCCGGCGGAGCAGCTCGGCCACGATGAGCTGCGGATTGACGTTGCCCTGCGCGAGCTTCCGCGCCTGCTCGATCTCGCGGAGGGAGGCGAGGAGGCTGGCGGTGGGGGCGTCGCCCTCGGCGTGGGTGCCGTCCCCGCGCAGCCGTTCGGCGAGCTCGTCGCGCAGCAGCTCGGCTGCCGCATCGAGCGTGTCGGTGAAGTCGCCGCGGCCGCCGAAGGGCCGCACGCCGAGCGCGTACTTGTAGCGGGACGCGGGTTCCTTCGCGGCCGTTTCGAGGAGGCGGCGCGCCGCCGCCCGCGCTTGCTCCGCCTCCGCCGAGAGCGCGAGGGCTGCACCGATGGAACCGCCCGCGGCGTCCGCGCGCCGCCTGGCTTCGGCGGCCGTGAGGGGTGGGTGGGGCACCGCGGTGAGGAAGCGGGCGACCTCCGAGGCGCGCAGGCGCTTCACGCGCAGCTGCACCAGCCGAGAGCGGATGGTGGGCAGCAGCGCCGACGGCTCCGAGGTGGTGAGGACGAAGTACGTGTCGGGGGGCGGCTCCTCGAGCACCTTGAGCATCGCGTTGGCCGCCTCGGGGCTCGACGCCTGAGGAACGAGGCGCTCCGCCTCGCCGATCACGAAGACCTTGCGGCGGGCCATGGCGGGACGCAGCTGGACGCGCCGGTGCAGGGCGCGCACCAGCGGCAGGAAGAGGCCGGCCATCCCGTCGGGCGGGCTGTACAGTGGCTGCTCGCGCCGGGCGGCGATCGCCGCGCCGAGCTGGTCTTCCGCGTCCTCGACCTGCTTGGATTCGTCTCCCTTGGGCCGGGGGATCGGGAAGAACCAGTGGACGTCGGGGTGCGTGATCTGGCCGGCGAGCCTGCAACCGTGACACGCGCCGCAGGGCGCCCCTGGTCCCTGCTCGCAGACCAGCCCCTGCGCGAGCCACAGGCCGAGGCGCTGCTTGCCGACGCCCGGCGCGCCGACGAGAAGCAGGGCCGGCGGGAGGCGGCCCGCCGCCATGGCGCCGATCAGGCGCTCTTTCAGGGCGTCGTGGCCGTAGAGGGGGTGGAGCGGCATGGAACGAATCTAGACTCCGGACGTCACCGCGTCAGCAGGGGAGTCAAGCGGCACTCATCTGGACAGGAGGGTGAAGACCGCTCACTCTTGAAGCCCTATGCACGCGGATCCCGTCGCGCACGTCGTCCTCGCGCTAGCGGTCATTTTGCTCCTCGCCAAGGTCGGCGGCGATCTCGCCACGCGCGTCGGCCAGCCCGCGGTGCTCGGCGAGCTGGTCGTCGGCGTGGTCCTCGGCAACCTGACACTGGTGGGCTACGGCGGCCTCGAGGCCTTCAAGGAAGACGCCTCGCTCGACATGCTCGCCCGCATCGGGGTGCTCATCCTGCTCTTCGAGGTCGGCCTCGAGTCCACCGTGGCACAGATGATGAAGGTGGGCCTGTCGTCGTTCCTGGTAGCCACGCTCGGCGTCGTCGCTCCGTTCGCGCTCGGCTGGGGTGTCGGCGCCTGGCTGCTGCCGGAGCACAGCGCCTATGTGCACGCCTTTCTCGGCGCGACGCTCACCGCCACCAGCGTCGGCATCACGGCGCGCGTCCTCCAGGACCTGGGCCGCTCGCAGAGCGCCGAGGCGAGGATCATCCTGGGCGCGGCGGTCATCGACGACGTGCTGGGGCTGGTGATCCTCGCGGTCGTCACCGGCGTCATCGCCGCCGCGGACACCGGGAGCGCGATGAGCCTCGGCGAGATCGGCGCGATCGTGGCCAAGGCGGCGGTGTTCCTGTTCGGCTCGCTCGCCCTCGGGGTGTGGGTCTCGCCGCGCCTGTTCAGGGTCGCCTCGCGGCTGCGAGCTGGAGGCGTGCTGCTCGCCACCGGCCTCGCCTTCTGCTTCATCCTCTCGTGGCTGGCCAACGCGATCGGCCTGGCGCCGATCGTGGGCGCGTTCGCCGCCGGCCTCATCCTGGAGGACGTGCACTTCAAGGAGTTCACCGAGCGCGGGGAGCACGGGTTGGAGGAGCTGATCCACCCCATCTCCGCGTTCCTGGTGCCGGTGTTCTTCGTGCTGATGGGCATGCGCACCGAGCTCCGGTCATTCGCGCAGCCCGGCGTCCTCGGTCTCGCCAGCGCACTTACGGCGGCGGCGATTCTCGGCAAGCAGCTCTGCTCGGCTGGCGTGCTCGGGACGGGGATCGATCGGCTCTCGATCGGGATCGGCATGATCCCGCGCGGCGAGGTCGGTCTCATCTTCGCGAATATCGGTCTCGCGCTGGTGGTGCAGGGCGAGCACATCATTGACCAGGCGACCTTCAGCGCGGTCGTCGTCATGGTCATCGTGACGACGATGGTCACGCCGCCCGCGCTGAAGTGGAGTCTCGGGAGGCAACGTTGAAGAGTTGAACAGTTGAAGAGTTGAAGGTCCGCCGCGCAGGCAGGCTCTGCACGCTTAAACTTTTCACTTTTCAACTCTTCAACTCTTCTTCAACTCTCGTCCGCTCACAGCTCGATCTGCGCGCCGATCTCGATGACCTGCTCCGCGGGCACGTTGAAGCTGGTCGTGATGCGTGGGGTGTTGCGCGACATCAGGGAGAACAGCTTCTCGCGCCAGATCGGCATGCCCGGCCGGTCGGTGGCCAGCAGCGTTTCGCGGCCCACGAAGAAGCTGGTGGCCTCTTCCACGATGTCGAGCCCCTGGGCCCGGCACTTCTCGATGACCTCCAGCACGTCGGGCTCCTCCATGAAGCCGTAGTGCCCGGTCACCCGGTAGAACCCTTCCTCGATGGGCTCCACCGTGACCCGCTCGTGCTCCGGAACCCGCGGGATCTCGTAGGACCGGAGGGTGAGGAAGATGACCCGCTGGTGCAGCACGTGGTTGTGGCGGAGGTTGTGCAGCAGCGTATAGGGAACCCCGTCGGGCTGCGCCGTCATGAAGATCGCCGTGCCCGGCACGCGGGTGGGCGGGTCGGCGGCGATGTCGCCGAGCAGCAGCGGCAGCGGCACCGTGATCTCCGACAGCCGCTGCTGGAGCACCTGCCGCCCGCGCTGCCAGGTTGTGAGCAGCAAGTACCCCGCGAGCCCGACGACCAGCGGCACCCAGCCGCCGTGGAGGACCTTGAGCGCGTTGGCGCCGAGGAACGCGAGATCCATCGAGAGGAACACCGCGGTCATGAGCGTGGCCGCGAGGAGGTTCCAGGCCCACAGCCGCGTCATCACACGGTGAGTGAGAATGGTGGTGATGGCCATCGTCATGGTCACGGCGACGCCGTAGGCCGCGCCCAGCCGGCTCGAGGAGCCGAAGCCGAACACCAGCGCGATAGAGGAGATCAGCAGCGTCCAGTTGATGGCCGGCACGTAGATCTGGCCGATCTCCCTGGCCGAGGTGTGGACGACCGTCAACCGCGGGCTGAGGCCGAGCTGCACCGCCTGGCGGGTGAGGGAGAACGATCCGGAGATCACCGCCTGCGAGGCGATGACCGCGGCCGCCGTGGCGAGCACGATGAGCGGATAGCGCCCCCACTCGGGCGCCAGCAGGTAAAATGGATTGCGCACCGCCCCGGGATCGCGCAGCAACAGGGCGCCCTGTCCGAAGTAGTTGAGGAGCAGCGCGGGAAGCACCAGGCCATACCAGGCGAGGCGGATGGGCCGGCGCCCGAAGTGCCCCATGTCGGCGAACAGCGCCTCGCCCCCGGTGACGACCAGGAACACCGATCCCAGCACGACGAAGCCGGGAAACCCGTTGGCCCGAAAGAACCGCACCGCGTGCGCGGGATTGATGGCGCCGAGGATGGCCGGCTCGCGCGCCAGCGACACCAGGCCGAGCAGTCCGATGACGAGGAACCACAGCAGCGTGATCGGACCGAACATGGAGCCGACGCGCCCGGTTCCGTAGCGCTGCACCGCGAACAGGCCGATCAGGATGACGGCGACGATGGGCACCACGGCGTGCCGCAGCCCGGGCGCGGCCACCTCGAGACCCTCGACCGCGCCGAGCACCGAGATGGCCGGCGTGATCATCCCATCGCCGTAGAGCAGCGCGGCGCCGAAGATGCCCAGGACCATGTAGAGCGGGCGGCGCTGGCCCGGCTTCAGGTCGCGCAGCGAGCCGAACAGGGCGGCCAGCGCGAGAATGCCGCCCTCGCCCCGGTTGTCGGCGCGCATGACCACGGCCAGGTACCAGATCGAGATGAGCGCCGTGAGGGACCAGAAGACCAGCGACAGCACGCCGAGCAGGTTGTCGCGCGTCGGCGGAAGGACGGCGAAGCACTGGTGCAGCGCGTAGAGGGGGCTGGTCCCGATGTCCCCGTACACGACACCGAGCGCGCCCAGCGAGAGCAGGGCGAGGTACTTGCCGCGGGAAGGTTGGGATGCCGGGGTGGTAGTGCTCAGGTGGTTCCCAGGGTCGTCAGAGGCGACACGGACAGTAGAGGGGTGGGGGCGGCGTCGCAACAGGCTGGCGTAACCGGTTGCGATTCAAGGGGTTGAAAAAGTTGCGCTTCTCCGGTGAAATCCGGTCTGCGCCAACGGCTACCCGTCGTAGAACCTGAGGTCCGGCATCGGGTAATGCTTCCGATTGAGCGTCCACAACCGGAGGCCCGAGCTCGCGGCCGCCGCCGCAACCAGCGCATCCCCCAGCTCCACAGCGTGCGACCGCGCGTAACGCGCGAGATAGGCGCCGGCCCGCCGGCCAACAACACCATCGAGCACGACCTCCCCCCGCGCCTCGAAGAACGCCGCGGTCAGCGGTTCTTCGCCGGCTCTGAGGCCGGCATAGATCTCGGCTAACGCGATCGCCGTGCAGTACGTCGGGACGCCTCGCTGTTCGAGCGCGCGCGCGGCCGTGACCACGGTGGTCCGGCCGCGCAGCATCTCGATGATGACGTCCGAATCGTAGAGAACGCCGGCTAGCCCCGCCGCCGGCTCCGCCGCATATCCCGGCGCAGCCGCCTCACGTACGCGTCGGTGGCGCCGAGATCGTCCCGGTCGCGCCATAGCGAGGTGATCCCCTCGAGGGTGGAAAGACGCTCGTCCACCTGTGCAGTGCCGTACGCGCGGCTTACCGCCTCGCGCACCAGGTCGGACATTGTACGCCCCTGCTTGTCCGCCAGGCTCCGGAGGCGCCGGTGGAGATCGGCGTCGAGGTAGAGCTGCGTCCTGATCACGCGATGTATGTACATCGGTGTTGCACCGCCGTCAAGCTTGCTGTCTTGGCTGCTAGGCTGATCAGCCAGTCCTCGCGGGTGATGGAGCGGCGCGGGACGAACAGCGGCTTCACGCCAGAAAGTCGAAGCCCCGACCAGCACGCGCCGATCGGGGCTCCGTCAAACAACAGGTCAGGCGGGTTCGCCTGACGAAAGAATGGCTCCCCGAATGTACTGGTCTACTAACCGCCAAGGAAGCGTCGCGGAGCCCGAGGTCTGGTTCCGCGTCGTCCACGTGGCCCTAGAAGGCCCCGGCGGCGCCCCCGTGCCCGCCTACTGCGAACAGACGGTCGAGATCGCCCTCGGGCCCAAGGGGGCGTTCGAAAACGGCAACGTGGGGTCACACAGGTCGTGGGGATGCTCCGGTTGGCGCCCGAGATCCAGGAGCACATCCTGTCCATGCCGGATGTGGTCCGCCGGCCGGCCATCACGGAGCGCGCTGTCCGGCCTATTGCCCAGCTTTCACGGGAAAGGGATCAGCTCCGTGCGTTCGAACGGCTCCTGATGTGCCCAGGAGACCCCGCCGGGGCCAGGTCCACCGGTCGGCACCGGCCATCGCGTAGAGCGTAGCGCCGACGAGCAGCGGAATCTCCCGTTTCACGGCGTCGAGCCCCGGGAAGAACCAGTGGCTGAAGAGGTTCACCGGCACGATGTAAAGCAGCCACAGAGCCACCAGCACCGCCGCCCACCGCGGTGCGACCCCGGCGGCGAGAAGCACACCCAGGCCGAAAACCATCCAGGTCGGCAGGGTGGTGTTGAGGTGGTTATCGAGGACACCGCCGGCGAACAGGGCCGACGCGACCAGGGTATAGGCCAGACTCAGGCGCACCACGGTGAGGATCACGTTACGCCGGGCTGCGAACCGCGACGCGCCGCGGCGCAGCCACCCATCCGCGCTCCAGGTCCCCGCCCCTGCCAGCGCGACGGAAACGCAAAGGCCTGCCAGGGCGAGGTCCCGGCTAAGGCGGATCTGGCCCACCACAGGATTGGCGACGGTAAAGGACCAGAACATGAGAGCCATGAGAATGGCGACGACGGACGTGAGCATCCCGACGATCATCAGGGTGCCAAGCGCGATCTCGACCAGACCTTGCAGTCGCAGAAACGTCGCGATCTCGAGCCCCAGCCTGCCCGTGATCTGCTCGGCGAAGAACGGCGAGATCCAGCCCGATCCGGGATCGATGTAGCTGGTCGCGAGGGCCGCGGCATCGGGGGGGAACGCGATCTTGATACCGCCGATCACGAAGGTGACGCCCAGCGCCGCGCGCAGCACCGCGAGCATCTGCTCCGGCCCTACAGGTGACCGCCTAATCCATTTAGTAGTCATAGGTCCGAGGTCTCTAGCGGCGGTGCCAGTGCCCGTGGGCCGCCGACCAAACCAGGCCGTCGTCCCGATC
>JACORV010000120.1 GCA_016179225.1 Gemmatimonadota bacterium | reverse complement strand
TGGGTGACCGTGGTCTACCGCTGGGTCGGCCGCACCCCGGAGAGCGTCGAGCGGGCGAGGGCGACGTTCGTGCTGGAGCGCAGGCTGGCCGGATGGAAGATCCGGCACGTGCATTCGAGCATGGTAGAGCGGTGGGAATGAGAGAGGCAGGTGCTAGGTTGTAGGTTGTAGGTGGCGGGTGGTGGGTGCCAGGGGTTCGGGACGCCGAGGGGCGCCGCAGCCCGCCGCGACGCCCCTATCACCTGCCCCCTACCACCGACAACCTGCCGATTAGACCTCCGGCGGTGGGTTCCCCGAGATCATCTCCCGGACCCGCCGTGCCGTGGACGGCGCAATGAGCTTGAGGACCCAGTAGACGACCAACCCCACCAGGGCCAACTTCAAGAGGAACATCGCGGCGCCGAAGGCGAAGCCCAGCAGCCCAAACGCGAGCTTGAGGGCGATGACCGCCACAACCGCCAGCAACGCGAACCCGAGGATCTTGCGCAGCATCTGTCGCCTCCACACGACTTGGTGAGCGTCCCTACGAAACTATTCCCCGCTCGGTTTCGCGCAACCTCCGCCCCGGCCGCAACATGCACGACTGCATCGTCATAGGGGCGGGCCTGGTGGGCGCCTCCGCTGCCCGGGCGCTGGCCGCCGCCGGGCGGAAGGTGCTCCTCCTCGACCGCGGACCGGCCGGCGCCGAAGCCTCCGCCGCTGCGGCGGGGATGCTCGCCGCGCAGATCGAAGCCTCCGCGGATGATCTGCTGCTCCCGCTGGCTCTGGCCGCGCGCGACCGATACCCCGAGCTGATCGCCGCTCTCGAGCGCAGCGGACACCGCGACCTCGGCCTCGTCACAGACGGCATCACACTGGTCGCGCTCGACGACGCGCGCGCCCGCGAGCTCGAGGCGCAAGTGGACGCGCAGCGCGCGCTCGGCCTCGACGCGGAGTGGCTAGACCGGGAGGCGCTTTCGAAGCGCCACCCCGGCATCGGCGCCGAGGCGCGCGGCGCCCTCCTTTCCCCGAGAGACGGTGCCGTGAACAACGCCGCCCTCACCGCCGCGATCCTCGCCGACGACGCACGCCTGGGGGTCGAGATCGCCGAGGGCGAGGAGGTCACCGATCTCTGCGTGGGCGGCGGACGCGCCACGGGCGTGCGCACGGCGCGCGCCGTGTACGATGCGGAAGTCGTCGTCCTCGCCGCCGGGGCGTGGACGCCTACCATCCGCGGTCTTCCCCGCCCCGTGCCCGTGGAACCGGTGCGCGGGCAGTTGGCGCTGGCGCCGTGGCCGCCGGGTGAGCCGAAAGGAATCCTGTTCGGGCGCGACGCGTACATCGTCCCGCGGGGCGACGACTCCCTCCTCGGCAGCACGATGGAGCGCGCCGGATTCGAGAAGGCGACCACCGGCGATGGTATTCGCCACATCCGCACCGAGACCGGCGCCCTCCTCCCCGCCCTGCTCACGCAGGCGATCCGGAAGACCTGGTCAGGCCTTCGGCCGATGACGCCCGACGGCCTCCCGATCATCGGCCGCGATCCGGACGTCGCAGGCCTGATCTACGCCACCGGGCACGGCCGCAACGGCATCCTCCTCGGCCCTCTCACGGGCGAGATTGTGCGTGACTTGGTGGTGCAAGGCGAAACAAGCTGGCCCATCGCGCCGTACAGCATTAGCAGGTTCAGCAGCGCGGCTGGACACTGAGCCCAGCGTACCACTGTGGCGTCTGTGGCGTCTGCACACTACTGCGCACCGCGCACTGGCCCCTGACCGGATGTACACAACCTGCGGCTTCTGCTCCGGTTCTCTGGGCGGCGATGGGTCCTCCTCCGGCCTCGGCGTCGGAAAGCGCTTCGCCTTCGACGCCTGGAAGAGCCGCGCCTGGGTGATCTGCCAGCGGTGCGGCCGGTGGAACCTCACCCCCTTCGACACCCGCATCGAAACCATCGAGGCCCTCGAGCGCCTGTCGGCCTCCGGCCGCGTAGCCGCCACGAGCGAGCAGGTCTCCCTCATTCGCGCGGGCGGCTGCGACGTGGTCCGGGTCGGGCAGCCGCGGCGCGTCGAGCTAGCCACGTGGCGCTACGGCGAGCGCCTGAAGGCGCGCGAGCGCGAGCGCCTCAAGGTCCTCGTGCCCACGATGGTGGTCTTCGTCGGCGCGACGATCGCCTTCAACGCCGCCCTCGGTGGGTCGTTCGGCTACATGATCGGCCAGATCCCGCGGATGGCCGACGGCATCTACACGGGCATCGTGGGTCGGCGGAAGGTGGCCATCGAGCCGCCCATCTGCGCGGCGTGCGGCAACGTGATGGTGCTCCGGGCCAGGCACGTCCGCCACGCGCGCCTCACGGAGACGACGCATCACGACCTCGCGCTTCTCTTGAGTTGTCCCCGCTGCCATCGTGAGGGCGCCCTCCTCGAGGGTCCGGACGCCGAACTGGCGCTGCGCAGCGGGCTCACCTACGTGAACCTCCGCAAGGCGCGCCGTCTCAAGAAGAAAGCAGCTGAGGCGGCCACGTTCGTGGACCGCCATGGAGGCCCGGAGGCCTTCATCCACAACTCGGCGCGAATGGAGCTCACGGTGAGCCGGCTCGAGGGCACCGAGGCGCTCGCGCTAGAGATGGCGGTGGACGAACAGGCCGAGCTGCGCGAGCTCGAGCGGCAGTGGCGCCAGGCCGAAGAGATCGCGGACATCGCCGACAACCTGGCCATCGCGCCCGCGGTCGAACAGGAGTTCCGAAGGCTCAAAGGAGGCGATCAACCAACTGGTTGATCCGGGGTAGCCCACCCCTCCCCACGCGGCTATTATTCGCCTCCCACAATGGCCAACGTCCCGCTCACCCTCATCCAGATCGCTCCGCGGCGCGCGGCGCCCCTGAACCAGCCTCTGCGGCTCGAGCGCAAGCCGGCCTGGCTCAAGGTGAGGGCGCCGGGTGGCGAGAACTACGTCGAGGTCCGCCGCCTGATGCGGGACCTCAAGCTCCACACGGTCTGCGAGGAAGCCCACTGCCCGAATGTTGGGGAGTGCTGGGATCATAAGGCCGCGACGTTCATGATCCTGGGCGACACTTGCACGCGGAACTGCGCCTACTGCGCGGTCGCGCACGGCACGCCGCAGCCGCTGGACGCCGAGGAGCCGCGCCGGCTGGCGGAAGCGGTCGCCGCTATGGGGATGCGGCACATCGTCGTGACGTCGGTGGACCGGGACGACCTGCCGAACGGCGGGGCCGAGATGTTCGCCGCCGTGGTGCGGGAAACGCGTGAGCGGGCGCCTGGCACGACGGTCGAGCTGCTGATCCCCGACTTCAAGGGGAGCGAGACCGCGCTCCGGATGGTCGTCGAGGCAAAGCCGGACATCCTGAACCACAATCTCGAGACCGTGCGCCGTCTCTATCGCATGGCGCGGCCCGGCGGTCGCTACGACCGCGCGCTCGAGCTCCTCGCCCGCGCCAGGACGATGGCTCCGGAGCGGCTCACGAAATCGGGCATCATGGTCGGTCTCGGCGAACAGTGGGACGAGCTGCTCGTCGCCATCCGCGATCTGCGCGACGTCGGCGTGGACATCCTCACGTTGGGCCAGTACCTGCGGCCGTCCGCCGCGCACCTGCCGGTCGCGCGCTACTACACGCCTGACGAGTTCGCGGAGCTGAAGCGCTTCGCCGATGCGCTGGGCTACCGTCACGTCGAGTCCGGTCCGCTGGTCCGCTCCTCCTATCACGCCTGGCAGCAAGCCGAGCGCGCCGGCGCCGCAGCCTCGTGAAGACGCGGGAGACCAAGTCCGGGGCGCGCGTCGCCGTCACCGCTCCCAGCGCTCCCTTCGCGGGTCAAGACCCGGCGGCGCTGCGACGCCTGCTGCGCGACATGCTCCTCATCCGCCGCTTCGAGGAGCGCGCGGGCGAGCAGTACGCGCTCGGGAAGATCGGCGGGTTCTGCCACCTATACATCGGTCAGGAAGCGGTCGCGGTGGGAACGATGGCGGCGCTCCGGCCCGACGACTATGTGATGTGCAGCTACCGGGAGCACGGCCAGGCGCTGGCGCGAGGGATAAGCTCGCGTGCGGTGATGGCCGAGCTCTTCGGCAAGGCGACGGGCTGCTCGGGCGGCAAGGGCGGCTCCATGCACCTGTTCGACGCCGAGAAACGGTTCCTGGGTGGGCACGCCATCGTGGGCGGGCACATCCCGCTGGTCACGGGCGCGGCGTTCGCGATCAAGTACCGGGAGGGCGACCAGGTGGCGGTCTGCTTCTTCGGCGAGGCGGCGGTCAACAACGGCGCCTTCCACGAGGCGCTGAACATGGCCGCGCTGTGGAAGCTGCCGGCGATCTACCTTTGCGAGAACAACCGCTACGGCATGGGGACGGCGCTCGAGCGCGCCTCCGCCATCTACGACATCGCGGCGCGGGCGTGCTCATACGACATGCCGGCCGAGACGGTGGACGGGATGGACGTGATCGCGGTCCGGGACGCGGTGGCGCGGGCGGCGCAGCGCGGCCGCGAACGCCAGATGCCGACGCTGCTCGAGGTCCGCACCTACCGCTTCATGGGCCACTCGATGGCCGACCCCATCCACGGCCATTACCGCACCAAGGAAGAGGTGGAGCAGCAGAAGGCGCGTGATCCGATCGTGACGTTCCACCAGCGGCTGGTGGACGCCGGGCTCCTCGATGACGTGACGTGGGAGTCGATGCAGGCCGAGGTGGAGGCCGACGTCGAGGACGCGGTCCGGTTCGCGGATGAGAGCCCCGATCCCGAGCCGGCCGAGCTGTACACCCACGTGCATCAAAGCAAGTAGATGGCGACCCTCACCTACCGCGACGCGCTGAACCAGGCGCTACGAGAAGAAATGCGCCGGGACCCGCGAGTCTTTCTCATGGGCGAGGAGGTGGGCGTTTACCAGGGCGCGTACAAGGTCAGTCGCGGTCTCCTCGAGGAGTTCGGCCCGATGCGCGTGGTGGACACGCCCATCACGGAGCTGGGGTTCGCCGGCGTGGGCGTGGGGGCCGCGATGGCGGGCCTCGTTCCGGTCGTCGAATTCATGACCTTCAACTTTGCCCTGCTCGCGCTCGACCAGGTCGTCAACTCCGCCGCGAAGATGTACTACATGTCGGCAGGCCAGGTACCGATACCGATCGTCTTCCGGGGGCCGGGCGGCGCGGCGCTCCAGCTCGGCGCGCAGCACTCCCAGAGCTTCGAGTCGTGGTGCGCGAACGTGCCCGGCCTCAAGGTGGTCGCTCCGGCGACACCAGCGGACGCCAAGGGGCTCCTGAAGAGCGCGATCCGCGACGGTAATCCCGTCGTGTTCTTCGAGGGGGAGATGCTCTACAACACCAAGGGCGAGGTGCCCGAGGGGGAGCATCTCGTACCGATCGGACAGGCGGACGTGAAGCGCGAGGGGAAGGACGTCACCCTGGTCGCGCACTCCAAGATGGTGGCGGTGGCGCTCAAGGCGGCGGACGAGCTGGCCAAGGAAGGAATTGGCGCCGAGGTCGTGGACCCGCGCACCATCCGCCCGCTCGACATCGCGACCATCACCGCATCGGTCCGCAAGACGAACCGGTGCGTGGTGGTCGAGGAAGGGTGGCCCCAGTACGGCGTCGGCGCGCAGATCGTGGACGATGTTCAGCGCGAGGCGTTCGATGACCTCGACGCGCCCGTCCTCCGGGTCACCGGCGCCGACGTCCCGATGCCGTACAACAAGCAGCTCGAGAGGCTCGCCAAGCCCGACGCCGCCAAGGTCGTCGCGGCCGTCAAGCGGGTCCTCTACCTCTCCTGACGGGCCATGGCCACCAAGGTCGTGATGGAGGCGCTGTCCCCGACGATGGAGGAGGGGCGCCTCGTGGCCTGGAAGAAGAAGGAGGGGGACGCGGTGAAGGCGGGCGAAACGCTCGCCGAAGTCGAGACGGACAAGGCGGTGATGGAGCTGGTGGCGCGCGGCGACGGGGTGCTGCGAAAGGTCCTGCTCGCCGAGGGCGCGACAGTGCCGGTGGGCGCGACCGTCGCGATCGTCGGGAACGTGGACGAAGACATCTCAAAGCTGACGACTGGCGAGGCGGAGCGGGGGCAGGCGCCGACGGCGGGCGCCGAGCGTGCCGTCCGACCGCCGGTGGCGCCGGCCCCCGCGACGCCGACGCCGGCGGGCGCCGAGCGTGCCGTCCGACCGCCGGAGGCGCCAGCCCCCGCGACGCCGACACCGGCGGGCGGCCGCGTGCGGTCGTCCCCGCTGGCGCGCCGCCTGGCCGCAGAAAAGGGGCTCGACCTCAAGCTCGTCCAGGGCTCCGGCCCCGCCGGCCGGGTGGTGAAGCGCGACATCGAGTCGGCGACGGCCGCAGCTCCTCTGACCGCCCGACCGCCTGAGCGCCTGGTCGCACTCGCGACAGCCGCGGGCTTCCAGGACGTACCGCTCACCACGATGCGGAAGACGATCGCGAAGCGGCTCACCGAGTCCCTCGGTCCGATCCCCCACTTTTTCCTCACCAGCGAAATCGAGATGGAGCGCGCACACGAGGCGCGGCAGCACCTCAAGAGCCTCGGCGACGCCTACCAAATCTCGTTCAACGATCTGGTCGTCAAGGCCGTCGCGCTGGCGCTTCGACAGCACGCCGCCATCAACGCGTCGTTCCAGGGCGATCACATCCGCTATCACGGCGACGTGCACATCGGGATGGCGGTGGCGATCGAGGACGGGCTGATCACGCCGGTCATCCGCTTCGCGGATCGCAAGGGCCTGGGCGCGATCGCCACCGAATCGAGGGCGCTGGCCGAGCGGGCGCGCGCCCGGAAGCTCGCGCCCGACGAGTACACCGGCGCGACCTTCAGCGTCTCGAATCTCGGAATGCTCGACATCGACGAGTTCACGGCGGTGATCAACCCGCCGGAAGCGGCGATCCTCGCTGTCGGGAGGATCGTTCAGAAGCCCGTCGTAGTGGAGGGCGCCGTCGTGCCCCGGCGCATGATGCGGGTCACCCTCTCGTGCGACCATCGCGTGATCGACGGCGCCACCGGTGCCCGGTTCCTCCAGACAGTGAAGCTGATGCTGGAGAACCCGCTGGCGATGTTGTTGTGAAAGGCGGTTAAAGAGTTGAAAAGTTGAAGAGTTGAATAGGCACGTGGTGCCCCTTCAGCTTTTTCAACTCTTCAACTCTTCAACTCTTCAACCTTGGAGTCTGCGTGCCAACCACTTTCGACGTCATCGTGATCGGCGGCGGCCCAGGCGGCTACGTCTGCGCCATCCGCGCGGCCCAGTTCGGGCTCTCCGTCGGCCTGGTTGAGAAGGACCGAATGGGCGGGGTGTGCGTGAACATCGGGTGCATCCCGACCAAGGCCCTCCTCCACTCGGCGTACACCGCCAACCTCCTGCGGCACGCCGGCGAGCTGGGCGTGACCACGGGCGAGGTGAAGACCGACTATGGCGTGGCAATGAAGCGCTCGCGGAAGGTGGCCGAGCAGAACTCGAAGGGCGCCGAGTTCCTGATGAAGAAGAACAAGATCGAGGTCGTGAAGGGCGTCGGGAGGCTGAAGCCCGGCAAGAAGGTCGAGGTCGCGAGGGCCGAGGGCGGCACGGCGACGCTCGAGGCGAAGAAGGCGATCGTCATCGCGACCGGGTCCCGGCCCAAGGACATTCCCGCGATCGGCCTCGCGTTCAACGGCAAGACCGTCTTTTCCAGCACCGAGGCACTGCTCTTGGAGGCGGCGCCGAAGACGATGGCGATCGTGGGCGCGGGCGCGGTGGGGACCGAGTTCGCCGACGTGTTCAACGCCTTTGGGACGCAGGTGACCCTGCTCGAGCTGCTGCCGCGCATCCTGCCGGTTGAGGACGCCGAGATGTCGGACGTGGTCGCGAAGTCGTTCAAGAAACGCGGCATCGCGGTGCAGGCCGGCGCGAAGATCGAGAAGGCGCAGGTGAAGGGGAGCGGCGTGACGCTCTCGTACGAGAGCGGCGGCAAGAAAGAGACGCTGGGCGTGGACTGCGTGCTCGTGGCGGCGGGGCGCGCGGCCAACGTCGAAGGCATTGGCCTCGAGGACGCCGGGATCACTCTCGACAAGGGCTTCATAAAGATCGACACGAGCTGTGCGACGAGCGTCCCGGGGTATTACGCGATCGGCGACGTCGCCGGACCTCCGCTCCTCGCGCACAAAGGGAGCCGCGAGGGCGTGACGGTGGCGGAAGCGGTCGCGGGCCACCATCCGCCCGCCATCGACTACACCAATGTGCCCGGCGCGACCTACTGCCACCCCGAGGTCGCGAGCATCGGTCTCACCGAGGAGGCGTGCAAGGAGCGCAAGCTCGAGTACGTCGTGGGCCGCTTCCCGTTCAGCGCCAGCGGTCGCGCCCGCACCTCCGGCGAGACGGAAGGTCTGGTCAAGATCATCCGCGGCAAGAAGTACGGCGAGATCCTGGGCGCACACATCGTGGGCGCGCATGCCACGGAACTCATCCACGAGATCGCCGTGGCCCGCGTCAACGAGTACACGGTCGAGGAGGTCGACCTCGCGATTCACGCGCATCCAACCCTGGCCGAGGCAGTGGCCGAGGCCGCGCTCGATTCGATGGGAAGAGTGATTCACATCTGACGACACCCGCGAGTGGAACCGCTTCGACCGGCGACCCTGTCGGCGTGGCGCTCGGCGGCATCGTGATCGGAGCCGGCGCGGGCGGCGCCCTCATGTGCCTCGTCCTCTTCGGCTCCTACTGGATGGCGCGCGGTCCCGAGAGCGGCTTCGCCGTGGTCGCCATGCTGGCTCTTGCGGGCGGGCTCGTGGCGGCGGCCGTCGTCGCGGGTGTCGTGGCGCGCACACTAGGCACGTTGTTCAGGCGGGTGATGGTCGCGATGATCGCCGTGGCTGGCGCTGCGTTCATCGGGCTTCTCACGACCGTGGCGGACATGATCGCCGGAAAAGCCGGGCTCCTGGCGCTCGCGGCGTTGTGCGTCGGCGCGAT
>JACORV010000119.1 GCA_016179225.1 Gemmatimonadota bacterium | reverse complement strand
TCGTAGATCTCCTTCCACTTGATCAGCTCGATCGCGTTGTGCTCTTCCTCGAAGAGCCGGCCGAGGGCGTCGTGGTAGATCGCGTCGGCCTCCTCCTCGAGCTGCTTGGTCTCGATACAGGCCTTCATGACGCCGTCGCGCTGCTTGAGGTGCTCGACGCCGCCGGTGAGCGCCCCCACCGCCTTCTCGATCACACCCGTGAGGAGCTTGACGCCCTCGGGCGCGGGCCCCACCCGGAAGATCTGCGCCCGGCGTGCCACGCCGTCGATGACGTCGATGACGTCGTCGAGGTCCGAGGCGAGACGGTAGATGTCCTCGCGGTCGATCGGGGTGATGAAGGTGCGGTCGAGCCGGTTCACCACCTCGTGGGTGAACTGGTCGCACTCGTGCTCGAGCCGCTTGATCTGCTCGGCGTGGTAAAGGGCCTTGTCCGGGTCGCCGAAGAGCCCGACCAGGTGCCCGGCGGCTTCGTGGCTTCGGCGCGCGACCTCGACGAAGAGATCGAAGAACTCTTCATCACGCGGCAGCAGGCTGAACGGCACGGGCGTTCCTCCCGGTCGGATCGGTGGGCTCGGGCCCGCCCAAAATAGCCCTCTCCGGAAGCCCCGGCTACACACCCTTGCGCCGTCGTGCCCATGGCTTATATTGACCCTGGAAACCCGAATAAAAACCGAAGATAGTTGGGGTCGTTACATGGAACCGCTTGCCATGATTGAAGTTCCGAAATCGCTGAGCGGAAGGCCACCGGCTTCTCCGTGTCCCGACTGCGGCGCTGGAACGGTGCCAGCCAACGGGTGCATCTACTGCCCGGTCTGCGGGTGGGGGAGGTGTGCGTGATGGAAGGCGGTCAGGCGGACAGGCGGTCAGGCGGCCAGGGTTGGGCCGTGCTTGATGAGCGGCGGCGCGGAACGCGGTTCGTGGAGCTGCCGATCAAGTCCGTCCTGAACTCGCCGCAGCAGACGGGGATGAACTTCTGGTCGCTGAACCCGTACGTCGGCTGCGAGTTCGGCTGCTCGTACTGCTACGCCCGTTACGCCCACCGGTACGTCGTCGAGCGGGGGAGCGCGAGGGGCGCGCTGGGTCCCGCCGTCTGGGACGACGAGACGTTCGAGCGGCAGATCTTCGTGAAGGTGGCGGCGCCGGAGATCGCGGCGCTCACGGCGCGGCCCTCGCGCCTGGGCGGCCACACCATCGTCATCGGCACCGCGACCGACCCGTACCAGCCCGCCGAGCGGACGTTCCGGATTACGCGGCGAGTGCTGGAGCGGCTGGCGCAGGTCCGCGGGCTCGGCGTCGGGATCATCACGAAGTCGCCGCTCGTCACGCGCGACGTGGACGTGCTGCTCAGGCTCGCCGAACGGAGCCGCGTCACGGTGATCGTCTCGCTCATCAGCATGGACGCGCTGTTGGTTCGGAAGCTCGAGGTCCGCTCGCCGACGCCGGCGGTGCGGCTGGAGGCGCTCGCGAAGCTGGTGCGGGCGGGGCTCCACGCCGGGGTGCTGATCGCGCCGGTGCTGCCGGGGATCACCGACGACGTGCCGCACCTCGAGGCGCTGATGCGCGGGGCGAAGGACGCCGGCGCGGCATTCGCCCGCGCCGACCCGCTGCGGCTGTACCCGCCGATCCGTCGCCGCTTCCTGCCGGTGGTGGCGCAGGAGTTCCCCTCACTGCTCGACCGCTACGAGCGGGCGTTCGACGCGCGGGGCTTCGTCACGCCGGCGTACACAGCCGCGCTCAAGCGGCGCGTGGCGCGGCTGCAGAGAAAGGTCGGGTTCGAGGCGGCGGACGAGCGGGCCGGCGGATCAACGGGCCAGCGGGCGGAGGAAGCGATCCAGTGGGAGATGCCGCTCTAAGGCTGCTGCTCCCCGAGCAGGTCGCTGAGCCTCGCCCAAAGGTCGCTCAGCTCGATGGGCTTGGCGTAAAAGCGGAGCGCGGGATCCGTCGCGAGGGACGGGGGAGGCGGCAGGGCGCTGCAGAACAGGAACCGCCGCCGGAGGTATGGGCGCAACGCCACAGCGTGCTCGTAGAAGGCCGGCCCGTCGAGCTTCGGCATCTGGACGTCGCTCACCACGGCGTCGAAATGGTAGCAAGTCAGCTTCACGAGGCCCTCCGCGCCGTCCGCCGCGGCCTCGACGTCGCAGCCCTTCAGCCGGAGGAACCGGCTGAGGGCAGCGCGCAGCTGCGGCTGGTCCTCCACAACGAGGACGCGCGGGCGGGCGGCAAGCCGGTCGAGAAGGTCCGTCATGGTGTGCACAGGGGTGCAACTGCACGAACTGCACGGCTAACCTACGCTCGGCCATCGCGCGCGGTCAACTCGGCGCGCTCAGGACCCGTGGTGCGAAGTCTTGTAGTGGTTGGCCAACTCCCGCACCCATCGCGGCGGCGGGAGGCGCCGGGCCTCGTAGGCGTTGACGAGGAAGCGCACCGTATGCTCGCCGAGGGCTGCGGTCTGCCCGGGAGAGAGTTCGGCGCCCAGCTCGCCCAGGAGCTCGACGAGGCGCCCGACGCCGGGGCCGCGTTCCCGCATGCGGCGACTCGCCAGCCAGCGCTCCAGCTTGGCCCGCGTCGCGATCCGCGGCTCGGCGCCGTTCAGGAAGTTGCGGAGCGCGTTCGGGCTGAGCCCGATCTCCGCCGCAGCCCCGCGCAGCGACACGGTGGCGAGCTGGCGCGCGACCGCGTCTCGCAGGAGGGTCGCCGGGAGCGTGGGCGGACGCACTCGGAGGCGCCTCACGGCGCCCCCCGCGAGTGTGCAGTTCGTGCAGTTAGAGGCGGATTACACTCGACAGGCTACCGAAGCGGCCCGGAAGTGCGCAAGGCCGCTGTCGCGGGTAGAGGGAGGCCGGGTGAAAAGGTGTTCATGGCTTGGCACGTCTCTTTTTTTGACCTTGACTTTCGGGTTTTATTCGGGTACATCGTGGGGAGAGCCGAAGACCACGCATGACCGCACTGAGCCTCAAGTTGTTGCTGCCAAAAGAGATCGAGCGCCTCCTCCCGGCCGGGCGCCGCGGTGTTGCCTTCGGCGTCCCGGCGCTCGACGCCGCGCTCCCCTGGGGCGTCCCGCGCGGGCAGATCACCGCGCTCAACGCGCCGCTCGGCACCGGTGGCACCGCGCTGCTCCTCGCCCTCACGGAGGCGACGCTCCGCGCCGACGAGGGTGTGGCGCTCGTGGACGCCGAGCGAACGCTAGCGCCGCAAGCCGCCGCGCACCTCGCCGTCCTCGGCCCGTTCTGGGTGGTGCGGCCGAAGGCGACGGAGAGCGCGTGGTGGTGCACGGACGTGCTTCTGCGCAGCGGCGCCTTCGGCCTCGTGATCGTGGACCAGGCGCCGGCGCCCGCGCGCCGCGTCGCCCTGCGCCTCCAGCGCATCGCGCGGGACAAGGGCACGGCGCTGGTGGTGCGAACGGCGGCCTTGCGCTCGGATGGCCCGGGACTCGCCGGGCTGCGCCCCGTTAGTGCTCGCCTCGGCGAGCCCCGGGCGCGTCCTCGCCGGCCGCCGTTCGCCACGCTCGTGCTCACCGTCCACTCGCGCACCGACGCGGCCGGCTTCATCCCCGCACTCGCCGGCCAGGGCGGCGCGTGGCCCGCACCGCGCACGCTGCGCGTCACGATCGAGAAAGGCGGCGCCCCGCGCGCCGTGGAGGTGACGGTTGGCTTACCGATGCCGGATCGCCTGCGTTCGCATTGGGCGGTTCGCGACAGGCGGTCTGGCGGGCAGGCGGACAGGCGGTCCAAGCGACGCGGCACGGCCGACCGCCCGACCGCCTGACCTTCCGACCGCCGTCTTCACCGACGTCCGCGGCAAGCCCCGCGTCCTCGCGGCCGACGCCGAAGCCGCGCGCCGGGGCGTGGCCACCGGCATGGCCCTCGCCCAGGCGCAGGCGCTCGTCGCCGACCTAGTCGCCCTGCCGTGGGACGACGAGAAGGTCTCGCGCGCCGCGCTCGACGTGACGACCGCGCTGCTCGCTGCCAGCCCGCGCGTGGCGTGGGAAGGCGGCCCACTGCGCGTCTGTGCGTCTGCGCGTCTGCCGACTGCGGATGGCGTCTGGTGGGTGGACGCCGCGGGCCTCGGCGAGGAGAAAGCCCTCGCGCGGAAGCTGCTCAGCCTCGCGCGCGGCCTCGGCTACGGCGAGCCGCGCGTCGGCATCGCCGACTCGGCCATCGCGGCTTACGCCGCGACGTACGACGGCGACGACCTTGCGCTCGTCGGGGTGGGGCCGCGCCTTGCTGCGCCCCGTGAGTGCTCGCTGCGGCGCGGCCCCGCCACCTCCTCGCCGGTCGTCGCCGTCGTGACCCCGGGCACCGACGCCGCGTTCCTCGCGCCGTTCCCGCTCGCCCTCCTCGCGCTCGACGAGGAGCTCGCCGACACGTTCGCCGCGCTCGGTCTTAGGACCGTGGGCCAGCTCGCCGCGCTCGAGGCGGACGAGGTCGAGGCGCGCTTCGGACCCCAGGGGCTCGCCGCGCACCGGCTGGCGCGCGGTATCGATCCGCGCGGACCGTCCACGCCGCGCGACGACGCGCTCCCGGTGATCGAGGTCGAGCTGGGCGGCCCCGTCGCGACGGCCGAGCCGCTGCTCTTCGTGCTCCGAGGCGCGCTCGCCTCCCTGGGTGAGGCGCTCCGCGCCCGGGGGCTCGCCGCGCGCGAGCTGGCGCTCACGCTCCACCTCGACGACGGCTCGAAGGCCGTGCGCGCGGTGCGGCCCGCGCGCCCCACCTCGCACGCCGACGCGCTCTTCGATCATTGCCGCAGCGCGCTCGAGAAGTGGCATCTGCCGGAGCCCGTCACCGGCCTCGCGCTCGGCGCCGCGGTCACCGCGCCGGCCTCCGGCGAGCAGGGGAACCTCCTCGCGTCGCGCTGGGTCGATCCGGGCGCGCTGGTGGCCGCGTTCGATCGCATCCGCGGCAGCGAGGGCAGCGACGGGGTCGTCGTGCCACAGGAGCGCGACGGGCACTTGCCACAGGACGGCGGCACGTGGGTGGAAACGGCGATGGCGCGAGGAGGGGCGGGTGTCGGGCGCGAGCGGCGGCGCCCTGCGTGCGGTCCGCCGCCGCGAGCGCACGACACCCGCCCCGACGACGCGCCGGCCGCCGCCGCCGCGCTCCGACTGCTCGAAACACCGGTACCAATCCGCGTCCGGCTTGGCCGTGGTGGGCTCGAAGCGTTCCGGCACGAAGACGTCTGGCACGATGTGACCGACTGGTGCGGACCGGAGCGGCTCGCTCCCCGCTGGTGGGACGGCCGGGCCACCGGGCCGCCGCGCGACTACTACACGGCACGCGCCGCGGGTGGCGCGCTCTGGTTGCTGTTCCGGTCGCCGAAGGAGCGGAAGTGGTTCGTCGAAGGGTGGTGGGATTGAAGTGGCGGCCGAGTACGTCGAGCTGCATTGCCATTCGGGGTTCTCCCTCCTCGACGGCGCGTCGAACCCCGAGACGCTGATCGCGCGCGCGGCCGCGATCGGGATGACGGCGATCGCGCTCACCGACCACGACGATCTGGGCGGCGCGGTGCGCTGGGCCGAGGCGGGGCGGGAGTACGGCGTCGAGGCGCTCATCGGGCTCGAGGCCACCGTCGCAAAGTCCCACCTGACGCTGCTCGCCATGGACGAGGCGGGCTACCGGAACCTCTCGCGCCTCGTCACCCTCGCGCGCGCCGGTGACCGCGGCGCGCCGGCGGTGTCCTGGGACGACGTCGAGCGGCACGCGGCGGGACTCTTCTGCCTCACCGGATGTCCGTTCGGCGAGGTCCCGCAGCGCCTCGCGAAGGACGACGACGATGGCGCGCGCGCCCTCCTCGGCCGGCTCGCCGAGGTCTTCCTGGGCAACGTGGCCGTCGAGTGCTGGGACCACGCGCTCGCCTCCGAGCGCGCCGTCGTGCCGAAGCTCATCGCGCTCGCCGGCTCGCTCGACCTCCCCTGGCTGGTGACGAACGACGTCCACTATGCGACGCCCAAGGGGCGCCTCGTGCACGACGCCCTCACCTGCCTCCGCCACCAGGCCACGCTGGACGAGGCGGGCACCCTGCTCCGGCCAAACGGCGAGTGGTACCTCAAGCGCCCCGAGAAAACCGCGCACCACTGGCGCCACTACCCCGACGCTCTCGCCGCCACGCGCGAGATCGCCGGGCGGTGCGCGTTCCGGATGGGCCAGCTCACCCCCGCGCTCCCCGCCTTCCCGCTCCCGCCCGGCGTGACGGCCGACGACTACCTCGCCTCGCTGGTGGCCGCGGGAGCTCGCGAACGGTACGGCTCACGGCTCACGGCTCGTCACCGCCAGCAGATCCGCCACGAGCTGGACGTCATCGAGCGTCTGGGCCTCCCGGGCTATTTCCTCATCGTCTGGGACATCGTGCGCGAGGCGAACCGTCTCGGCGTGCTGGCGCAGGGGCGTGGGTCCGCGGCCAACTCCGCCGTCTGTTACTGCCTCGGCATCACCGCGATCGACCCGGTCGGGATGGAGTTGCTCTTCGAGCGCTTTCTCTCCGAGGAGCGGCGCGAGGCGCCCGACATCGACATCGACTTCGCGCACCGGGACCGCGAGCAGGTCATCCAGTACGTCTACCGCCGCTACGGGCGCGACCACGCCGCCATGGTGTGCGAGGCAATCACCTACCGTGGCCGCGCCGCGGTGCGCGACGCCGCGCGGGTCCTCGGCTTCTCGGTGCAGCAGGCCGAAAAGCTCGCGGACGAGGCCGACCGCGACGGCGCGCGCGAGACCGGCGAGAGGTTGCTCGGAGGCGGCGCCGCCGCGGCCGACCTCGACCCCAAGGACCACCGCGTCCACATGCTCGCCGAAGTCGTGCGCGGGCTGCACCAGCTCCCGCGCCACCGCTCGATCCACGTGGGCGGCTTCGTCCTCTCGAAGGAGCCGCTGGCCGCCGTCGTGCCCATCGAGCCCGCCGCGATGCCGGAGCGCACCGTCATCCAGTGGGACAAGGACGACCTCGATCCGGTCCGGCTCATCAAGATCGACCTGCTCGGCCTCGGCATGCTCACCCTGATCCAGGACGCGATCCGGCTGATCCGCGTGCACTGCGGCGGCGTCATCGATCTCGCCAGGCTCCCGATGGACGACCCCGCCGTCTACGACATGCTCTGCCGCGCCGATACCGTGGGCGTCTTCCAGGTGGAATCGCGCGCGCAGATGAACACCCTGCCCCGCCTCGCGCCACGCAGGTTCTACGACCTCGTGGTCGAGGTGGCGCTCATCCGCCCCGGCCCCATCCAGGGCGAGATGGTGCACCCGTATCTGCGGCGCCGCGCCGGCGAGGAGCCCGTCACCTACCCGCATCCCTCCCTCGAGCCGATCCTCGAGCGCACCCTCGGCGTGCCGCTCTTCCAGGAGCAGGGGATGCAGGTGGCGATCGCCGCGGCGGGCTTCACCCCCGGCGAGGCCGACGAGCTGCGCCGGGCTATGGGCCACAAGCGCTCGCACGAGCGGATGGCGAAGATCTGCCGGAAGCTGATCGACGGCATGGCGAAGAACGGGATCGAACCGGACGTCGCGCGTCGCATCTTCAACCAGATCGCCGCCTTCGCGGATTACGGCTTCCCCGAGAGCCACGCGGCGAGCTTCGCGCTCCTCGTCTACGCCTCTGCGTACCTCAAGCACTACTACCCGGTCGAGTTCACCTGCGCGCTCCTCAACGCGCAGCCCATGGGCTTCTACGCGCCGGGCACGATCGTCGAGGACGCGCGGCGTCACGGCGTGGAGGTGCGCGGCGTGGACGTGATGCGCAGCGCGTGGGATTGCACCGTGGAGTCGGATGACGAGCGCGCGTCCTCGGGACGAGCCCTGCGCGATCCGGCGGTCGGACGGCACGCACGGCGCCCGCCGGACCGCGCAGGACTCGTCCCTCGTCGCGCGCTACGCATCGGCCTTCGTTACATCCGCGGCCTCGGCGAGAAGGCGAGAGAGCGGCTCGAGCCGCTCCTGGACGGCCGACGCCCCGACTCGCTCGATGGATGGGTACGCGCGAGCGGGCTCAACGTCGCTCAGCTGCGCGCACTCGCCGAGGCGGGCGCCTTCGGCAGCCTGTGGTCCAACCGCCGGTCGGCGCTCTGGGAGCTGCTCAAACATGCCCGTGGCGCAGCCGGCCCGCTCGCGCCCGTGGCGCAAGACCGTCGGCCAGCCCCCCTGCCTCAGCTCGCGCCGGTCGAGCTCACCGAAGCGGACTACCGCGTGACCGGCCTCTCCCCCGCCGGCCACCCCATGCGCCATCTGCGCGAGGTGATGCGCGCGCGCGGCGTCACCACCGCCGCCGACCTCGCGCGCCAGCGCGACGGCGACTGGGTGACCGTCGCCGGCATCGTCATCTGCCGCCAGCGGCCCGGCACGGCGAAGGGGTTCTGCTTCGTGACGCTCGAGGACGAGACCGGCCTCGCCAACGTCGTCATCACTCCCAGGCTCTTCGAGGCCAACCGGCGGCTCGTCATACGCTCACCCCTGCTCCTGGTGCGCGGCATCCTCCAGGAGGAGCAGGGCGTGCTCAACGTGCGTGGAAAGAAGTTCGCGGCGCTCAGCCCGCAGGCCGGCGCCGCGTTCGTGGAGTCGCATGACTTTCACTGACGGGAGCCGTGAGCCGGGAGCCGTACCTTGGGTGGCGCGCTGAAGGGTCCGGCTCCCGGCTCCCGCCTACCGGCTCACGGCTTCCGCCACCTCGATCCCCCGCGTCGCGAAGATCCGCTCGATCACTTCGCCGACCTTGTTGTTCGGCGTCGAAGCGCCGGCCGTCACCCCGACGACCCGCGCGCTCGCGGGCAGCCAGTCGGTGGCCTCCACCGCCACGTGCGCTCCCACCGGCTTGTGCCGGATGGTGCGCGTCTCGGGCACGATGCCCGCCGAGTCCTCCACGTGGTAGGTCGGCACCCGCTCCGCGCACAGCGCGGCGAGGTGCGTGGTGTTGCTGGAGTTGAACCCGCCGATGACGACCGCGACGTCCACGCCCCACTCCAGCATCCGGAGCACCGCGTCCTGCCGGTCCTGGGTCGCCGAGCAGATGGTGTCGAAGCTGCGGAACCGCTCGCGCGCCTCCCCTTCGCCATAGCGCGCGACCATCGCCCGCCGTACCTCGGCCGCTATGGCGAGGGACTCACTCGACAGCATCGTCGTCTGGTTCGCCACCCCGACCTGCTGGAGGTCGCGGGTCGGATCGAAGTCCGGCGACGCCGCCTTTCGGAGCCGTTCCCGCAAGGCCTCCCCGCCCTCGCCGCGCTCGATGAATTCGCAGACCAACCGCGCTTCGCCCATGTCCCGCACCACCAGGTAACGGCCGTGCGGGTGTTTCGTCACTTGCGACGCGGTCGCCTTGGTTTCCTCATGCGTGTACTTGCCGTGGATGAGCGCCGTGAAGCCATCCCGAGCGTAACTCTCCACCCGCTTCCAGACGTTGAGCACCGAGCCGCACGTCGTGTCCACCAGCACGCAGCCGACGGCCCGCAAGCGGTCGAAATCGGCCTTCGTCACACCGAAGGCCGGGAGGATTACGACGTCGTCCACGGTCACCGCCGACAGGTCGAAGTCGCCCTCCGCCGTCCGCCCGAGGAGCACGACGCCCATAGCGGCGAGCTTGGCGTTCACATGCGGGTTATGGATGATCTCGCCCACGAGGTAGATGCGCCTGGCCGGGAACTTGGTGCGCGTCTCGTAGGCGTACTCGACGGCGCGGTCCACGCCGTAGCAGAAGCCGAACTCCTTGGCGAGCCGCACCGTTAGGTCGTCCGCCGTGAGCGCGTACCCCCGCGCGCGCACTTCGTCCACCAGCGCGCTGTGGTAGTCCTCCGTCAGCGCGCCCTGGATCTCATCCTTGAGACCGAAGCCCTTACGGTAGTAGGTCTGGTCCGTCACGCCGGGCAATCTAGCGGATCCCTAGCGGTCGTGCCTGTCACGCGCCTCGCGCGGGGTAAACACGAAGTTCAAGTACGGCTGGTCGATCGCCTGCCTCAAGGAGGCGTAGCGGTCGAACGGGACCAGGGTCCGCCTGAAGAAGAAGTGACCTTCATAGCCGAGTTCCGCGAGCAGCTTGATGACCTCGCCGCTCTCCACTTTCTGGTCGAAACACTCGAATAGGAGATCCGGTCGGTCCTCGCGGAGCAGCTGCATGCCTCCCCTGAAGACTTGTAGTTCGTGCCCTTCAACATCGCACTTGATGAACCGTACCGGGCGGCCGGGATGGCCGTGAAAGAACGCATCCAACGTTGTCAGCTTGACCTCGAAGCTGTCCGTGTCATCGGAGGGCCTGATTTCGAGGCTCGCGCCACCCCAGTTCCTCCGAGGACGCACTAGTGTGCGCGTTCCCGGGGCGGCCGAGAGACCGACGTTCGCGATCTGCAACCGGCGCAGACGAAAGACCCTCTTGAGCTGTTCGAGATCGACGGCCAGTTCGGGCTGCGGCTCGAAGGCCACTACCCATCCCTCGGGCCCGACCGCGCGGTGCATCCAGTAGCTGTAGACGCCACGGCACGCGCCGATGTCCACCACCGTCCGGCCGCGCAACTCGCGCCGCAGGAGGTAGCCGATCTCATCACGCTCGGCCCGCAAGCGGTACCTCCATGCGCGATGCAGAAAGTGAAGACATTCCCAGAGGTTCATGGCGACGATCTCTGCGAAACGTCCTCCGAGCGCACGACGTCCACGAAACGCGTGCGGTTCTCCACGTGCTCAATCACCTCGATGCCGATGACGCGTTCGAACGACGCATCGGGCAGCGGCATCGTGGTCGTCACCAGTCCGCGCAGCCTGGATCACGTCCCTGAGACCGAAGCCCTTGCGGTAGTAGGTCGGGTCCATCGCGAGCGTCTAATCTAGCCGCGGAGGCCGTGCCGCGGCACCTCGTGCCCGACCGACCGGCGCGGGCTCAACGCGCCGGCAACCGCTCACGGTCCAGCAGCTTCGCGTAACGGAGCCACTTCGCGTACGCCGAGACCGCCGCGTACACCACGCCCGGCGTGCCGTCGAGCACTCCGAGCCGCCCCACCGTGCGGAGCACGAACTCCACCGGCACCCTGAGGACGTCGGTCGGACGGTAACGCCGGCCGCGCGCCGCCAGCTCCTCGGCCCTGAGTGAGGAGTAACGCTCCACCTTCGCGAGGTGCTCCGAGAGCGTGGCGCAAGTATGGTGCTCGAGGAGGCCCGCAAGCCGCGCGGTCCGGCCCTCGACTTCGACACGCTCGTGGACGCGAGCGGCCGTGAAACGCCCACGCCCGCGCCGGAATAGCCGCAACACCCAGTCGCGGCCAAGACCGCCGAACCGCATCCGCCGGCCGAGATAGTAGACGTCGCGACGCATCCAGTGACCGTCCGCGGCGTCCTCCTTCTCGACCACGCGCCGGATCTCCGCCGCCAACGCCGGTGTCACCCGCTCGTCCGCATCGATCGAGAGCACCCAGGCGCCCTGGGCGAGGTCGAGCGCCCGCTGCTTGGTCGGCCCAAAACCCTCGAACGCCGCACGCTCCACCCGCGCCCCCGCCGCCAGCGCGATCTCGACGGTTCGGTCCGTGGACAGGGTGTCCAGCACCACGATCTCGTCCGCCAGCCCCGCAACGCTCTCGAGGCACGCGCCGATTCGCCGCTCCTCGTTGAGCGTGATGAGGACGGCGCTGAGCCGAGGCGTCACGCGCCCGGCTGCAGCGACGACAGCCACCGGGCGGGATCCACGTCGCCGTGGGGCACCAGCGCGCGCTTCACCTCGAACCAGAGGCGGTTCAAGCCGCCGCCCGACCGGTGCGTCGCGACGTGCGGGATCAGCCGACTGAGCTGTCCGTACAGCCGCCGCTTCGCCGGCCAGTGCTGCTCGACCCGCCGTGCATCGCCCAGGAACTGCGACCACCCGATCGAGCCGCACACACCGCACACGCCGAACCGGTCCGACAGCAGCAGGCTTTCGCACACCATGCGGACCGGACCATCGAACCGGTGGAGCGTGTCGTGGAAGGCGACGATGGCGCCCGGACTGAGGAACGGAGCGAAGGTCTCGAAGTCGCGGCGAGCGCCAGCGTAGGTGTGATCGCCGTCGATCCACAAGAGCCGCAACCGGCGGTCCCACGTGCGCCCGAGGTCCTCGGAGCGCATCTCGTGGAACTCCACGGAGCCCTCCACGCCGTGCGCACGCAGGTTGCCGCGAAGCGTGGCCGGCAAGGCGCTCGCGTCGCCGATGCCGGGGTCGGTTGCCGACGGCAGCGTGAGTGGGTCCACCGCGACAACGCGCGCGCCCCCCGCGAGCCCGACCGACTTCGCCAGAACGATGGTGGACTTGCCCTTGAAGCTGCCGATTTCGAGCACCTCGCCCGCTGCCGTCGGCACCGCCGCGAGGAGGCTGAGGAACCGGACCTCCTTGGGGGTCAGATGTCCCTCGAGCCGCTGCGCGAGTGCGACCATCGCCTCCGCATGCTCCTGGAATCCGGCCGGAATCACCGCCCGCTCACCGGACACGTCGCCCCACGGCGATGGTGATCCGCCCCATCAGGTTCGCCCGGTGCAGCATCCATCGCAGGTGGCGCAGGTGCAGCGGCTTCGCCTCGGCGTACTTGCGCCTCAGCAGCTTGCCCCGGAGCGCCAGCGCCAGCAACGGATAGAGCAGCAGCATCGGTAGCCGTGCGCTCTTGCGGATGCGGTTGGTGTGGAGCTCGACCAGCTCGCCCCCGAACCGCTCGAGGAGGAACAGGATCTCCGGCAGGCTGATGGGATTGATGTGCTGCATGTAGTAGTCGTCCCGCGTGGGGTCGAGCGGGAGCGGCGCGCAATCGGTGTAGCCGTACAGGAAGAAATGCCAGCGGGATGGGATGGAGAGCACGTTCGGCGTCGTCAGGATGATCGTCCCGCCCCTGCGTGTCACGCGCAGCAGTTCCTGCATGAAGCGCGTGTGGTTCTCCAGGTGCTCGAGGACCTCGATCGAAACGACGCAATCGAACGACTCGTCGGGCAGCGGGATCGCTTCGTTCAGGTCCGCCTGGTGGAACGGGACACCAGGCCACCTGAAGAGCTGCTGCTGGAAGTCGCACGCCTCCACGACGTAGCCGCGCTCCGCGGCCAGCCGGGCGAAGTACCCCTCGCCCGCGCCGACGTCGAGCACGCGCGCGCCGGGCTGGGCCGGAAGGAGCGACAGCACCTTGGGATAGATGTCGGGCTGAAAGGTGATGCCGCGCGGACCGGCGACGGCGCTCATGCGGTGGACGGCCTCCACTGACGCGTGCCCGCCGCCAAAGCTACACCGCCCGACAGGTGAAAAGCAGCGCGTGCCCGAAAAGGAGGTCGCGTGAGAGCAGGGCGTGGGACGTGGCTCGGTGGGCGGGCCGCCGCAGCGCCACGCGCGTCGCGATCCCAATCGGCCCCACGAGCCAGGCCCACGGCACGCTGCTCCGTACCGTGCGGCTCGCCTCGAGTCGCTCGATGCTGAAGCCCACGCGCGCCAGGAAGTAGGCGAGCATCGGCTGCGTGAGCAACATGATGTGCTCGAGGCCCGTCGGCGCCCCCGCGTCGCACGGCCGCGGCGCGGAGCTCCAAAAGCCCGTGAGCAGCATCCGCACCCGCGACGCCAGGTGGAGCACGTTCGGCGTGGTGAGCACGAGCCGGCCGCCGGGTCGCAGCAGGCGGCGCATCTCGCGCAGCGCGTCCACCGGCCGCTCCAGGTGCTCGATCCCTTCGACGCAGGCGACGTAGTCGAAGGTCCCGCCGGCGAACGGGAGCGGCCGGCTCAGGTCCGCGCACAGCCGCAGGCCCACGCCACGACCCGCCCGCCGGTCGATGTCCGCGGCGACCACCGCGAAGCCCATCGCCGCGAGCTCGTAGGTGAGCGCGCCGCCGCCCGCCGGGCAGTCGAAGACCCGGCCGCGCGGCCAGTCCGCGAACCAGGAGAGCACGCGCTCGTGCGTTTGGGGCGAGGCGTTGAGCGGAATGCCCGACCGCGAGACGCGCGCCCGACCCATCGCCCGCCCCTCGCCTTACCGGCCCAGGACGCGCCGATACACGGCCAGCGTCCCGGCGGCCGTCTGCTCCAACCCGAACCGCCCCACCCGGCTTCTCGCCGCAGCGCCCATGGCGGCACGGCGCTCCGGATCACGGCAAAGGCCGGCGATGGCCGCGCCCAGCGCCGACGCGTCGCCCACGGGAACCAGCAGGCCCGTGACCCCCTCCTCCACCACGTCGCGAATCCCTCCCGCGGCGGTCGCCGCAACCGGTTTGCCGCACAACATCGCGTCGAGCAGCACGGTGCCCAGACCCTCCTCTCGCGAGCTCAAAACGAAGACGTCGCACGCGGCAATGAGCGCATCCGCGTCGCCGCGCTGGCCGGCGAGGTGCAGCGTGTCACCGAGTCCGAGCGCGTCGCGCTCCACGCGGACCTCCCCCGCCAGCGGCCCGTCACCCACGAGCAACGCCTGCAACGCGGTCCCCGCAGCGACCGCCGCGGCGACGGCGCGCACGAACGTCACCGGAGCCTTGTGCGGCACCAGCGCCGCCACCATCACTACCAGCGGAGCGCCCGGATGCACCCCCAGAGCCTCGAGCGTCGAGGCCGGAGCCGGGTCGATCGTTCGCGTCAGGTCCACACCGGACGGCACGATCGTGATGCGCTCCGCTGCCATCCCGCTCTTCACCAGCACGTCGCGCACGGCAGTCGAGATCGCGATGAGCCCGGCTACCCGGCCGTACTTCCAGCGCGTGCCGGCGTTGGGACGCAGGGGAAAGTCCACGCGCCGGGTCGCAACGAGCGCGGTGCCGGCGCGCAGTGTCGCGAGCGCTCCGAGCCCCACCGCATGCGCGCTGTGCGCGTGAAGGATGTCCGCGCCCGCCTCGGCCAGGCGCGCCCCCAATCGCCACGCGGCCACCGGATCGACCTCGAAGCGCGGCGTCGCCGGCCACGTCTCCAGCCCCGCGGCCAGCGCCGCCCCGAAGAGCTCGCCCTCCGGCCGCGCCGCCACGATCGAGCGGTGTCCCCGCGCGGACAGCGCGCGCGCGAGCCACAGCGCCTGGCGCTGGCCTCCACGCCACCCGCGCTCCGTGTCGAGGTGCACCACACAGAGCGCCGAGTCGTCCTGGGCGCCGGGGCGCGCGGAGGTCAGCGCGCTAGGAATGGAGGAACGTGCTCCAGATCCAGTCCACCGTGCCATGCGTCACCGCCGACGCCGACAGCTTCCGCGTCCGCTGGTACACCAAACCGTACGCCAGACCCGCGAATGTCGCCAGCAGCGCGTACTGCCAGTTGGGGAACGGCCTCACGATGTGCGACAGGCCGAAGACCACCGACCCGACCACGAGGCCGATCCGCGGCGTCCAGAGTCGTGAGAAGCCTTCCTGCATCAGTCCCCGGAACAGCAGCTCTTCCGGCAGGCCCACGAACAGGATCAGACCGATCAGTCGCGCGGCCGCCGCGACAGTGCCCTCCCACCGCGTTTCCAGGCGGAGGAATCCGATGGCGAGGCCAAGCGGGAGCACGACCGCGACGAGCGCCGCGACCGCCAGAAGCGCGATGCCGAGCTCCCGCGCCCGCAGCCCGACGCGTACGTCGAAGCTCTTGAGCGGCCGCACGACCAGGAAGAGGAACAGTCCGAGATCGATCGCGGCAAGGTACGCGAGCCCGACTTGCGTGCCGCCGGGCACGCGAATGCGGAGCGCGCGATCGAACAGGCCCGCCAGCGCCCAGATGCCAAGCGCGCTGAGGAGGAGGCGGCCACCCGAGGGCTCCGCGTCGCCGCCGGCGCCCGCGCCCGCCATCGCGATCGCGATGCAGACGGGCCAGAGCAGGAGGTTGTACCAGGGGCCGGTGCCGCCCGCGATCGCGACCGTCACGCCATAGAGGACGAGGCCGGCACCGATCCGTCCAGCCATCGCCGGTCGCGCGGCGAGCGCCTCGCGCAAGGCGCGCTGCACCTCCGGCAGGAGCAGCGCCACGAACGGCACCGCCGCAAGCCAGAGAAAACCGACCCACGGCCATCGCGCAGAGCCTTCCGCGCCGAACGCGAGCAGAGCGGTGAGCGTGAAGAGGGCGACCGCGAGGCCCGCCGCGCCGTCGCGATCGCTCAGCGCCCGCGGAAGCGTCACCGGGGTGGTCGGTCCCCGGCACAGCCGGCCGTGATCGGGACCGCGCGGAAGGTCCCGCTTACCCGCACCGGCGAGCCGTCCGACGCCTCCACGACGACATCCAGTCGCCCGGTCGGGGTGGCGGCGGCCTCCATCCGCACCGTCCCGCTCACCGCGACGAGCGCGGGCCCTACGCTGTCCTCCATCGACCGGAGCGCGAGGGACGCCGTGCCGATTCCCTCCAGACCGCTTCGAACGGTGAACGGGCGCGGCCCGGTGAGAGGCCAGGGAGTCCGCATCGCGACACCTCCCGTCCACTCGCGATCCACCGCCACGATCACCAGCGAGCTGTCCGATGCGCAGTACGTCGCGCGCGCTGGCGCCGCGACGAGACGCGCGGCACCGCGACCCTCGCGCTCGAAGTGCAGCCGTCCCGCGCGCGCGCCGTCCCCGGCCTCCGGCCCCGAGTCCCCCGAGCAGGAGATGAGGGCGCCCGCGCACCCCGTCGCCGCGATGATGATCCAGCCCGACCGTCGCATCTGGGGAAGGAACCTACGAACCGGCGGCGCGATTGCCTAGCGGCGAGCTCCGAAGATCAGGTCGAATCGCCAGCCCGCTCCGCGCTCCAGGGGACGCGCCGCCTGGAGGCGCGCGGTGCCGCGCAATGCCGAGATGGCGATGCCCGCCGACGCGGAGGGATCGCCGGTGAACGATAGGCCATGCGGTGCCGTTTGCCCGACGTCGGCGAAGACCACTGGCGAGAAGAAACGCCGCCGCAACCCCACGTCCACGCCCAGCGACCAGGCCGATGCGCCCTGGAGAGCCCCCGCGGCGTATCCCCGTAACGTCCGTGCGCCGCCGAGACGGAACAACCGCTGGGGCACGCTGTCGCCGACGCTGGCGCCCGCGGCGCCGTACGCCGTCACGTCGAGCCGCAGCGGGAGCGGTGCGCGCCTGGTCGCCGACAGCCACGCACGCCCCAAGGTGCGGTCGCCCGCGGTGGCTTCGAGGCCGGCCCGCCACGACAGCGCCGGGTTTCCGCCCGCGGCCGCGGCGCTCGCCGTCACGAACGTCCCGCTTATCACCGGTTGGTTCGGCTGGAACGCGCCGCTGCCGCCGAGGAAATCGTTGACGGCGGACCTCGCGAGGCGCCGCGGCGCAGATTCCCGGCCCGCACGCACCTCCAACGTGAGATCCGCGCGGCGGCCCCACGGACGCTGGTGCCGCGCCTCGCCGCCTTCGATGAAGACGTACGCGCCGTCGTCGTGCGCGAACCACAGCGAGGAGAAGGAGTTCCCGACGGTGAGGCCCGGCGCCAGTGGATCGGCGTCCCACATTTCCCGGACCAGTGCCACCTCGGAGCGCGCGCCCGGCGCGTCGCGGCGCAGGCCCAGCCAACCCTGGAGCCGCCGGTCGGTGAACGCGTACCGGCCACGGACGTTCGCTGAGAGGAACGGTGCGCCGAGGCGCCACGAGGTGCCGACGCCGAAGGACAGCCCCTCGGCGCGATTGTAACGCGCGAGGTCGGCGAAGCGATCCACCGCGAAGCCGAACCTCGGGCGGCCGGTCAGGTCCACCGGTAGCCGCTCGAGCGTCCGCATCAGCTCGCGACCGGTTTCTTCGAGCCGCTGGACGTCCTCGGCTTCCAGACCGAGCCGGATCGAATCCGTCCATCGGTCGTACGCACGCAACGTCGAGTCGGGGGGCACGACCACCTCGTACCGTCCGCCGGGCCACCGCCCCCCGCTTGCGTACCCCTGCGCGCGCCGCACTCGCGAGACGGAGTCGGCGTCCTCGCGCCGACGCTGGCGGCGTTCGCTGCGCTCACCGTCGTCCAGCGGCTCCCGACGCTCCGCGCTCCCAGTG
Organism: Gemmatimonadota bacterium; assembly: GCA_016179225.1. Lineage (GTDB taxonomy): Bacteria > Gemmatimonadota > Gemmatimonadetes > Gemmatimonadales > JACORV01 > JACORV01. Next base: position 34,566 of record JACORV010000119.1, on the reverse strand, counting down.
TCCGGCAGCGCCATCGTGAAGCCGATGGGGGCGCCTCGATTCACCCTCACGTTGCGGAACGAGGTGATGAAGTGGATCGGGACGACGAGGTTCTGGACCCACGGGAGCTCCGCGTTCAGCGTGAGCGACTGCCGGAACGGAAGCCAGTACCGGTTCTCGAACAGACCGTACTCGAGGTCCGCCGTCACACGCAGGACGCGCATCCCCATCGCGTTTGCCCGGTCCGCGCGAACGCTGTCTCGCCGCGTGTTCCCCTCCGGATCGGCCCACAGCCGGCGACCCACGAACGCGAACGTGAGACGGACCGTCTCGGCGGTCTCCCCGTCGAGCCAGATCTCACCGGCGATCAGCGCGGCGTCGGCGCGCGTCGGAGTGACCCTCACGCCGACCGCCCGGACCGTGCGCCCCGGGAGCGCGAGCTCCAGCGAATCCTCGATCGCGTACCTGTAGAAGCCTTCGGCGCCCGCGGCGAGCGGATGGATGGCCGCGCGGTTCGGGAAGTCCTCGTCGAGGAGCCGGATGCTGTCGCCGAGGAAGCGCGGGATGAACCACGGCCGCGTCCATGCGGCCTCGACGTGGGTGCCGGCCAGGGCCGTCCGGGTCCGCTGTCCGATCGCCACGACGCGTACGTCGTTGGGCGCCTGCCAGGAAAGCTCCGATTCCTGTTCGATGGCGGCCAGCGGGATCAGCCGCGCGAAACGCCCGCGGCCGACGTTCGCGTCAATGCGGGTGTGGACGGTCGCCTGATAGTTCTGGACCGCCGCGTCGAGCTGCCGATGACGCTCGCGCGCCCGGGCGATGAGCAAGGCCGTAGCAGGATCCTGGTACGGCACAGCCCAGGCCTGCCACGCGAAAACGAGGGCCAGCCCGAGCGTCATTCCGCGTTAAAGGGGATCAGCCGATCAGGACGGGAAAGCCCGTATTGCTTGAGGCGCCGCCACAGCGTCGTGCGGCTGATGCCCAGCTTGCGGGCGGCCACGGCCAGTTGCCAGGCCGACTCCGCCAGCGCAAGCTCGATGTCCTGCCGCTCGCGCTCCGCCAGCGTGAGCGAATTGCGCGGACGCGGAATGACCACGACCGCCGCGCCCCCGAGCTTCTGCTCCCGCGCGACCGCCGCGAGCGGGTGCCGCATCACGTCTGCGCGGCTCGACGGAACGGCGCGTCCGAACAGCTCGCGCGCCTCGCGATTGGCGTGCACTACCGCTCCCGCACCGTCGCAGACGACGACCGCGTCGCTGACGGCGTCGAGCGCGCTGACCAGCATGTCAGGGTTCACAGCAGGTTCCACCATGAGTTCTCGCCCGGTTTTTCAGCCGCTTTCACTACGGGTGTAGGACCGGGGTGGTTTCGCTCTGGGACGCCCTACACTCCCTCTGAGGGGGGTCGGAAGGCCGCCCCGAGCTGTCGGCCGGCCGCCTGCTCCCCCCAGGTCGCCAGTGCCAGCCCCGCGAAGATGAGGCCGGCGGCCACGCCTGCGCGAGCAGTGACCTGCTCTCCGAGTAGCAGGGGCGCCGCGACGGACGTGATCAGGGGCTGAAGGTAGACATACATGGCAACCAGGCTCGAAGCCGTCCGGCCGAGCGCGCAGATGGAAAGGAAGTACGCGCCGCATGGACCGTCCAGCTCACGCAGGCCGCCTTGACAAAACAGGCTCCGTGGAGCTGATTGACTCATCAGTCAGCATGAAAAACTCTGCCGAGACGAGGGAGCGGATCATCGAGGCTGCCGTTGGCGCCATAGCAGCCGACGGGCTGGACGCTTTCACTATCGGAAGTGTTGCCTCCCGTGCCCAGGTGTCTTCCGCCCTCGTTCACTACCACTTTGCCACCAAGGACAAGTTGCTGGTTGCGGCAGCCGAGCGACTCGCTCGAACGCGCGCGAATTGGCGCGCCAAGGCGTTTTCGGAGTCGGGCGGCCTCGCGACGCTCGACGCCGTATGGAGCAGCGTCCAGAACCTCGCGAACCACCCACTCGAGGCCGCCTGGTGCGAGCTGATCCTGCATGCGCGGGCCAACCACGACATCGCGGCCGTGGTAGCCGCCGAGCGGGCTGGCGAGCAGGGCCGCGTGGCCGCGAGGCTGCCCGGTCTGTTTCGCGAGCTGGGAGTGCGCCCGCCGGCTCCCGCCGACGAGCTCGCCAGGGCGATCCTCGTTCTGCTCGACGGTCTGGCGCTGGCTCTCGCGGCCGGCGATCCCCGCGACACGCTCAGGAGCGCCTACGACGCTTTCTGGCTCGCACTGATTGCCGCGGGCCAATCCGCGACCCGGCGCTGAGTTCGCGCCGGAGCTCCTCCAGCGATGCGGCGCGGATGGCTGCGTGCTTGCCGCGCACCACGGCGAACACCAGCGGCCGGTCCATCGGGGGCAGGTCCTCGGGCGTCAGCCGGCGGGCGAGCCCCTCCTTTACCCGCACCCGCGCGATCGCCCGCTCGCCGTCAATCTCGTAGGCGACCGGGCATCGCTCGCCGGCGATGTCCACCCACGACGGCAGCGCTTCGAGGGCGCGCCGCTGCTCCTTCGGCACGAACTCGTCCACCGAGAGCGCCAGGTCCGCGCGCAAGAAGTCGTCGTACCGCACGAGATCCCTGAGCCGCGCGCCCAGCGCGGTGCGTACAGCCGCGCCGGATGCGTTCGTGAGCGCGCCGCCCGAGCGCCGGTATAGCTCCCCCAGGCGCTCAAGGGTGTGACGCAGCACCCGGGCGTCCTTGTGGCGCGCGGCCCCGGTCATCACCGCGTCCACGAGGGCCGCGCGCGCCGACCCCAGGAGCTCCGACGGAATCCGGTCGAGGACCTCCATCTCTTTGTCGAGCTCGAAGCCGTGATAGCGCAGGCGCCGGAGCGCCACGAGCGGCGTGCGATTGTGTCGCGGGTCGTATATGACCTCGGGCGCTTCGGCGCGCGCGTAATGGCGGATCAGATCGTAGGGCAGCTGGGTCCCTTCGACCGCGGCCCGGGGCACCCCGAAGCGGTCGGCGAAGTAGCGGATCGCGCCCGCCACGCCCCCCCATGCCCCGCACACCGACGTCCGGGACACCCGCACCGGATCGCCGGTGGCCGTCTGCTCGTCGATGACGAGGTCGAGCGGCATCACGCGCGCGACGAGATCCTGGAATCGCCTTAGCAAGCGCTCGTTCGCGTAGGCCAGCCGCGGCGGAAGCGCCGTCTCGAGCGCGCGATAAACCGACGCGAACCCCAGCGCCGCGTCCTCGATGGCCTTCACCAGCACGCCCCGCTCCTCGGCCCACTCGTCGAGCGAGGGCCCGAAGACGTGCCGCTCGAGCCCGTAGACCTCGCCGACCGTGCCGTGGCGGTTCACGGCCTCCGCGTAGAGGTTGTAGGCCGTGAGGTGATCCGATCCGGGAACGACCAGCCCGCGCAGCATGCGTTCCTCGCGGGTCATGCGGTGGAGGGATTCCACGGCCGCCACGACGGCGATCGCCGGAACGAGCTCGGCGTCACCATGCAGGAGGAGCTCGGCCCACGGACGCTCGACCGGCAACGCCTCGACCTCGGCGCCGTAGGCCGTCAGGGCGCCGTTCTCGACGATGCCGCGTGCCTCGAGCAACTGTACCGCCGCTGCGTAGGCGCGCCGGTCGAGCGCCACGGGGAGCTCCAGGTCGCGCGCGTCCACACCGAGCGCCGCGCAGGTGAGCGCAACTCGTTCCGCGTCTCCAGCTAGCTGAAACTCGGGCGGCTGAGGTTCGAGGGTCGCGAAGTCGAGGTCGCGGTCGGTCAGGATAGTGACTTCCCCGCCTTCCACGCGTCCGTGCACGCGCCCCGCCATCTGCAGGATCTCGTTCGCGCCGAGCGGCATGCGCGTCAGCACGTTCCGGCCGCGTGAGACGACGTTCTGGTATCGCGCGTCGAGGATCACGACCGTGTCGAGCCCGCGGATGTTGAGCGCCGACTGCCCCGCCGCCGTCATCGCGAGCAGGTACGGCTTGGGCGCGCTGCCGTCGAGAAAGGGACGGATCACGCGGATCGGCTCACCGCCGTGGTAGAACGCGGTGGTTAGGGCAGGCCACCGCGCCCCAATGCCGCCCGCGAGCGCCTCGACCTCCGCGCGCGTGGGGACGAACACCGCCACGCCCCTACGCTCCCGGACGACGCGCCGCAGAAACCTGGCGTCCAGAAACTCGCCCACCGGCATCGGCGCCACGCGAACCCGCGCGGCCAGTAATGGGTCGAACGCGCTGCTCTCGATGACCCGACGCGACTCGAGGTACCGCGCGTAGAACGACGGGTCCACGGTGGCCGAAAGCCAGATGAAGCGGCAACCCGCGCGCTTGCCGAGCGCCAGGCAGAGCTCGAGCTCGGCCGACGTCTGGTGGATCTCGTCCGCCACCAGCGTGTCGTCGCCGGTGATGAGGCCCGCCTGGAACCAGCGCCGCGCGATCCCGGTCGTGACGATCACGACGTTCCACGTCGGCGTCTCCGGCGTCGCCTCCCGCTCGCGATTGACCACGCCGACCCGGAGCGGCGCGCACAGGATCGCTTCGGCCATCGGCCGGATCCCGAGCGTCTTGCCCGTCCCGGTCCCCGCCACGATCCCGAAGCCGTCCCCGCTCCCCGCCAGCTCGCGCAGCTCCTCGCCGTGCTCGGCCTCCAGGATCGTCTCGAGATAGAGACCCATCGCGAGCTCGATGGTCTCGCACGCCGCGCGGGTGGGCGCGATGACCACGACGCGACCGGTGGCGGGCCGCGCCGCGTGGAAGGCCTGCCGATCCGGTGGGAGGTAGTGGTCTCGGGCGGGATGCACGCGCGCTCAGTCGCCCAGGCAGACGCCGATTTCGCGCGCCGTCAGAATCGTGTCGGCGTCGAGCGGCACCAGCTTGGGTTTCGCGAGCGCTTCCTTGAGGGACACGAAGCTGACCGTGGGCGGCGTGAGCGCGACCATCACGCCGAACGTCCCGCCGGCAATGCACCGGATCGCCGCCGCGCCGAACCGCAGCGAGAGCAGGCGGTCGAATGTCGTCGGCGTGCCGCCGCGCTGGAGGTGCCCGAGGGTGAGCGCGCGCGTCTCCTTGCCCGTCCGCACCTCGATCTCCTTCGCCACGACGGCCGCGATCCCGCCCAGCCGCTCCATCCCGCCGGGCGCCGCGGATGCCTGTACCACGTGGCCGCCACCCTTCGATGTCGCACCCTCCGCCACCACCACCACGCTGAACCGGCGGCCCCGCGCGTCGCGCTCCCGGATCTTGCGGCACACGCTCTCGATGTCGAACGGGATCTCGGGAATGAGGATCACGTCCGCGCTGCCCGACAGCCCGGCGTTGAGCGCGATCCACCCGGCGTAGCGTCCCATCACCTCGACCACCATCACCCGGTCGTGGCTCTCCGCCGTCGAGTGCACCTTGTCGAGCGCGTCGGTGGCCGTGGACACCGCCGTGTCGAAGCCGAAAGTCATCACCGTCCCGCTCACGTCGTTGTCGATCGTCTTCGGCACGCCCACCAAGGGAAGGCCCTTCTCATAGAGCTTCTGCGCGATGCGGAGGCTCCCGTCGCCCCCGATCGTCACCAATGCGTCGAAGCCATGCGCCGCGAACGCGGCCAGGATGTCGTCGGAGCGGTCGACCTCCTTGATCGACCCGTCGGGCTGCGGCGTCGGCCACTTGAACGGATCGCCACGGTTGGTCGTGCCGAGAATCGTGCCGCCCACGTGCGTGATTCCGCGCACCTCGTCGGCACCGAGGGAGACCACGCGGTCGTTGCCGAGCAGCCCGCCGTAGCCGCGCTGGATGCCGTACACCGACCAGCCCCTGCTGACGGCGGCCAGGACCGCTCCCCGGATGACCGCGTTCAGCCCCGGCGCGTCCCCGCCGCCCGTGGAGAGCGCTATGCGCACGGTGCCATCAGCGTCAGGATCTCCCCCGGCTCGGCATGCCGCCCCAGCGCCTTCTTCGAAAAGATCAGCTGCCCGTCGACGGCCACCTCAAAGACCCCGCCCGAGGATTCCTCGAGCGCGATCTCCGCGCCTGGGTACCGTTGCCGAATCTCCGCCGCCAGACCGGCGGCGCGCGGCTCGTAGTTTCAGACGACGCAGTACTCGATGCGCACCCGCATCGCACTCCTCACTTGGCCCATTACCGGCTCACACTCTAGCACCGCGGCCGCGCCGACGACAGTCCGTCGCTTGACGCGCCCCGATTTGCGCCTTAACCTGGCAGGCCTCTGGTTTCCGACTTCATCGGGGCGCGCCATCCACGACAAACGAGAATGAGGCTTACTGACTGAGCAATCAGTCAGGCACGAAAGGCGCTGTTGGAGCTGAGCTTGGACAACACTTTCGACCAGGAAACTGCGGTCCGCCGAGAAACGCTGATCCAGATCGGCGTCGTGACCGGTGCCGTGTTCGCGATTGTCGCCGCGATCTGGACGTCGAGCCTCCCGGCGCCGTTCCCTTGGGTCGAGCTTGCGCTCACGGTGGTCGCCGCCGCGGCCACCCGGGAGTTCGGTCTGCCCCTGCCCGGCAAGGGGTTCGCGTCGTTCGTGTTGGCGGTGGTGCTCTTCGCGATTCTGCGACACGGCTGGGCCTGGGGCGCGCTGGTGGCTCTCTTCGGCATGCCGGCAGGCGATCTGGTCTTCCGGAAACTCCCCCCACGTGCCGCCCTCATCAACGTCGGACACCTCACCTTCGGCAGCGCGGCCGTCGGCTTCTTCTACGACCTGATCGGCGGTGCGTACGGGCCGGCGGCGCTCTGGCCGTCGAACGGCTTGCCCCTCCTCGCCCTGGTCGTTGTGCTGCCAATAGTGGTGAACGCGACCTTTTACCTGGAGCTCGCGCTCTCGCAGGCGGTCGCCTGGGTGGATGCCCGGCTCACGCTACGTTGGGAAGGCGTGGTCTTCGCCCTGAGTGCCGGCCTCGCGCTGGGGTGGTTCGCGGTCTCGGTGATGGCGGCGCCCGCGAGCTACAAGATCGCCCTGGGCGTGACGCTCCTCGGCCTCACCGCGCTGGTCCTGTGGGTCGCGCGGATGGGGGTGCGGGCCGACGAGCTGCGGCTGATCCAGCGACTCTCGAGCGCGATTGCGGCGGACATCAACCTGGACCGCAACTTCGCCACCATTCAGGATCTGACCCGCCGGCTCATGCCCTGGGAGCACATGGGCTTCGCGCGCTACGACGAAGCAAAGCACGAGTTGGAGCTAATCGCCGATACCAGTGCCGAGCACACGCGGGGGAGTCGCCTGCCCGCCGACCAGGGGCTCACCGGCGAAGCGCTGCGGCGCCGCGGGCCGGTCGTCGCCAGCAGCCTGCGCCAATCGGGGGCGCCGTCGGCCGACTGGGAGCGACCGGGCTCCGAGATCCTCATTCCGCTCTATCAGGGGGAGAAGCTGATCGGCGCGTGGAGCATCCGGCACGGCGACCCCTCGATGTACCGCGATGTCGACGCGCTGCTCTTGGCCTCCCTCGCGCCGAACCTCGCGCTGGCCCTCAGCCTCCACGCGCTGGTGGCGCCGCTCATCGAGTCGTCCGAGCAGACGGCGATGTACGTCGAGCACCTCACCGCGACGAGCCAGCAGATCCACGCCAGCTCGGAGGAAGTGACGGCTGCGGCCCAGCGGGCCGAAACCGGCGCAGTGGCGGCGGCGACCCTGGTCGAAAGCGCCGAGGAGGCCATGGTCGGGCTGCGCGCGAGCGCCCACGATGCGGCGGCCGCCGGCAACGAGACGCATCGCGCGGCGCAGGAGATGGAGCAGGCCGCCCAGACCATTCGTGTGGCCACCGCGAAGACGGCGAGCAACCTCGAGCGCATTGGCGAGACGGTCGAACACGGCGCCGCCGAGGTGGGGCGGCTGCGGGAAGCGGCGGAGCAGGTGGGACGGTTCGCCGAGACGATTGGTGCCGTGGCGAATCAGACCAACATGCTGGCCCTCAACGCGACAATCGAGGCGGCCCGCGCCGGCGCGCACGGGGCGGGGTTCGCGGTGGTGGCCGACGAGGTGCGCCGGCTCGCCGAGGAGAGCGCCCGGGAGGCCGCGCGCGCGACCAAGACCACCGCGGAAACGCGGCGGGTGCTCGACCGCGCGGCCCAGCTGCTCGAACGGATGCGGCGCGAAATCGGCGACACCGCGGCGGCGGCCAATCAGTGGATCGCGGACCTGGAATCCATCGTGCGGGCCAGCGAGACCGCCGCGCGCCTCTCGGAGCGGATGGTGGAGTTCCCCCGCCGGAACACGGCCCAGGCCGATGAGATGCAGAGGATGCTGACGGAGCTGGGCCAGGCAGCCCAGACATCCGCCTCCGAGGCTAAGGTGGTCGCCGCTTCCGCCGCCGAACAGCTCGACGCCATCGAGAACCTGTCCCGAAGTGCGATCCAGCTCTCCCGGAGCGCCGAGCAACTCGCTGGCGCCGCGCGTTTCGTGAAGGGGTGACGGGGTTTTAGGCTTGAGCCCTGGCGGGGTTGCGGTTCACCACGGGACACGTAGAATTGTGAGGGGTGCGACCCCCTCTCCGAAATGGGTGGGTCCACGCTGGTGCTTGCGCTGTCCATTCGCGGCGGCCATAATCCTTGACGCTGCGGCGGGTGGGCGACGACGCGATCGCAGGTGGCGGGCGGACGGCCGCAGCGCCGGACGATTCCACCGAAGACATTACAGCAGTGAATTGCGGTAACTGAGCACGAGACGGACCAACCTCTCCGGGAGAATTACCATGCGTAACCGATTCTTGTTGGCTGCGAGAACGCTGGCGGCGTTCGTGCCGACGCTGGCGATGGCCCAGCAGCGGCCGGCGCAACCTCCGGCGCGACCGGCGACACCTCCGCCGCAGCGGCCGGCGGCTCAGCCCGCACAGCGTCCCGCGGCCCGGGCGATGATGGCGGCCCACCGCGAGGGGAGCATCGAGCTGAGTATCTCCGGCGGCCTCATGACCATCGACCAGGCGCTGAACGGCTCCCTCGCGAGTGCCGGTATCGCCGACCCTGATCCCAGCAGAATCATGCCCGGCGGCGTGGCCCGCGTCGGCTACAACTTTACCAAGAACATCGGTGTGAGCGCCGGGTCCGGGTTCGCGACCGGCAACGGCGCGACGGCGATTTCACCGTTCGGCGCCCTCACCTACACGATGGACATCAATCGCAAGATGAGTCCGTTCGCGACTGTGGGCGCCGGCTTGACCCGCTTCTCGGGCAACGGGAGCCACATCACCGCGACCTTCGGTGGCCATGCTGGCGTCGGCGTCCGCTCGATGGTCGGGGAGAACCTCGCCGTGCGCCTCGAGGGCCGGATCGCGTACGAGAACTACGACGAGACTCCGGATCCTGCCTACAACGGTACCGCCACGCTCGGCGTGTCGTACTTCGCCGGCGGCGGGCCGCCGCGCGACACCGACGGCGACGGCGTCGCGGACCGGCGCGACCGCTGCGCCAGCACCCCGCGCGGCGCCACGGTGGACGTGCGAGGCTGCCCGTCCGACACCGACCGCGACGGCGTCCTCAACGGCCTCGATCGGTGCGCGAACACGCCGCCCAACACGCCGGTGGACGCGAACGGCTGCACCCGCGACACCGACAGCGACGGCATCGCCGACAACCTCGACCGCTGCCCGAACACGCCCTCCGGCGTTCGCGTGGACGCCAACGGCTGCCCGGTCGACACCGATCGTGACGGCGTGGCCGACCACCTGGATCGCTGCGCGAACACGCCCGCCGGCACTCCGGTGGACGCCAACGGGTGCCCGCGCGACAGCGACGGCGACGGCGTGATGGACAACAGCGACCGCTGTCCGAACACGCCCGCCGGCACTCCGGTGGACGCCAACGGGTGCCCGCGCGACAGTGACGGCGACGGCGTAGCGGACAACACCGACCGCTGCCCGAACACCGCCGCCGGCACGCAGGTGGATGCCAACGGCTGCCCCGTGGCGCGTGACGCGGACGGCGATGGCGTGATTGACGCCAACGACCGGTGCGCCAACACGCCCGCCGGCCGCCGGGTCGACACCAGCGGCTGCCCGCTCGCCGAGCTACCGGCGGTCGGCAGCGAGATGGTGCTGCGGGTGCAGTTCCGCGCCGGCACGGCGGAGATCCTGCCGGCCGCGCGGACCGCCCTCGACGGGATCGCGGCCGCCATCGTGGCGACCCCGGGCTCGCGCTGGGAGGTCCAGGGCCACACCGACAACCGCGGCGCGGTCGCGCTGAACCGGCGCATCTCGCAGAACCGGGCCGACGCGGTGGCGAATTACCTCGTCAGCAAGGGAGTCGATCGCAGCGTTCTCGTCGCCGTCGGCGTCGGTCCGGATCGCCCGATCGCCCCCAACACCACGGCCGCCGGCCGGGCGCAGAACCGGCGCGTGCAGCTCAAGCGCGTCTCGTAGCGCGATAGCGGCAGACCGAACGAACTTCGAGCCTCGTTCCGGAAGCGTCGGAACGAGGCTCGAAGCTTTTCTCCACCTACCGCGAGCATCGCCATGCACCTTTTCGTCGCGTCGCTGATCGCCCTGGCCGCCCTGGCTGCCGCCGGCCCCGCGGCCGCCCAGCAACGGCCTGTGCCCGCCCCCGCCGCCGTGCTCGGCTTCGCGCCGGGAGCCGAACGCCGGCTCGTCGAGTGGGACGCCATCACGCGCTACTTCCGCGCCCTCGACGCCGCGAGCGACCGCGTGATCGCACGCGAAATCGGCAAGACCACCAACGGCGCGTCGTTCATGGTGGCCTTCATCTCGAGCCCGGCCAACCTCGCGCGGCTCGCCGCGCTCCGCGACACGCAGCGCCGGCTGGCCGACCCTCGCCTCGTCCGCGACTCAGCCGAGGCGGCGCGCCTGATCGCGCAAGGCAAGACGTTCGTGCTGATCACCTCGAGCATTCATTCGGACGAGGTCGGCGGGTTCTTCGCCCCACTCGAGATCGCCTACCGCCTCGCGTCGAGCGCCACGCCCGAGGTCCGCCGGATTCTCGACAATACGGTCGTCATCCTCGTGCCGTCGGCGAACCCCGACGGCGTCACCATCGTGTCCCGGTGGTACAACCAGACCCTCGGCACCGGGGCGGAAGGCACGGACCCGCCGGAGCTCTATCACCATTACACCGGGCACGACAACAACCGTGACTGGTACGCGTTTACGCAAGTCGAGACGCGTATGGTCGTGGACAGCTTGTACGGCGTGTGGCACCCGCAGGTCACTATGGACATTCACCAGATGGGGAGCGAGGGGCCGCGGATGTTCGTCCCCCCCTACCTGGACCCCGTGGAGCCCAACGTCGACCCGCTGCTGGTGCAGAGCGTCAACGCGTTGGGAGTGCATATCGCGAGACGGCTGACCGCCGACGGGCTCGCCGGTATCTCGCTCAATTCCATCTACGACATGTGGACGCCGGCGCGCGCCTTCCAGCACTACCACGGCGCGGTGCGCATCCTGACGGAGACGGCGAGCGCCGACCTCGCCACGTCCATCACGGTGCCCTTCGACAGCCTGCGGCCGGAGCCTGGCGTGGATCCGCGCACCGCGACCTGGAACTTCGTGGCGCCGTGGCCGGGCGGACGGTGGACGCTGGCCGACATCGTCCGCTATCAGACCGCGGGAGCCATGGCCATGCTGGACCACGCGGCACGATACCGCGACGAGTGGCTGCGCGGGTTCTACGGCGTCGGCCTGCGCGCGGCGCGCGGCTGGCCCGACTGGCCATACGCCTACGTGATTCCCACCGCGAACCAGGACCAGACGGCGCTCGCGACGCTGCTCCAGATCCTCCGGCACGGGCAGGTCGAAGTGCGCTCGGCGCTGGTCCCGTTCTCGCTGGGACGCGACCGGTACACCCCCGGCACCTACGTGGTGCCGCTGCGGCAGCCGTACGCGGCCTTCGCGAAGGCCCTGCTCGAACGTCAGGTCTACCCGGACCTGCGCGACTACCCCGGCGGTCCTCCGAAGCGCCCGTACGACGTCACGGCGCACACGCTGCCGCTCCTCTTAGGCGTCCGCGTGATTGCCGCGCCGGAGAGTCTCGCCGTCGGCCTCTCGGCGCCGGTGACGGCGCCCGTGCCGGTGTTCCGCGCTCCCGGGCTGTCGTCCGCCGGCGGCCCGCGCGCGCCCGCCGCGCCGCGCGTAGGCCTCTACCGCTCGTACACCGCGCCGATCGACGAGGGCTGGACCCGGTGGATCTTGGACCTCTACGGCATCCCCTACGAGAGCCTCGTGGATTCGAGCATCCGAGCCGGCAACCTCGGCGCGGGCCTCGACGCCATCGTGCTGCCGGACATGTCGCCGCGGGCCATCGTGGAAGGCCTCTCGCCCCGGCGGTATCCAGCCCGGTTCGCGGGAGGGCTTGGCACTTCGGGCGTGCAGGGGCTGCGGGACTTCGTGGACGGAGGGGGCACGCTGATCGCGCTCAACGACGCGTGCGCGTTCGCGATCGCGGCGCTGGAGTTGCCGGTAACGAACGCGCTCGATGGTCTCTCGAACCTCGAGTTCTACGCACCCGGAAGCATCTTCCGCCTGCGGCTCGACACCGACCACCCCCTGGCCGAAGGCATGCCGGCGGAAACGATCGCGTGGTTCGAGTCGGGGCCAGCGTTCGACGTCCGCGACCCGACCCGTGCGCGGATCGTCGGCCGCTACCCGACCGCGGCGGGCGAGGTGCTGCTGTCGGGGTGGGTTCTCGGGGCCGCGCAGATCGCCGGCAAGGGGGCGCTCGTCGAGGTGCGGCGCGGCCGGGGAAAGGTGGTCCTGTTCGGTTTCCGGCCCCAGTACCGCGGCCAGAGCCAAGCCACGTTCCCGCTGCTCTTCAACGCGCTCCGCGCCTCGGCGCGCGAAACGCGCTAGAGCGAGGCCAGCGCGCGCCGGAACTCATCGAAGGCGGCAAGCTCGAGACGGTAACGTACCCGCGGCGGCTCGTCCTGCGCGGTGACGAAGCCCGCTTCCTGTAGCACCCGGAGATGCTGCGAAACCGTCGACTGGGCGAGCGGGAGCTGGGTCACGATCTCGCCGCACGTCGGCGCGCCGCGTCGCGCCTTGAGGTACCGCACGATCGCCACGCGCGCGGGGTGGCCGAGGGCCTTGCACAGCTTCGCCACCCGCAGCCCGGGCTCGCTACCGTGGGCCGTCATATCGCAAAATTACGATAAATTACCGCCCTGCGCCAGCGCGGCGCCGGGCGTTTACACCGCGGCGGCGGCCCGCTCCGGCTCCCACGCCGTGATGTAGCCGCTCAGGGCCGATGCGGCGACGGTGTACGGGGAGGCGAGGTACAGCTGCCCGGGGCCGGAGCGGCCCGGGAAGTTCCGGTTGATGGCGGAGATGGTGACGTCGGTCTTCTGGCGCGACACGCCCGGTCCCGCGTTGATGCACGCGCCGCACGAGGGCTCGATGAAGGTCGCGCCCACCTCGCGGAAGATCCGGTCGTACCCCTGCGCCTGGCAGTAGCGGAAGACGTCCTGTGAGCCGCACTGGATGTAGCACAGGATCCCGGGCACCACCTTCTGGCCGCGGTCAACCGCTTCGCGGAAGACGCGCGCGTACATGTCCATGTCCTCGCGCTTGCCCGCGGTGCACGAGCCCGCGTAGGCGATGTCGATCCTAACCGGCTCGCCGAGCTCCTCGATGTAGAGGCCGTTGCCCGGGTCGCCCGGCAGCGCGATCATGGGCTTGAGCGCGGAGGCGTCGATCTCGATCTCCTTGACGTACTCGGCGCCGGGATCCGAGCAGAGCCCCTCGCACAGCCGCTCCGCCTCCGCGCGGCTCATCCCGCGCGCCTCGACGAGGTAGTCCACGGTCTTCCGGTCGGGCGCGATGATGCCGGTGAACGCGCCGACCTCCGCGGCCATGTTCGTCATCGTCGCGCGCTCATCCACCGAGAGCGCCTCCACCGCCTCGCCCGCGTACTCGACGATCTGCCCGATGGCGTCGCCGTTCTTGACGTAGGGGTGCCGGAGTATCTGGAGCATGAAGTCCTTCGCCGTCACGTTCTCCGGCTTCCGGCCGCGGATCGTGACCCGGAAGGACTTGGGCACCTGCACGCGCACGTCCTTGGTGATCCAGCTGTTGAATACCGCAGTGGTCCCGACCCCGAAGGCCACGCACCCCACCGCCCCGGCGTGGGGGGTGTGGGAGTCGCTGCCGATGATGATCTGCCCGGGCAGCGCGTGCGCCTCCAGGATCTTCGAGTGGCAGATCGCCTCGGACCCCGCGGCCGTGACCGCGCCGTGCAGGTTCAGCCGCTCTTGAAGCTGCCCGTACAGCCTAACGCCCTTGGCCTGGGCGAATTCGCGCTGCTTCTTTTCCAACTGGGCCGCGACGTCGAGCAGTCCCATTTCGACGTGCTCGGGGCGCATCACCTGGTTCAGGAACGTCAGGTGGTCGCGGAAGAAGAAGATCGACGGTGGATCGTTGAGCGGTTCGTCCTGGCCGACGAACTGCTCGAAGAAGATCGCCGCCATCGGCGTCACGTACTCGTGGCTGAACCTGATGTCGGTCACCACGAACCCCTCGTCGCCCGGCCGCACCGCCGGAACCCCGATCCTGCCGGCCGCCGCATCCACCACCCAATGCCGCGCGAAGATCTTCTCGCCGATCGTCATCGGCCGCGGTCCGGTCGTGATCGCCGGGACGCGGACCCTACCCTGCAACCGCGCCACGTTGTAGTTGAAGAGCCCGCCGTACTCGATGATGCCGCGAGTGATCTCGCCCTCACCCTCCGTGAACACCGAGAGCGGAATCGGCTCGCCGCTCTTCAGGCGCTCGAGCACCGAGAAATCGGTGCTGGTGAGGACCCCGAGGTTCTGGCAGTTTTCCTTGTAGATCCGCTCGATGCTCTCGCCCACGACGAGCTGGATACCGGCGCACATCTCGGCGTACGGCGACTGCTCGCGCGAGCTGCCCTTGCCGCGCCGCTTCCCGGCCACCGATGCCACGAAGCGGCCCCGCTTCACGCTGGCGCGCGCGATCGGGAACTGGTCGCCGGCTTTGAGGCCGAGGTACGGGAACTCGCCGAGGGTCTCGTCGAAGTAGTAGCAGATGTAGGCCGGCGTGATCTCGTCCGTCGAGATGTTGTCGCGCAGCGCGATCGCCGGTGTCCACTCCAGATCCTCACCGTCGAGCTGACGCTTGAGGAGCCCGGGGTCGTCGCAGAGGTAGAGAATGCGCCCCGACAGGCGAACCTGGTCCGACCGGCGCTCGACCGGGCGCTGGAGCAACGACGTAGCCATCCTGAGAAAATGCCGGGCCGGGCGCGGACGGGCAAGGATTGCGACCCCCACGCGAAGCGGGTAAGCTGCGCGACCCATGGCACGGCAGACCATCCTCGCCGCCGCGGCCCTGGCCTGCGTGGGCGGCGCCGCGGCCCAGGAGCGGCCCCGAGTCACGCTGCTCGACACCGCGGTGCTGGCGGCGCCGCGACTTACCGAGAGCTCCGGCGTCGCCCCGAGCCACCGGCAACCAGGCGTGTACTGGACTCTGAACGATTCCGGTGACGACGCCGTGCTGTACGCCACCGACTCCACGGGCAGGGATCTCGGCTTTGTGCGCGTGGCGGGTGCCCGGAACGTGGACTGGGAAGACCTGGCGATCGCACCCTGCGTCGTCTCCGCGGAAACCTGCCTCTACGTGGCCGACATCGGCGACAACCGCGCGTCGCGGCCCTACCTCGTGATCTACCGGGTGCCGGAGCCGGAGCCGCCTTCTTCGCCGGCCGACACGCTCCGCATCGCACCGGTGCTGGACTCCATCGTGCTTCGCTACCCCGATCATCCGCGCGACGCGGAGGCCCTCGCCGTGGACCGTGGAGGCGCGCTGCTGCTCGTGACAAAGGACTTTTTCGGCGAGGCTTCGCTCTTCCGGGCGAGGTCGGGCGAGGGTGGCGCCGTCGTTCTCGAGCGCTCGCTCGCCCTGCCCGTCTCGGTTGATCTGGTGCGAGGTCGGCTCGTCACCGGCGCTGCGCTCTCGCCGGACGGAGACGTACTCGTGGTGCGCACGTACGTGAGCCTGCACTTCTTCAAGCGCGGAAGCGAAGCGTTCGACGTGCCGCTCACCCCGCCGGAGGGCATTCCCATCCCGGTCGTCGAGGCCCAAGGCGAGGCGGTGGCGTTCGACGGACCCGCACGCCTAGTACTGACGTCCGAGCGCGGCTTCGGGAGCCACGCCGTGCTGACGCGCCTTCGCGTCCACGGGCTCCAACCATAACATCGTGCGCCTTCCGTCCAAGCCACGCCGCCTGTTGATGGTTGGCCTCGCCGCGCTCGCCGCCGGCCTGACGACTTCGCCTCAGGAACGAGGGTCGCGCCCGCCTCGGCATCGCGCGATGTACGTCACCGCTGCCGGCTTGCGGCTGCGCGCCGTTCGGGCCGGCTCCGGACCCGCGGTGGTCCTCCTTCACGGTTACGGCGAATCTCTCCTGGCATGGGAGGGTGTCTACGACCGGCTCACCAGGCAGGCCGATGTGGTGGCGCTGGATCTTCCGGGGTTCGGCCTTTCATCGAAGCCTGCCACCGGGTACGCGACGGACTCCCTCGCGACCAAGGTTCTTCTCGCCATGAACGCGCTGGGTCTCGAGCGGGCAGTGCTGGTAGGGCACTCGCTCGGCGGCGCGGTGGCGGCGGCCGCAGCCCTCACGGCCCCAGAACGGGTGCGCGGGCTCGTCCTCGTGGATCCGGCCGTCGTCGCAGAGCCCTGGCTGCGCGGCGCCGAGAACGCGAGCGAGAGGGCACGTCGAGCCGTGCGGCACAGCGTCGCGCAATACGTGGCGCTCCGGATGCGCTTCTCCGGCGCCCACAACCCCGCCTGGCTCGCCGAGTCCGACAGCGACCTAGCGTATAGTGCGTCCGGCGACCCCGCCTATCTGGCGGCCCTTCAGGCGGTGCTGCGCGAGTTCGACTTCGCCTACCTCGACCACGAGCGTGCGCGGCTACTGCGCACGCCCACCCTGATCATCTGGGGCGCCTACGACCCTACCGTGTCGGTGAGCCGCGGCCGTATCCTCGCGGCCTCCCTCCCCACGGCCGAGTTCCGGGTCGTCGAACGCAGCTGGCATCGCCCGCACGTCGAAAGGCCAACCGAAGTGGCAGGCCTCATCGCGGAGTTCCTCGCGAGCCTACCGGGCGAGGGAACCGCCGACACCCACTAGCCCGCCGCCCCGCGACCAGGTAAGTTTGCGCGCCGTTTGACCCCGACCGGCAGGAGGCGGCGCCCTGACTCTCCCGCTCCCCACGTCCCACCAGGTTCCCGTTTCGTGGCTGCTCGCCAACGCCTGCCCGGCTATCCGATACCGTACGGCAACGGAGATCATGTCCGGTGTCCTCGATGTCGCACAGCTCGAGGCGCTTCGGGCGGAGTTGGACGGGTACCCCGGAGCCCGACAGGTCGTGAGGAAGCAGAAGGATGACGGTGCTTGGGGCGGCAATCTCCTGGGTATCGCGCCCAACAAGGCGGCCGGCATCAAGGATGTCGGCACGATCCACCAGTACCGTCGCCTGATCGAGCTCGGCCTGAATCACGAGAGCCGGCCGCTCAAGCTGGCGAATCGGCTGCTGTTCAGGCTGTTGTCACGGGATGACGATCCCAAGCTGCTCTTCGAGTACCAGAAGTACGGGGCCGCGGAGCCGGGCGCTGAGCCCTGGATTCGGGGAGTCGTCCGGGAGGCCGCGGCCGCCGCGCTCGCGCACGCGGGCCTGGGCGAGGACCCGCGGGTGCGCGGCGCGGCGCACCGCGTCGCCAACGAGCTGTCGCAGTTCCTGCGGAGCGAACTCGCCACAGACCCGTTTGCGAGGAGCGGGCGCAGCTGGATCCTCCACCCGCGCGCCTATCCTCCGACGGTGTTCTCGGTTACGCTCATGGCCTACCTGCCGGCAGTCCAGCGGGAGCGCGCCGGCTTGGTCGAGCGCCTCGGCACCTACCTCGAGAACGCACCCCCGAAAAAGCTGTTCACCGTGGTCTGCGGAAAGAGGGCGCTGAAGCCCAACTTCCTGCTCCTCGGCGACCCGCTGCACGTGAACGCGTCCGGCCACACCGACGACCTGCCGTTCGCGCTGCACTGGCTCGAGCTACTCGCCCGGCTCGGAGTGCTCCACCACTCCAGCTCCGCGCCCAAGCTCTGGTCACGCCTGCGCAAGGACAGCGACAGCGATGGCGTCTGGCATCCCAAGAACCTCCGCGCCATGCCGAAGCGCGTTGCGCCTTGGGCCTACCACGCCTTCCCGCTGGAGATCGACAGCAAGCGCGCGGAAGCGCGCTCCGTGGACGTCACGTTTCGGATGGCCCTCGTTGCTCGCATCGCGGGCTGGGAGCTGACCGCGATGTAGCGCTTGGGGGTTGACAGTTTGCCGTAGTAGCTTTAGTAACTACTACTATAGTGCCCCTCGAGCGTTTCGGCTTTACCGCGACCGAGTCCAGAGCCTACGCCGCTCTCGTAACATCAGGTCCAGCGACCGGTTACGGCCTAGCCAAGATCACTGGTCTCGCGCGCGCCAATGCCTATCAGGCCCTCGAGAGCCTGGTTCGCAGGGGGGCAGCCCGCCGGACTGCTGCCAAGCCGCCGCGCTTCATTCCGGTCCCCCCGGCGACACTCGTGGCGGAGCTCGAGCGCGCCGTTCGGCGTGATCTGGCCTCGCTCGAGCAGCACCTGAAGGAGCTCACCAGCACAGGCCACGGTGAATTTGCATCGAGCTTCGAGCCCATCGCCGACGCGGAGTCGCTGCTCTCCCATGCGGATCGCTGTGTTGCGTCGGCCAACGACGAGCTGCTCGCGGTGATCGGGCCGTGGGCCGCAGCGCTTTATCCAACGCTCGAGCGCGCGGCCGCCAGAAGCGTGAGCGTTCGTGCCCTGGCTCTGAGCGAGCCGGCGCCGCGCAACGCGGCAGTCCGTTCCGTCGCTTGGAAGGAGTTGATCTCGTACTGGGGTGGTCAACCGATGGTTGTCGTGGCCGATCGCGTCGCAGCTGTCTGCGGAACGATCGGTACGGACGGCTCAGCATCCGGCATGGCGACGCGGTCCCCAGGCGTGGTCCCGTTTCTCCGGCACCTCCTGCGCCGCGAACTCGCCCCGGCGCCTGGGCGGCCCTAAGTTGCTGCGACCGTTCGCAACGGGAGCCGCGTGACCTCTGGCGACGACGCGTTGGCTGAAGCCCTTCGGAAGCTCCGCTTAGAATACCTGAAGGATGCGCCCCTGCGAATCTCCGAGCTCTGGGCGCTGCTCGAACGCGTCGAGTGCGGTGAACGCCCCGCGCTCGACGAGTTGGGGCGGGCGCTGCACAAACTCGCGGGCTCGGGCGGATCGTACGGCTTTCCCGGCATCAGCGACGGGAGTCGCACGGCCGAGCAGGGGATCCAGCGGCTGCTCGCTTCGGGTGGCGGCGTATCCGAGTCCGACTTGCGGGCGCTTCGGTCGATGATCGAGGATTTGGTACGCGCGTTCGCCGCCGCCTCGGCGGAAGGTACGTCCGCTCCGGGCTAACTTGCGCTGGTTCGCCCTTGCCTGCTACGGAGTCCGTCATGAACTGGAAGATCTTCCAGCGGGATGCCTCGGTCTGCTCCCAGGCGGCGTTGACGATCCGTAGGCCGCTGCCTAGGTTCAATCAACCGACCGGTTGAGAGGGCGAGTGCCGGGCGACGGCCGATCGAGAAAGACAGACATCCTGCGTGCGGCGGAGGACGAGTTCGCTTCCGCTGGCTACGCCGGGGCGCGGGTCGAGCGCATCGCCGAGGCCGCTGGGGTGAACAAACAGCTCCTTTTTCACTACTACGAGTCAAAGGAGGGCCTCTTCACTGCCTCCGTCGCCGGCCTGTTGGGTCGGCTCCAGGTGCAGGCCGACCCGGGCGAGTCGCCGGCGGCCGAGATAAAGGCGGCGGTCACCGCCCTGCTAAGCGGACTTCGCGCGTCGCCCGGAATCGTGGGGATTGTAGCAGGTGCCCGGAACGACCAGGCCTTCCCCGCGGCGGCCGCGGCGCTGGTCCGCGAGTGGAGGGATCGCGTGCTCACGCGACTCAGAACGACCGTGGCCGAAGGGCAGCGGCGCGGCTATTTCCGAGACGACATCGACCCCCGCGCGGTGAGCGCGGTCGCGACCGCCGCGGCCGTCGGCCTGGTCGCGCTCGAGCTCGATGATGTAGCGTCCGGCTCGCATCCCGCGGCAGAAGGATCGGAGCAAACCCTCACGCAGCTCCTGGCGGACTACTGTGCGTGGCGTTGAGCGACTCCTAGCGCTGTCAACCGTATGGTTGGTGGCCGCTTCCACCGTGGGGGCCGCACAGGGGCGGGACACCGCGGTGACCATCGTCCGGCCACCGCTCGCCACCGTGGTGTACGACCGCCAGGGCGGTCTCCTTGCGGAAATCGGCCCGCAGGCACGGAGCTGGGTGCGGATCATTGACCTTCCCCCGCACCTGGGCCAGGCATTTGTCGCGACCGAGGACCGCCGTTTCTACCAGCACGATGGCGTGGACGTGATCGGCGTCGTCGGAGCGATTCGGGACAATCTGCTGCGCGGGTTCGGGTCGCGGGGCGCCAGCACGATCACCCAGCAGCTCGTCGGGACGATGTTCCCTGACATAGTGGACCGTCGCGAGATCACGATCTCACGGAAGCTGCGCGAGGCCGAGTTGGCGCGGGCGCTCGAGCGCCGCCACACCAAGGCTGAGATCCTGGAAGCATATCTCAACTACATCAACTTCGGGCACGGGTGGTACGGCATCGAGGCGGCGGCGCGCCATTACTTCGGAAAGCCCGCGGCGGAGCTTACGCTTGCGCAGACCGCCACCCTCGCCGCGCTCCCCAAGTCCCCGGTGGACTACGACCCTCGCGCCCATCCCGACCGCGCGCTCCAGCGGCGGAACGTCGTGCTCCGGCTCATGAGGAGCCAGCGGTACATCACCGAGGCGCAGCTGCGCGCCGCCATGCTCCAGCCCCTGCGGGTCGTCCCCGACGACGGCTTCAGCGTGCGCGCCCCCTACGTGGTCGAGTGGGTACGGCAGTGGCTCGTCGACCGGTACGGGCTGAGCACCGTGAACAGCGGCGGGCTCACCGTCATGACCACCATCGATCCCGCACTCCAGGAGGCCGCGAACCGCGCGCTCGCCCTTGGCCTCGCGCAGGTCGAGAGCATGCCGGGCTACCGCTGGCCGCGCTACGGCACGCCGCAGGCCCGGCCTGGCACCGCCCGGACGCCGTACCTCCAGGGGCTGCTCGTCGCGCTCGATCCGCGATCGGGTGACGTGCTGGCGCTGATCGGCGGTCGCGACTTCCGAGACTCTGAGTTCGATCGCGCGGCGCAGGGCAGCCGTCAGGCAGGCTCGGCGTTTAAGCCGTTCGTGTACGCCACGGCGCTCGCGCAGGGCGTGCTGCCCACTACCACCATCAGCGACGCCCCGCTCTCACTGCCCAAGGGCGACGGCACGCGATGGACGCCGGAGAACGCTGACGGATCGTGGAGTGGTCCGGTCACCCTGCGCACGGCGCTCTCGCGCTCGATCAACATCCCCACTATCCGCCTCGCACTCGGTATCGGCCTGGACTCGGTGATCGCGACCGCGCGCCGCCTGGGGCTTACCACAGAGATTCCGCCCTTCGCCGCCACCGCGATCGGCGCGGCTGACGTCCGGCCGCTGGAGCTCATCGGCGCGTACGGCGCCTTTGCCACCCTCGGTGCCTACGCGCCCCCGCGCATCGTCACGCTCGTTCAAGACGCCGCCGGCCTGCCTATCTACGAGGCGCCGCCGCCCTCGCCCGTGCAGGTGCTCGACTCGCGCATCGCCTTTCAGATGGTGAACATCCTCCAGGACGTCGTGAACCGCGGCACGGGTACGGCGGCTCGGCGCGCCGGCCTCCCGGACAACCTAGCGCCGGCGGGCAAGACAGGGACGACCAACGACAATGCGGACGTCTGGTTCGTGGGCTTCACGCCGAACCTGGTGGCCGGGGTGTGGCTAGGCTTCGACCGTCCGCAGACGATCGCCCGCGGTGCCTTCGGCGGCACGTTGGCGGCGCCGATCTGGAGCCTGTTCGCGCGCGAAGCCTACCGGCATCTTCCTGTGCCGGACCCATGGCAGCCGCCGCCGGGCCTGGTGGCGGTGCGCGTGCGCCGCAGCGACGGCGCACTGGCGCCGAACGATTCGACCGACGCCTCGTACACCGAGTACTTCCTCGAGGGGACGGAGCCGAGCGCGCGAGCCATCGCACAGCGGCTCCTGCGGCGATTCCGGTGGTGACGCTTGACGCCCCTCGAGCCCACGATCAGCTTGGACTGATGCGACACGCCTGCGCCGCGCTGGCTCTCGGCCTCACGCTCGGCTGCGGCGGCGACCCCTCGGGCGCGCCGCTCGGGCTCGACCTCCCCGCGCCCGGCTTCGGCGTGCAGCTTGCGATCGCTCCCTTCCCGGTGCCGCCCAACAGCGAGAAGACGCAGTGCCGCTACCTCACGCTCCCTGGGGACGCGGACGTGGACGTTCAGCGCTTCGTCTCGCGCATGCGCCAGGGCAGTCACCACTTCCTGCTGTATCGGTCGCTGGTGCCGGTGAGCGCTTATCAGGGGGACTGCCGGATGGATCTCGCGCGCGCGGTCGTCTACGGGGCCCAGACCGAAGCGAGCGAGCAGGCGCTGCCGCCGGGGGTGGCGATGCGGCTATCGCGGGGCTCCTCGCTGATCCTCGAGTCCCACTACATCAACGGCGCGGACACGGCGATCACCGGCGAAGCGGTCGTCAATCTGGACTACGTGGACAGCGGCGCCGTACGCGACCGGGCGGACGTTCTCTTCTTCCTCAACCAGGACATCGCGATCCCGCCGCAAAGCACGTACACGACGCGCAAGACCTGCCCGCTCCCGGCCGGCGTGGACGTCTTTCTGCTCGCCTCGCACATGCACCGGCGGGGCCGGGCATTCGGGATGGATTTGGTGGACGTGACCACCGGCGACTCGCTCCGGCACTTGTACGACAGCTACCAGTGGAACGACCCGCTGGTCGTACGGTTCCCGGACGACGCGCCGCTCGTGGTCGGGGGGAACCAGGGCTTGCGCTTCTCGTGCACCTACCGGAATGACGACAGCGTCACCGTGCGCTGGGGCCTCTCCTCCGAGGACGAAATGTGCATCGCCTTCGGCATGTACTATCCCAGCCTGGGGATTCGGTACTGCTTCTAGAAGGCGGTTGAAGAGAAAAGGGCGTTGAAGGTTGAAGAGAAAAAGGCGTTCAACGCCTTCTCCACTTCAACTTTGAACGCCCCGTCTTGTCTGACGCTTCTAGCGAGGTTTTCCGGCGGCCCCGACCAGCTCGTCAACGACCTTCGCCTCGCGGCTGAGCAGCGCCACCTGCAGCACCTCGGCGAGCTCCTGGACCGGATGGAACACGAGGGTGTGGCGCACTTCCTCCGGGAGGTCGTCCAGCTCGGGCTCGTTCTCCTTCGGCAGCACGATCTCAGCGATCCCGGCGCGCGCGGCGCCGAGGACCTTTTCCTTCAGCCCGCCGATGGGCAGCACGCGGCCGCTCAACGTCACCTCGCCGGTCATCGCCACGTCGTGCCGCGCCGGACGGCCCGTGAGCGCGCTGATCAGCGCGGTGGCCATGGTGACCCCCGCCGACGGACCGTCCTTGGGAATCGCGCCCGCCGGGACGTGGATGTGGACGTCCCGGTCGCGGATCGCCTCGGCCGGGAACCCCAGCTCCGCGGCGTGGGTCTTGGCGTAGGTGAGGGCGGCCCTGGCCGACTCCTTCATCACGTCGCCGAGATGCCCCGTGAGCACGAGCTCGTCCTTGCCGGGCATGAGTGAGGCCTCGACGAACATGATGTCGCCGCCGGAGGGTGTGTAGTACATCCCCGTCGCAACGCCGACGGTGTCCTCGAGGGCGGCGCGCTCCGGATGCACCTTGGGACGGCCGAGCTGCTCTCGCACGTCGGCCTCGGCGATCGTCACCCGCCGCTGCGCGCCGCCCGCGATCCGCCGCGCCACCTTCCGCGCCAACCGACCCATCTCGCGCTCCAGCTGCCGCACGCCTGCCTCGCGCGTGTAGCCGCTGACGACCGACCGCACCGCGGCGTCGTCGATCTGGAGCGTCTCGGTGTCGAGGCCGTTCTCCTTCAGCTGCCGCGGAATCAGGTACTGCCGGGCGATCGCCAGCTTCTCGTGCTCCGTGTAGCCGGTGAACTCCACCGACTCCATCCGGTCGAGCAGCGGGCCCGGGATGCTCTGCGCGAAGTTCGCCGTGGCGATGAACAGCACTTCGCTGAGGTCGAACGGCACCCCGAGGTAGTGATCGGTGAACGAGTCGTTCTGTGCCGGGTCGAGCACCTCGAGCAGCGCCGCGGCCGGATCGCCTTGGAACGACACCCCGAGCTTGTCGACCTCGTCGAGCAGGAAGACCGGGTTCTTGGTCCCGGCCTGCTTCATCCCCTGGATGATGCGCCCCGGCATCGCGCCGACGTAGGTGCGCCGGTGGCCGCGGATGTCGGCCTCGTCGCGCGCGCCGCCGAGCGAGATGCGCACGTACTTGCGGCCCATCGCCCGCGCGATGGACTTCGCGATGGACGTCTTGCCCGTCCCCGGCGGGCCGAGGAAGAGCAGGATGGGCCCCTTGGCCGGCAGGCGGTCATCGTCCTGGCCGGGCATCTCCCGGGCCGCTCCCTCATCGTGTCCGCCCTCGCCGGCCCGGCGCGCCGCCTCCCGCAACTGACGCACGGCCAGGAATTCCAGCACGCGCTCCTTCACGTCCTTGAGCCCGTAGTGATCCTCTTCCAATACCTGCTCGGCCCGAGACAGGTCGAGCGAGTCCTCCGAGCGGGTGCTCCACGGCAACTCGGCGATCCATTCCAGGTACGTCCGGATGACCTGCGCCTCCATGGACTCCTTTGACGTGCGCTCGAGACGGGCGAGCTCGCGCTCGACCTCCTTCTGCGCCGGCTCGGGGAGCTCCAGCTTCTCCAGCTTCTGGCGCAGCTCGTCGGCCTCCCTCTCGTCGTCGCTGTCGCCGAGCTCACGGCGGATCGCCTTGAGCTGCTCGCGCAGGTACAGCTCCTTTTGCCGCTCGCCGATTTCCTCCTGGACCTGCGACTTGATCTCTTCCTGGGCGTCGCTCACGGCGATCTGCCGCTGGACGTGCACCAGCACCTGGCGCAGCCGGTTCTCCACGACGAGCGTCTCCAGCAACTGTTGCCGCTCCGGCGTCTTGATCTCGAGGTAGCCGGCGACGAGGTCCGCGAACTTCCCGGGGTCCGTCACCGAATCGAGCACCTGCTGTACGACGTCCTCCGGGAGCCCGCTCTTCTGACCGAGCTCCGCGGCGCGCTCGCGCGCTTCCTTGTAGAGGGCCTGAAAGAGCGCGTCGGAGGGATCGTTCGGCGGGATGTCCTCCGCCTCGCGCACGATCGCCTCGAGGTAGCCGTCGCGCTCCTGATAGTGGAGCGCCGTGGCCCGGAACTCGCCGTGCAGGATGAGCTGCACGCCGCCCAGGCCCCGCTGCATCTGCCCGATCCGCGCGACGGTGCCGATGGCGTAGAGGTTCGCCGGCGAGACCTGCTCGGTGTTCTCGCGCTGGGCGATCGTGAAGATCAGGCGCTTCTCGTCCTTGAGCGCCTGCTCGATGGCGCGCAGCGTGCCGCGCCGGCCGGCGCTGACCGGCGTCGTGACCTCGGGGAAGAGGACCATGTCGCGCAACGGAAGGACGGGAAGCGTCAAGCGTTCGCTCATTGGCGGCTCGCAGCAATGGTATCCAACTCAGGCGGTTCAACACCTCTTGAGCAGCGTTTGTGCCACCCGAAGACCAGGGAACCCGTGCCAATGTGGCAGGCTGTGGTTGCCCATCTCGTACGCTGGCACTAATCTATGCCCCAAATGCCGGTTCTGATACAATGACGGCGGGCGGCGAGCGCGGACTCGAGTTGCGCCTTGCCGGTGCCTTGGGCTCCGCCTACACGATCGAAGGCGAGATCGGGCGCGGGGGCATGGGCGTCGTCTACCGGGCGAAGGACGAGCGGCTCAAGCGCCCGGTTGCCGTCAAGGTCTTGCCGCCGGAGCTCGCCTACCGCACCGACATTCGTGCCCGCTTCATGCGCGAAGCGGAGACGGCGGCGCGGCTTTCCCATCCGAACATCGTCCCCATCCACACGGTCGGCGATGCCAACGATCTCGTGTACTTCATCTTGGGGCTGGTGGACGGCGAGTCGCTGGCGGTGCGGCTCAAGCGGCGCAGCCGCCTTTCGGTCGACGAGGCGCGCCGCATCATGCGCGAAACCGCCGACGCGCTCGCGGCCGCCCATCAGCAGGGGGTCATCCACCGCGACGTGAAGCCGGACAACATTCTCCTCGAGGGCACGCGCGGGCGGGTGATGGTGACCGACTTCGGGATCGCGAAGGCTCTCTCGGCGGAAGGGGCCACCCTCACCGAAGCCGGCGTCGCCATCGGCACGCCCGCGTTCATGAGCCCGGAGCAGGCGGCGGGGGAGCGTGAGCTTGACGGCCGGTCCGACCTCTACTCGCTCGGCGTAGTGGCGTACCAGATGCTGACGGGAGAGCTGCCCTTCCAGGCGCCGACGGTGCCCGCCCTCCTCATGAAGCAGATCACCGAGATGCCGACGCCAGTGGAGCGGAAACGCCCCGAGACGCCGAGGGAGCTGTCGCAGATCGTGATGCGCTGTCTCGAGAAGGATCCCGAGGACCGCTGGCCTACGGCCGACGCGCTGCGCCGCGCCCTCGAGACCAACACCTACACCGCGCCGCCGCCGCGGGCGCCGACCCGGCGACGGCCCGCCGCGGCCGCCGACCCGCTGGACAGCCTGGGTGGGGCGCTGGACGCGGGCCGCCGCGCCCTGGGGCACGCCGAGGAGCGTGCGGGGCGCGCGCTCCAGCGAGCCGAGCCTCTCAGTCGTCGCCCCAGCCGGCGCGCGGAGCGCCAGCAGCGGCGGCTCCAGGACAAGGAGAAGGAAGAGCGAGAGATCGAGGCGCGCGCCAGGCAGCGCGGCGAGCCGGTCATGGTCGCGAAGTTCCGCCACCGGCTCGCGACCTACGCGGCCGCGAACGGGATGCTCGTGCTCCTCAACATCGCGACCACCGGTCTCGACACACCCTGGGTGCTCTTCCCCATCGTGTTCTGGGGCTGGGGTCTCTCCAAGGACTTCGCGAAGCTGTGGACGAGCGGCTACTCGTGGCGCGACGTCATCCATCGTCCGCCCGCACCCGATGCCGTGGGTGCCAGGTCCACTCGCACCGGATTGCTCGAGCCGCCCACGCCAGACGAGTTCGGCGCGCACGCCGCGGGCATCGAGCAGGCACGGAGCGACCGCGCCGCGGTGCTGGCGATGCTCGAGCGCCTGCCCAAGTCCGAGCGCAAGCTGCTCCCGGAGATCGCGCCCACCGTGGACCAGCTGCTCGAACGGGCCGCCGACCTCGCCCGCACGCTGTCCGCCCTCGAGCGGGACATCGACACCGGCTCGGTCGAGAAGCTCGAGGCGCGAATCGCCGCGCTCGAGCAGGAGCCGCCGTCCGGGGACAAGGAGCGGCGACTCACCCTGCTTGAGCAGCAGCGCCGGAAGGTAGGGCAGCTCATGGCGCGCCAGAACGCGCTCGCGTCCCAGCTCGAGTCGTGCCTGCTCGCCATGCAGAACGTGCGGTTCGACCTGCTGCGGCTGCGCTCGGCGGGGGTGGCGGAAGCGCTGGGCGACCTGACGGCCGCGACCCAGCAGGCGCGCGCCCTCTCGCGCGACGTGGACGCCGCCATCATGGCCGCAAGCGAGGTGCGGAGGATCACCGACCGCGACGCCAACCTGACGCGCGACTAGTGGGCGGCGCTCAGCGCCGCGCGCAGGGCCTCAGTAGACCGTTCGCCTCGGTTTCCGTCCAACCGAACCGCGGCAGCTGCTCCACCAGCCGGGCGGCCTGGCCGCAATGGTCACCGCCCCAGCGCGCGTACACCCGCGCCCCCCCGTGGAACGCGAGATCCCATGACGGCCGGGTCTGCGCGGCGGCATCGAGCACCGGGGCGGCCACCGCGGGCGGCGCCTGGAGCGCCAGCTTTCTCACCGTGCTTTCCAGCGCGCTGGGGAACGGCGTCGCGATCGTGGGGCGCAGGCCTCGGAGCGCGCGAAGCGCCTCGGTGGCGGCGCGCTCGTAGTCGCCCTCGCCAGCCAACATCTCCGCCAGCACGCTCGTCGCGTACACGGAGTCTCCGCCGCTCGCCCGCGCACGCTCGAGATAGACGCGGGCGCCCGCGAGGTCGCGGCCCGCCGCGGCCGCCACGCCGGCGACCACCAGGAGTCTCGGGTCGTTGGGTCGCTTCTCGAGCGCGGGGAGCAGGTAGCTCAGCGCGCTCCGGAACTGGTCGCGGTCGACGAGCACGCGCCCCAACTCGCCGCGGCGCTCGGCGTCGGCGGGCGCGAGCCGGAGGGCCTCCTCCGCGTAAGGCAGCGCGAGACGGCTTGTGGCCGGCAACGCCCGCCCGTAGGCGGCCTGCCACTCACCCGGCGCGAGCGGCCAGTCGGCCAGCTGCGGCAGCGTGTCGCCGGCGGCGGCCCTAATGCCGAGCAGCGAGTCGAACGTGGCGGCCACGCTGCTGCTGCCGAGGAGCCCACGCGCCGCGACAAACTCCAGCGACGGCCGGTTGTCGCTGTGCTGGAAGAGCGCCATTCCCGCCAGCGTGGCGGTGCCGCGCTCCCCGAGCAGGAACCGACCCAGGAGCTGCGACGGCCGGTCAATCTCCAGCCAATCGTGGAAGCTCTGAGCGAGCGGTGTGCCGGGCGCCATCAGCGCGGCGACCCGCGCCTGGCTCCACCGGATCGGCCGCCGTGAGGCGAGGAGGATGAGGTCGTTGGGATTCGCATACCACAGTTCGACGTGCGGGAAGACGGACCGCAGGTTGGCGACTACCACGGAGATCACGCCCTGCGGCACCCGATACGTCTGCACCCACTGCGAGAACACCCCGTCGTCGGCGAGGTGCGCGCTCACCACACGGAAAAAGTCGCGCGTGAAGAGCGCGGCCACGCCGGCGATCCACGGGTTGGTGGGCTCCGCGACGACGATGTCGTACGGCTCTCGCGCCAGCTGGAGCGCGCTGCGCGCGTCATCCTCGATCACGCGCACGCGGGGATCGTGCAACACGTCGCGGTTCACGATCGCGAAGTGCGGGGCGGCGCGCAGCACCGCGCGCTCGATCTCCACGACGTCGATCCGCTCTAGGCCCGGCACGTCCGCCACCGTCCGCGCGCTGGCGCCGCTCCCGAACCCGAGCACGAACGCGCGCCGGGGCGCGGGGTGCGCCAGCGCCGGCATCAGTCCCACCATCACCTGCGTGTTCATGTCGGCGACGCTGGAGGCGTCCGCCTTGCCGTTGCTCTTGAGCCAGGTCGCGTTGCCGTTCCGCCAGACCGAAATCGCCGCGTTCCATCCCTCGTCGAACACCAACTGCTCGGCGCCGTAACCGCGGAGGAAGTTGCCCAGCTCCCAGCGTCCCATCTCCTCCTTGCCGTAGATCGCCGGGCCGCGATCGAGGAGCCGCCGCGACCAGCTGGGGGTGGCGAAGGTGACGACCAGCGCGAGCGC
Organism: Gemmatimonadota bacterium; assembly: GCA_016179225.1. Classification (GTDB taxonomy): domain Bacteria; phylum Gemmatimonadota; class Gemmatimonadetes; order Gemmatimonadales; family JACORV01; genus JACORV01. The sequence continues at coordinate 5,125 of JACORV010000119.1, read as the reverse complement.
GCCGATCGCCAGCGGCAGGCGCTCGACGGGAACCGGGAGGCCGCCGGCCGCGCGCTCCCGGTACAGCCACCAAGCCATGACCGCCGCGGCGCTCACGTTGACCACCACGCCCAGCTGGAGGGTGCGCTCGCTGCCGATGAGGTGGATCAATAGGAACCCGGTGATCACCGCGCCCGCGATGCTGCCGAGAGTATTGGCGAAGTACGCGCGGCCCGATGCTCGCCCCGTCGTCCCGGCCCGTTCCGCCGCGAGCTCCGCGAGGATCGGGAAGCTGAGCCCCATGCCGAACGCCGGCGGTACTACCACCACCGCGACCGCGAGCCCTTGCAGGACCAGCAGCTCCGCGGGCGTGAGGAACGAGACCTGCAACGTACCGACGATGTAGACGGGCAGCGCGCCAAAGAACGGGAAGAGGAGTGAGGCGAGCACCCCGATCGCGCCCTGGATCAGGGCGGACCGGATCAGCAGGTCGCGCGAGGGCCAGCCACGGCCGATCGCCACGAGGCTGCCGAAGCCGATCCCGAAGAGGAAGCACGCGAGGATGGTCGTGAACGCGTAGGTCGAGCTGCCGACCACCAGGACCAGCACGCGGGTCCAGGCGATCTCGTACAGCAGCGACGCGAAGGCCGTGATGGCGATCAGCCACAGTGCGAGCCGCCGCGTGTCGGCACCGGGGTCGGGGCCGAGGGCCGGCGCCCGGCCGGCCGCCGGCTCGGGCGTCTCCAGCGCCCTTCGCCCCGCGAGCGCGAGGGCCGCGGCGCCCAGCGCGAGGTTGAGGAACCCGGTCGCGATCAGGGACTGCCGGAGCCCGACGTACTCGATGAGCGCGTAGCCGGCCAGCATGCAGCCCGCCACGCCGCCCACCGTGTTGAGCCCGTAGAACAGCGCCAGCTCCCGTCGCAGGTGATCGGTCCGCTCGCCGGCAAAGGCGCGCGTCAGGATGGGCAGCGTGCCGCCCATGAGGAACGTCGGGACGAGGAGAACGGCGAAGGCGAACACGAACTTGATCGCGGTGGCCGCCCACAGCCCGGGCTCCAGGGTGCGCGCGACGGCGAGATACCCACGGCCGACCTCGTAGAGGACGAAGGGTGACGCGATCCCAAACGCACCGATCGCGAGCTCGAGGACGCCATAGAGCCGCGCGGGATTGGCGTCGCGGTCCGCGCGCCGGCCCAAGACATACGCGCCCAACCCGAGGCCGCCCATATACGCGGCCACGACGGTGGTAACCGAATGGATGGTGGAGCCGAAGAACTGGTAGAGCTGGCGGACCCAGATCAGCTCATAGACGAGGGCGGCCGCCCCGGAGAGGAAGAACAGCGAGCCGAACAGCGCGCGCCGTGCGCCGCGCGCGTCCGGCATCAGAAGGCGGCCAGCTCCCGAATCGCGGCGGCGACGTCGCTCGACTGCGGTAGAATGTGGTCCTCGAGCTGCGGGGCGTAGGCGACGAACGTGTCGAGCGACGCCACCCGTCTCACCGGCGCGTCGAGCCAGGCGAAGTGCTCGTCCGCGACGCGGGCGGCGATCTCGGCGCCGTAGCCCCAGGAGAGCGCATCCTCGGTGGCGACGATCACCTTGTTCGTCCTCCGCACTGACCGGCCGACCGTCTCCCAGTCCACCGGCGAGAGCGAGCGGAGGTCGATGACTTCCGTGCTGATCCCGGACGCCTCCTCGACTTCTTTCGCGGCGACGAGCGTCCGCTGCACCAGGGCGCCGTAGGTGACGACGGTGAGGTCGGTCCCCTCCCGCACGACCTTCGCCTTGCCCAACGGGATCATGAAGTTCGGGCCCGGATACGGCGCCTTGTTGTAAGTCTGCCGGTAGAGGTGCTTGTGCTCGAGGAAGATGACCGGATCCTCGCAGCGGATGGCCGTCCGCAGCAACCCGTTGGCGTCGAGCGCGGTGGACGGGCAGATCACCCTGAGGCCCGGGATGTGCGTGAAGAGCGACGCGCCGGTCTGCGAGTGATACGGGGCGCCGCCCTTCAGGTACCCGCCGTACGTCACGCGCACCACGACCGGCGAGCTGAAGTCGTTGTAGGAGCGCCAACGCAGGTTGGCCAGCTCGTTCCTGAGCTGCATGTACGCCGGCCAGATGTAGTCGAAGAACTGGATCTCGACCACCGGCTTCAGGCCGCGCGTGGCGAGGCCTATGGCTCGGCCGACGATGTTCGCCTCGGCGAGGGGAGAGTTGTACACGCGGTCGGGGCCGAACAGCTTCTGCAGCCCCCAGGTCACCTTGAAGACGCCGCCCTTCCCCTTGACCTTGCCCAGGTACTCGCTGCGTGAGACGTCCGCCACGTCCTCGCCGAAGAGGACGATGCGCGGATCGCGCGACATTTCGTCCCTCATGCAGGCGTTGAGGAGGTCCACCATCGTCGTCGGATCGCCGGTGAACTGCGGATCGTCCTCGGTGTCGAACTGCTCCGACGTCGGATCCACGTCAGGCGAGTAGATGAAGCGCAGCGTCGTCTCGGGCGCCGGCTGGGGCGAACCGAGCGCCGCGTCCGTCGCGGCGTCGATGGCGGCCGCCACCTCGGCTTCGATCTCCTGGATCTCCTCCGCGGTCGCCACGCCCTCGGCGACGAGCTTCGCGGGGAAGTGCCTCAGCGGATCCCGCTTCGCGTCCTGCTCGCGCTCCTCCGGCGGCCGGTACATCACCTCGTCGTCCGACAGCGAATGGGAATACGGACGGATGACCTTCGCGTGCACCAGCGCCGGACCCTTGCGGGCGCGGCAGTACGCCACGGCCCGGCTCACCGTCTCGTACGAGGCGATCGGGTCGCACCCGTCCACCTGCTCCACGAACAGGTCCGGGAAGCCCGACACGAGCTTCGAGATCGACCCGCCGGCCGTCTGCACCTCGACCGGCACGGAGATCGCATAGCCGTTGTCCTCGACCATGAAGAGGACGGGAAGCTTCAGGTTGCAGGCTGTATTGAGCGCCTCCCAGAACTCGCCCTCGCTGGTCGTCCCGTCACCGATCGAGCAGTAGACGACCTCGTCGCCGTGCGACTTCGCCTCCCGCTCGGGAATCTCCTTGATCCGGTCGTACCGCAGCCACGCCTCCGCGCACCCCACGGCCTGCAGGCACTGCGTCCCCGTCGGGCTCGATTGGCTGACGATGTTGAGGTCCTTGTGGCCCCAGTGCGACGGCATCTGCCGGCCGCCCGAGTTGGGATCGGCTTCCGCGGCGACCGCTTCGAGCAGCATCTCGGTCGGCGTCATGCCGAGGGCGAGGCAAAGCGCCCGGTCGCGGTAGTAGGGGTAGAACCAGTCGTATCCGGCGCGGAGCACCTTGCCCGCCGCCGCCAGCACCCCCTCGTGGCCGGCGCCCGAGATCTGGAAAAAGATCTTGTTCTGCCGCTTGAGCTGGATTTCCTTGTCGTCCAGGCGCCTGGAAAGGAGCATCAAGTGGTAGATGTCGAGCAGGTCGCGCTTGGTGAGACGCCGGGCCGCGACCTCGGTCTTGGAGCGGGTGGCCATGGGTCCGAAAGCTACGGCTTGGACGGCCGTTTTCAACATTCGACCGCTCAGCGAGCCGGCCGCTCGTAAACCACCCTTCCGCCGACGATCGTGGCGCGCACCTGGGCCTGGTTGATCGTCTCGGGAGCTACCCCGAAGAGATCGCGGTCCAGCAGCACCAGGTCGGCAAGCATGCCGGGCCGCAACACCCCGACGCGATCGTCCTGGTACCCCGCGTGGGCGACCCCGGAGGTGTACGCACCAAGCGCCTGGTCGAGGCTGAGCCTCTGCTCGGGGATCCAGCCGCCGGGATTGCGGTCGTCCAGCGTCCGCCGCGTAACGGCCGCGTAGATCCCCCAGATCGGGTCGAGCGGCGCCACCGTCCAGTCGCTGCCGAAGGAGAGGCGCGCGCCGGTCTCGAGGAGCGAGCTCATCGCGTAGGTGCCCACGAGGCGGGCCGGATCGAGGCGCTTCCACGCCCAGCGCCCGTCGTCAATGATGTGGTAGGGCTGCATGGACGCAATGACTCCGAGCCGCCCGAAGCGTGGGATGTCCTCCTGCCTCAGGTGCTGCGCATGCTCGACCCGGAAACGGCGGTCGCGGGCGCCGTTCTCAAGAATGGCGTCGGCGAAGAACCGGAGCAGCATCGCGTTGGCGCGGTCGCCGATGGCGTGGACGACGATGTGCAGGCCGGCGCTGTCGGCGCCGAGGATGGTCCCCCGCATCCCGGCCGAGTCGACGACGAGGAGCCCGCGGCTGGCCGGCGCGTCGAGGTACGGCTCGTAGAACGCCGCCGTGGTCGAGCCGAGGGAGCCGTCCATGAAGCCCTTGAGCCCGCCCCAGCGCAGCCACTCGTCGCCGCGGCCCAGGGCACGCACCGTGTCCGCCAGCATCCGCCACGTGGCGAGCGGCACGAAGGCGTAGACCCTCGTGGTGAGCGCGTTCCTTGCGCGCACGCGGCGGAAGGCGTTGAAGTCGCCCCAGCTCCCCATCGCGTGCACGTTGGTCACGCCGTACTCGGCCGCGTGCCGCATCGCGAGCGCCAGCGCCGTGTCCAATTGGTCCGCGCTCGGACCGGGGATGGCGCGAGCGATCAGGCCCTGCGCGTTGTCCTTGAACACGCCGGCCGGCTCGCCGGTCGCCGAGTCGCGGACGATGAGGCCGCCCGGCAAGTCGCGGGTCTCGCGGGTGAGCCCGGCGAGGCGCATCGCCACCCCGTTCGCGAGCGCCATGTGACCGTCAAGGCGGTTCACGAAGACCGGGTTGTTCGGCGTCACCGAATCGATCCAGTCGCCGCGGGGGAGCGGCGAGCCCGCCCACCGCTCGTGGTCCCAGTCCCCGCCCAGGATCCAGCGTCCGGCCGGCTGGCGCCGCGCGAACTCCGCGATCCGGCGGATGAATTCCCGCGGCGTGTCCGCATCGCGCAGGTCTACCGACGCCAGCTGGAAACCGCCGCTGATGAAGTGCGCGTGCGAATCGCCGAAGCCGGGCGTGACCAGCGCGCGGCCGTTGTCGAGCACGCGCGTGCCCCGGCCCACCAGCGGGGCGATCTCGCGCCGCGAGCCGACGGCGACGATCTCCGCGCCCCGGACGGCGACCCCTTCCGCCCACGGCCGCGCGCTGTCGCCCGTCCAGACCCGGCCGTAGACGACCAAGTCGGC